>NZ_PYTV01000009.1:0-236283 GCF_003028475.1 Stenotrophomonas sp. Nf1 | reverse complement strand
CCCGATCCCATCCCGAACTCGGAAGTGAAACGCAGCTGCGCCGATGGTAGTGTGGCTCAAGCCATGCGAGAGTAGGTCATCGCCAGGGTTTACACCCAAAACCCCGCTGCTCACGCAGCGGGGTTTTTCTTTGTGCGCAGGAAGATCGCGGTTGCCGGCCAGCGGCCGGCACTACCCGTGAGGCGATAACGGTGATCGGGCTCGGTGGATCCACGCCCCGTGCTTGCCGGCCAGCGGCCGGCCCTGCCGACCCGATGGATCGATACCACCGGGCATGCCCTTGCCGTGATCCATCACGCAGAACACATGGAAAAACGGCGCCCTGCGGGCGCCGTTCTCATCAGATTGCGTTACCCCCGGGGCTCAGGCAACGCGTGCGATCTCATGCACTTCCTGTTGGCGGAACACCGAGACCGCTTCGGTCAGCGTCCCGGCCTGCGATTGCAGTTCGCGTGCCGCGGCGGTGGCTTCCTCCACCAGCGCTGCGTTCTGTTGCGTGGCCTGGTCCATCTGCACCACGGTCTGGTTGATCTGCTCGATGCCGATCGACTGTTCCTGCGACGCGGCGGATATCTCGCGCATCAGGTGACTGACGTTCTCCACGCCACCGACGATGCCCTGCATGCGCTGGCCGGCATCGGCGACCAGCTGGGCGCCCTCACCAACCTGGCGACCGGCTTCGTCGATCAACGCCTTGATCTCCTGTGCAGCGGCGGCCGAACGCTGTGCGAGCACGCGTACCTCACTGGCAACGACGGCGAAGCCGCGGCCCTGCTCGCCGGCGCGCGCCGCTTCAACTGCGGCATTCAGCGCCAGGATGTTGGTCTGGAAGGCGATGCCGTCGATCACCCCGGTGATGTCACCGATCCGCTTCGACGCACCTTCAATGGCCTGCATCGTGTCGACCACCTGTTGCATCACGGCATTGCCGTCGCCAGCGGCACTCTGCGTGGACGCGGCCAGCTCACTGGCCTGGCGCGCATGGGCGGCGTTCTGGCGGACGGTGAAGGTGAGCTCCTCCATCGATGCTGCGGTCTCCTGCAGATGCGCTGCCTGGCGCTCGCTGCGCTCGGACAGCGCGCCATTGCCGGCAGCGATCTCACTGGCGGCCGTGCTGATCGAGGCGGCGCACTGCTGGATGTGGCCCACCATGCGAGAGAGCTGGCCGGCGGTGGCGTTGGCGTCGCGCTGGATCGCGGCGAACGCGCCGTGATGTTCGCCGTGCATGCGTCGGTCGAGATCACCACTGGCCAGCGCAGAAAGCATCTGCCTTACCTCATCAACGGTGCTGCCGAGCGTGTCCAGCAGCTGGTTGATACCGCCGGTCAGGCCATCGAGGAAGCTGGCGCCCTCGCGTGCCTGCAGGCGCTGGTCGAGGTCCCCCGCAGCGGCAGCGGCGACGATGCCTGCCACCGCGTTCTCCAGTGCCAGTTCATGGGTACGGTCATGCCACTCCACCGCAAAGCCCAGGCGCACGCCCTGCGCGTCGAATACCGGAGTAACCACCTGGGCGAAGTGCACCGGGCCGATCTGCACCTTGCCGTTGTGGGTGACCTGCAGTCCATTGAGGATGGCGCGGATGCGCTCGGGATTGGCGTGGAAGCGGTGGATGCTGCTGCCGACCAGGCGCTCCGCGTCGAAGTCGGGGAAGGCCTGGCGCAGCGTTGCCTGCTGGTTGCGCAGCAGGGCCACCACCGAGCGGTTCACATAGCGGATCACGTGGTCGTTGTCGGCGATCATCATCGCCGTGCGTGAGGCATCCAGGGCCTGGCGGATCTGTGCGTTCTCGGCATTGGCGGCGGCCTCGCGACTGCGCTGCGCCTGCACGTGCCGCGCGGTATCGGCCAGCGCATGGGCCAGCGAGCCGGGTGCGTAGGCCGTGGTGTTGGCATGGGCGGCCAGGTCTGCGCCGGTGGCGATGTCGCGCGCCAGCGCGGCCAACCGTCGCGGACCATGGCCCAGTGCCTCGGTCTGCTGGCGCAAACGCTGGGCGACCTGACCGAGCAGCACGGTCAGCCCGGCGAGCACACCGGCCTGCAGCAGCGCCGGCCCTGGCGCGGCCCCGTGCAGCAGCGGAACCAGCAGGGACACCGTGCCGACGGCGCCCGCCAGCCATACCGGCAGACGATCGCGGTGGCCCAGCAGAACCCCGAGCAGCAATGCGATCGGCAGTGCGGGCGACAGGCCGACGATCGCGCCTACCCCT
This sequence comes from Stenotrophomonas sp. Nf1, assembly GCF_003028475.1. NCBI lineage: Bacteria > Pseudomonadati > Pseudomonadota > Gammaproteobacteria > Lysobacterales > Lysobacteraceae > Stenotrophomonas > Stenotrophomonas sp. Nf1. Next base: position 234,077 of record NZ_PYTV01000009.1, on the reverse strand, counting down.
GCCAGCTGCGCTGCGAGCAGCAGCGCCAGACCATTGCGGGCGATGGCGCTGCCGGCCAGGGGGCCGGCCAGCCACGCCGCCGGCAACACGGCGGCCGCTGCCAGCAAAGCCTCCAGCAGAGGGTTGCCGCGCAGGGCCAGCCACAGACCTGCGGCAGCCAGCGCTGCGCTGCCGATCAGCAGATGACGGTCACCCCGGCGGGCGAGCTGCAGCAGGTGCGGCAGGCGGGTGGTATCGGGGGGGCGGGAGGATGCAATGGACATCGGCGACTCCTGGATCAGCAGACGACAACGGCCACGCCGCAGCGCACGCAGATGTGTGCGTGCAGGACATGGACCGGGAATTCAGGGAATGCGGCGCGGACAGCGACGCGGAGACGGGACACCGTGGCCACATCCTGTGGGTGACGGTGCAGCAGAGCGGGCATGCGGACTTCCTTGCAGAACCTGACACACGCCGCAGGCCCGACCGGACCTGCGTGCCGCGGGCGCAGGGGCCCGCAACTGATGTATCGGCCGCAAACGCGCAGAGTGAAGTGCGCGGACGCTGCGACTCAGCCGGCGTTGTCGACGGCGAGGAAGCGCAGGATCACCTCGGCGATCTGCGCTGGTGTTTCCATATGCAGGTGATGGTTGCCGGCGAACAGCGCCAGCCGTCCATCACGCAGGTGGCGCAGGCGGTCGCTACGCATCGGCTCGGGGTAGTAGGACTGTGCCGGCGTGGCGTAGATGACCTGCGTCGGGCAGGCGATGGCCTGCAGCAGGTTGTCGATCTGGCCTTCGCTGAGCCGGATCGCGGTGGGCAGCATCAGGCGCGGGTCGCTGCACCAGCGATAGCCGCCCTCGACCGGTTCGACGCCACGTTCGACCAGCAGGCGTGCACAGGGCGCGCTGAGCTGGTTGGCCATCATCCGCGCACGGATCGGTGCGGCCAGATCGGGAAACACGCGCAGCTGCTTGCGCGCCAGCCCACGCGTGGCATTCACATGCTCGCGCAGGCGATGGGCGGTGTCTTCCTCGGGGCCACGCAGGCCACCCAGTGCCTCGATCGCCACCAACCGTTCCACGCGGTCGCTGACCGAGGCGGTGAGGCTGGCGATGCCGGCGCCCATCGAATGACCGAGCAGGTTGAAGCGGTCCCAGCCCAACGCGTCGGCCACATCGAGCACGTGGCAGATCGCGGCGGCGGTGGTGTAGCTGGCGCCCGCCGGCAGGTGCGCGCTGTGGCCATGCCCTGGCAGGTCGATCGCCACCAGCTGCAGCGATGACAGGTGCGGGGCCAGCGGCACGAAGCTGGCGGCGTTGTCGAGCCAACCATGCAGGGCCAGCACGCGCGGACCGTCACCGTCCTGGCGCAGGCCGGCAACACGCGCGCCGCCGACCTCCAGTTCAAACGGTTGCAGACTCATGCCAGCGCGGCCACGGCCAGCTGTGCCAGTGCGCGTGCGTGCTCCGCATCGGCGTTGAGGCACGGGATGTAGCGCATCGTCGCGCCACGCTCGGCCACTGTCTCGGTGAAGCCCAGCGCCACCTCTTCCAGCGTTTCCAGGCAATCGGTGGCAAAGCCCGGGCAGACCACGTCGATCTGCTTCACCCCGGACTCGGCCAGCGCCCACAGGCTGGGCTCGGCGTACGGCTGCAACCAGCGTTCGCGGCCGAAGCGCGACTGGTAGCCCATCTGCCACTGGTCGCTGCCCAGGCCCAGCGCTTGGGCGATGGCCTGCGCGCTGGCTTCGCAGCGTTGCGGATACGGATCGCCGGCGTCAGCCAGGCGCTGCGGGATGCCATGGAAGGAGAACATCAGTTTCTGGCTGCGGCCATGCTGTTCCCAATAGCGCCGGATCGAGCCGGCCACGGCCTCGACCCAGGCCGGATCGACCGAATAGTCACGCACCAGGCTGACCGTCACGCCCGGATTGCGGCGCTGCCAGGCATCGACACGGTCCTGGACCGAGGCGGTGGTGGTGGTCGAGTACTGCGGGTACAGCGGCAGCACCACAATGCGGCGCGCGCCTTCGGCCGCCAGGCGGTCAAGTTCGCCGGTCAGCGCGGGTTCGCCATAGCGCATGGCGTGGCGCACCGTCAGCGCCGGCAGCAGGCGCTGCATGGCCTGCGCCAGCTGACGCGTATGCACCATCAGCGGAGAACCCTCGGGCAGCCAGACCTGGGCGTACTTGGCTGCGGAACGGCCGCTGCGCAACGGCAGGATCAACCCGCGCAGCAACGGCTGCCACAGCAGCGCCGGGATCGAGACCACGCGGGGGTCGGACAGGAATTCAGCCAGGTAACGGCGTACGGCGGGGGCCGTCGGCGTCTCGGGCGTGCCTAGGTTGACCGCCAGCACGGCGGTATCGGGTGCGTCGAGCATGGGTGTCATTGTCGCCGATCCGGCGCCGTGCCGGGATGCAGGGTTCGGATTGCAGGCATAGCGCGCACCAATGTGAGCAGGGAACGCTCATTGGAGATTCATGACAACACTACTAATTTCAGTCACTTGCTATATCTTCCTATGGACTGACTTCTGGAGCCTGCCATGCGTCGCCCGATCCAAGCCCTGCTGATCGCCGCCAGCCTGCTGTCCAGCCAGGCCATGGCCGGACCGCAGGAAGACCAGCGCGCCCGCAACGCGGTGCGTGTGCTGGCTGAAATCCAGGAAATCCCTGAACAGGGCATTCCGGACAAATTGCTCGACGAAGGCCGCGCGGTCATCGTCATTCCCGACACGATCAAGGCCGGCCTGGTCATCGGCGGACGCCGCGGCCATGGCCTGATGTCGGTGCGCATGCCCAATGGCGCCTGGTCCAGCCCGGTGTTCGTGAAGCTGACCGGCGGCAGCATCGGCTTCCAGGCCGGTGTGCAGTCCTCGGACGTGGTGCTGGTGTTCCGCAACGACCGCAGCCTGGACAATCTGGTCAACGGCAAGTTCACGCTGGGCGCCGATGCCGGCGTTGCGGCCGGTCCGGTCGGCCGCAATGCCGCCGCTGCCACCGACGGCCAGCTGAAGGCCGAGATCTGGTCGTGGTCGCGTGCCCGTGGCCTGTTTGCCGGTGTTGCCCTGGACGGTGCGGTGCTGCAGATCGATGATGCCGCCAATCTGGACGCCTACGGCAGCAACACCACGCCGCGGATGATCTTCGAGGGCCGCGCCGCCGGTGCGCCGTCGATGGATGTGGTCGCCTTCCGCGACCGTCTGGAAGAAGCCACCTATGCGGCGCGCAACAACCGCGCCGGCAACGGCGGCAACGCACCGCGCGCGGCGGCCCCGGCCGTGGCGCCGACGCCGGCGCCTGTTCAGGCAGCACCCGCAGCCCCGGCCGAGGCCACCACCGCGCCGCTGCAGAACGTGCCGCAGAACCCGCCGCCGCAGCAGCAGGGCTTCCAGCCGGTCAACGACGGCGAAATCCGCACGGAAACGCTGGGCGGAAACTGACTTTTGTCACGCGCGCCGGTTAACAGCCGGTGCGCTATGCTCGACAGCCTGATCACTAACGTAACGAGCGTCTTTATGGGCAGTTTCAGCATCTGGCATTGGTTGGTCGTGCTGGCGATCGTTCTGCTGGTGTTCGGCACCAAGCGCCTGACCAGCGGCGCCAAGGACCTCGGCTCGGCGGTCAAGGAATTCAAGAAGGGCATGCGCGACGAGGACAAGCCGAACGCGCAGCTGGGCGATGAATCGCGCAGCCAGGATGCCTCGCGCACTGCGCAGGACGAGCACGACCGCAACGCTCGCTGATCCGGAGCGGTCGCGGTGTTCGATATCGGCTTCAGCGAACTGCTGGTGATTGCGGTGGTGGCTCTGGTGGTGCTCGGTCCCGAGCGCCTGCCCAAGGCGGCCCGCTTCGCCGGCCTGTGGGTGCGCCGTGCCCGTACGCAATGGGATTCGGTGAAACAGGAACTGGAGCGCGAGCTGCAGGCCGAGGAAATCAAGCGGCAGATGCAGGACGTGCGCCAAGGCATGCAGGACACCGAGAACCAGCTGCGCGCCAGTGGTGAGGCGATCCGTCGCGAAGCCCAGCAGGCGCAGCACGAAGGCGACGCCTTGGCGCAGGAAGTGCGCGCGCCGGCGCCGGCGGATGTTCCGCCGCACCTGAGCGAACCTGTGGCGGCCGACGCTGCTGCACAGGACGGCGCTGCGGTTCCAACCACGGCTGGCACGGCCGTCGAAACCAGTGCGACGCCGCAGCCGCAGAGCACGGAGCGCCATCCATGAGCGAACAGGACTTCGGCGAAAGCTCGCTGGTTGAACATCTGGTGGAACTGCGCGGGCGCCTGGTGCGGGCGCTGCTGGGCTTGGGCGTGGTGCTGCTGGGGCTGTTGCCGTTTACCCAGCGGCTGTACAACGCCCTGGCTGAGCCGTTGGTTTCGCAGCTGCCCAACGGGCAGACGATGATCGCCACCAATCCGGCCGGCGCCTTCTTCGCGCCGTTGAAACTGACCTTCTTCGTGGCCCTGTTCGTGGCGGTGCCGTGGCTGCTGTACCAGCTGTGGGCGTTCGTTGCGCCTGGCCTGTACGCGCGTGAGAAGCGCCTGGCGGTGCCGCTGCTGGTGTCGTCGGTGCTGCTGTTCTACACCGGCTGTGCGTTCGCCTACTTCCTGGTGCTGCCGGCGGTGTTCCACTTCCTGACCACCTTCAGTCCGGACGTGATCGCGATCACTCCGGATGCGAATGCCTATCTGGACTTCGTGCTGGCGATCTTCTTCGCCTTCGGCGGCAGTTTCGAACTGCCGGTGGCGATGGTGATCCTGGTGCTGCTGGGCTGGGTGACGCCGCAGCAGTTCAAGGAAGGGCGCGGCTACGCGATCGTCGGCATCTTCGTGCTGGCGGCGGTTCTGACCCCGCCGGACGTGGTGTCGCAGCTGATGCTGGCAATCCCGATGTGCCTGCTGTACGAGCTGGGCATCCACGCCGCACGCTGGCTGGTGCCGTCCTCGGCAGTGAAGAAACCTGCCGCCTGAAAAGCAAAAAGGGGACGGAGGGGATTAAGTCGTTTGTGCCTCTAACGACTTAATCCCCTCCGTCCCCTTTTTTCTATCCACGCATGGCGTGGATCTACCAACGCGCTGGTCAGGCGTGGAAGATGTCGCTGGAGGTCGGTGTGGTCGGGATCGGCGGGGCCGCGCGGCTGCCGCGATGTACGAACATCTGCTTCCACGCGGCATAGACCGCGCCGACGTAGAGCGGCATCAGCACCGTGGTCAGCACCAGCTGGGCGATGAAGGCCGCCGCCAGCGGGCCACCGATCAGCATCGCGATCTGGATCACGATCACGAACAGGATGTACATGCAGAACGCGGCGATCAGGCCGAGCACGGCGAATACGATCATCGCGCCGATGTTCTCGATGCAGCCCTGCAGGCTCAGGCGCAGCGCGTGCATGCCGCTCTGCTTGTCGAACACCACCAGTGCCGGCTGGGTGAACATCGCCAGCGACAGCGCGACCGCGCTCAGGAACACCAGCAGCATCCACAGCGCAATGCGCTTGGCCGGCAGGTTGGCGACCAGCGCAGCCGCATCGTCCGGGCTGATCTGCTGGCCGCTGCGGCTGATCTCTTCCATCTTGGTCATGACCTCGCTGAAGGCGGTGAAGCCCTCGCGGCCGATCATCAGGAACAGCAGCGCGCCCAGCAGCAGCACCGCCAGCACCTGGATCGCCAGCGGCACCAGCAGGTGGCTGACGCGGTGGTCGCGGATCGGCTGCAGCAGGTGCGAGGCCAGGCCCGGGCGGCCTTCGTCGATCTCGCCCACGGCATACAGCATGCCGCCGAACATGATCGGCGAGATGGCCAGCGTCATCAGCTGCACGGCCAGGCCAGCGGCACCGGGAATCAGCGTCGACAACAGGGTGACCACCCAGCTCACCAGCAGCCAGGTCAGGCCGATCCGGGCCAGCTGCAGCGGCGCACGCCGGTACAGTGAGAACGTATCCAGCAACCACTGGGCGCCCGCCGAAGCCGGCAGCTTGCGAATCTCTTTCATGGACATCCGGGAAGGACAGGAGGGGGCCGGGCGGCTGCCCGTGGCGCCGATTATCCCTGTTTTGCCACCGGCTGGGCTGAAGACAGCCGCGCCTGGCGGACGAAGCGGCGCAGCAGCTGGCGCGCCAGCGGTGCGGCGCTGACCGCGCGCTCGATGCTGCGGGCACAGCCACCGTGGCGGCCGATGCAGTCGGCGCGGGCGCGCACGTAGCCGCGCATGTGGTGGGTGGCGAATTCCGGATGGAACTGCACGCCCCAGGCCTGGCGCCCCCAGCGGAAGGCGTGGCAGCCGTCCAGCGGCGAACGGGCCAGCACCTCGGCCCCGTCGGGTGCGCGCAGCACGGTCTGCAGATGGGTGGCGTGCGCGGCGAAATGCTGCGGCAGGCCCTGGAACAGCGGGTCCTGTGCGGCTTGCGGCTGCAGTTCCAGCTCGATGGTGCCGGACTCGCGGCCGGCCGGGTTGTAGGCCACTTCGCCGCCCAGCGCGTGCGCCAGCAGCTGATGGCCGTAGCAGATGCCAAACAACGGGCGGTCGTCGTGGGCAGCCTGGTGCAGCCATGCGGCGCTGCGTTCGCTCCAGTCGGCGTGGTCGGTGACGAACGCCGCCGAGCCGGTCACCAGCACGCCGGCGAAGGCGCGCGGGTCGGGCAATGCATCGCCATGTTCAACATCGACCACCACGGTCTCGTGTTCTTCCAGCCCGGCGGCCACGCGGATCCAGTGCGGGAAGCGCCCGTAGCGGCGCAGCGACGGCACCGGGCGGCCGGTTTCAACGATCAGGAAGGGAGCTGGGTTCATCCGGGGGGGGCAGCACTGACAGGACTTCCTCGATTGTAGTCAGCCCCTGTGCCACCTTTTCAAGCCCGGCCTGGCGCAGCGTTCGCAGCCCTTCAGCCCGCGCGGCGCGACTGAAACCGGCCAGATCCATGTCGGCACGGATCTGCCCGCGCAGCCGCGAGCCCAATGGCAGCAGCTCATACAGGCCGATACGGCCGAGGAATCCGGTGCGTCGGCACTCCAGGCAACCGACCGGTCGACAGGGTGTGGCGTCATCTGGATATGCCTCCTGGCTATCAGCCAGGACCGCCCAATCGGCCGCGCCAAGGCTGTGCGGCTGCTTGCAGTGCGGGCACAGCGTACGCACCAGACGTTGGGCAAGGATGCCGTTTAGGGTGCTGGCCAGCAGGTAGTGCGGCACGCCCAGGTCGAGCAGGCGGGTGACCGCCGAGGGCGCGTCGTTGGTATGCAGGGTGGACAGCACCAGGTGCCCGGTCAGCGAGGCCTGCACGGCCATCTGCGCGGTTTCCAGGTCGCGGATCTCGCCGATCATGATGATGTCCGGGTCCTGCCGCAGCAGGGTGCGCACGCCGCTGGCGAAGTCCAGGTCGATGTTGGTCTGCACCTGCATCTGGTTGAACTCGGGCGCGATCATCTCGATCGGGTCTTCCACCGTGCACACGTTCACGTCCGGGGTGGCCAGCCGCTTCAGCGTGGAATACAGGGTGGTGGTCTTGCCCGAGCCGGTCGGGCCGGTGACCAGCACGATGCCGTGCGGGCGCTCGACCAGCGCGTTCCAACCGGCGGCTTCCTGCGGGCTGAAGCCGAGCTGGTCGATGCTCTTGAAGGCGGCATCCGGGTCGAAGATGCGCATCACGCACTTCTCGCCGAAGGCGGTGGGCATGGTCGACAGGCGCATTTCGACCTCGCGGCCACCCGGCGAGCGGGTCTTGATGCGGCCATCCTGCGGGCGCCGGCGCTCGGCCAGGTCCATGCGGCCGAGCACCTTGATGCGGCTGACCACGGCGGTCATCACCGCCGGGGGTACCTCGAACACCTTGTGCAGCACGCCGTCGATGCGGAAACGCATGCGCCCCATCTCGCGGCGCGGTTCCAGGTGGATGTCCGAGGCGCGCTGCTCGTAGGCGTACTGCAGCAGCCAGTCGACGATGTGCACGATGTGCTGGTCGTCGGCGTTGACGTCGCCGGTGCGGCCCAGCTCGACCAGCTGCTCGAAGCTGGGCAGGGTGGTGTTGACCTCGCCGCGCACGTCGCCGCGGGCGCCCCGCACCGAGCGGGTCACCCCATAGAACTCCATGGTGTAGCGGTGCAGGTCCAACGGATTGACCACCGCCAGCTCGACCCGGCGGCGGGTGAGATGCTGCAGGTCACGGCGCCATTCCTGCACCAGCGGCTCACTGGTGGCCACCAGCACGCGCTCGGCATCCACCGCCAGCGGCAGGAAGCGATGGCGGCGGGCATAGGCATGGGACACCAGCGCGGTGACCGTGGCCACGTCGACCCGGGTCGGGTCGATGCGCAGGTAGCGGCTGTCGGTGCGCCGGGCCAGCCATTCGGTGAGGCGCTCCAGGGTCAACTCGCCGCCGTCGCGGGCGGCCAGCTTGAGGTTGGACAGCAGTACCAGCGGATGCACTTCACTGGCATTGCGCGCGCCCTGCGCGGAAAAACGCATGCGCTCGTGTTCCTGTTCGGCCACCAGGCCGTCGGCGATCAGGGCCGCGGCCACCTGCTCGAACTGCAGGCGTCCCCACGGCAGCGGTACGCCGCCAGCTTCGCCGGGCGTGCCCACCGGCAGCCGATGTTCCATCTGCCTGCTCCTCCCGGGTACGGAATGCCCCGCAGGTCGGCCGTTATACTAGCGCACCCCCTTGCCGGCCAAGAATCGTCCGAATGTCCGCGACCCCGACCGTTCCGATCACCTTCCAGGGCCTGATCCAGACCCTGAACCAGTTCTGGGCCCAGCAGGGCTGCGTGCTCATCCAGCCGCTCGACCTGGAGGTGGGCGCCGGTACCTTCCACCCGGCCACCTTCCTGCGTGCGATCGGTCCGGAAGGCTGGAACGCGGCGTACGTGCAGCCGTCGCGGCGCCCCACCGACGGCCGCTATGGCGAGAACCCGAACCGCCTGCAGCGCTACTACCAGTACCAGGTGGCGATGAAGCCGGCGCCGGACAACATCCAGCAGCTGTACCTGGATTCGCTGAAGGCCCTGGGCATCGACCCGCTGGTGCACGACCTGCGCTTTGTCGAGGACAACTGGGAATCGCCGACGCTGGGCGCCTGGGGCCTGGGCTGGGAAGTCTGGCTCAACGGCATGGAAGTGACCCAGTTCACCTACTTCCAGCAGGCCGGTGGCCTGGAATGCCGCCCGGTGCTGGGCGAGATCACCTACGGTCTCGAGCGCCTGTGCATGTATCTGCAGAACTGCGACAACGTCTATGACCTGGTCTGGACCTATGGCCCGGACGGCCAGCCGGTGACCTACGGCGACGTCTACCACCAGAACGAGGTGGAGCAGAGCACCTACAACTTCGAATACGCCGACGTGGAAGAGCTGTTCCATCGCTTCGATGCCTGCGAGCGTGAGGCGCAGAAGCTGGTGGAAGTGAACCTGCCGCTGCCGGCCTACGAACAGGTGATGAAGGCCAGCCACACCTTCAACCTGCTCGACGCACGCCGCGCGATCAGCGTGACCGAGCGCCAGCGCTACATCCTGCGCGTGCGCGCGCTGGCCCAGGCGGTGGCCAAGGCCTACTACGAGCAGCGCGAAAAGCTGGGCTTCCCGGGCGCGAAGAAGGCCTGACGGCCGCTCTCCCTCTCTCAACTTCCGGGGCGCCGGACGCGTTGCGCGCTGCGCCCCCACCACAGGATCGAACCGATGAGCCAACTGTCCCCCCTGCTGATCGAACTGGGCACCGAGGAGCTGCCGGTCAAGGCGCTGCCGGGCCTGGCCCAGGCCTTCTTCGACGGCGTTGTTGAAGGCCTGCGCAGCCGCGGCGTCGCGCTGGAACTGGGCGATGCGCGCCCGCTGTCGACCCCGCGCCGGCTGGCCGTGCTGCTGCCCGGCGTGGGCCTGGAACAGCCGGAACAGCGCAGCGAAGTGCTGGGCCCGTACCTGAACATCGCGCTGGACGCCGAAGGCCAGCCGACCAAGGCCCTGCAGGGTTTCGCGGCCAAGGCCGGGATCGACTGGACCGCGCTGGAAAAGACCACCGACAACAAGGGTGAGCGCTTCGTGCACCGCGCGGTAAGCCCGGGTGCGCGCACCGCCAGCCTGCTGCCGGAGATCCTGCGCGAGGCGATCGCGGCGATGCCGATTCCCAAGCCGATGCGCTGGGGCGACCACGCCTGGGGCTTCGCGCGCCCGGCGCACTGGCTGGTGCTGCTGCACGGCGCCGACGTGGTCGAGGCTGAACTGTTCGGCCTGCAGGCTGGCCGCATCAGCCGTGGCCATCGCTTCCACCACGACCAGGCCGTGTCGCTGGCGCAGCCGCAGGACTACGTTGAAGCGCTGCGCGCCGCCTTCGTGCTGGTCGACTCGAGCGAGCGCCGCGCGCGCATCGTGGCCGAGGTCGAGACCGCCGCAGGCAAGGCCGGTGGCAGCGCCCGCATCACCGAGGACAACCTGGAGCAGGTGGTGAACCTGGTCGAGTGGCCGTCGGCGGTGCTGTGCAGCTTCGAGCGCGCGTTCCTGGCGGTGCCGCAGGAAGCGCTGATCGAGACCATGGAAATCAACCAGAAGTTCTTCCCGGTGCTGGACGACAGCGGCACGCTGACCGAGAAGTTCATCGGCATCGCCAACATCGAATCGAAGGACGTGGCCGAAGTGGCCAAGGGCTACGAGCGCGTGATCCGCCCGCGCTTCGCCGATGCCAAGTTCTTCTTCGACGAGGACCTGAAGCAGGGCCTGGTGTCGATGGGTGACGGCCTGAAGACGGTGACCTACCAGGCCAAGCTGGGCAGCGTGGCCGACAAGGTGGCGCGCGTGGCCGCACTGGCCGAAGCGATCGCGCCGCAGGTCGGTGCCGACGCTGCGCAGGCCAGGCGCGCCGCCGAGCTGGCCAAGAACGATCTGCAGTCGCGCATGGTCAATGAGTTCCCGGAACTGCAGGGCATCGCCGGCCGCCACTACGCGGTGGCCGGTGGCGAAGCGGCCGAGGTGGCGCTGGCCATCGACGAGGCCTACCAGCCGCGTTTCGGTGGCGATGACATCGCGCTGTCGGCGCTGGGCAAGGTGCTGGCCATTGCCGAGCGCGTGGACACCCTGGCCGGCGGTTTCGCCGCGGGCCTTAAGCCGACCGGCAACAAGGACCCGTTCGCCCTGCGCCGCAATGCGCTGGGCCTGGCCCGCACGATCATCGAAAGCGGCTTCGAGCTGGACCTGCGCGCGCTGCTGGCCAGCGCCAACGCCGGCCTGGCCGCGCGCAACGTGCAGGCCGATGTCGGCGAGCTGTACGACTTCATCCTCGACCGCCTGAAGGGCTACTACAGCGACAAGGGCGTGCCGGCCACGCATTTCAACGCCGTGGCCGAGCTCAAGCCGGCCTCGCTGTACGACTTCGACCGCCGTCTGGATGCCATCGGCACCTTCGCCGCGCTGCCGGAAGCCGAGGCGCTGGCCGCGGCCAACAAGCGCATCCGCAACATCCTGCGCAAGGCCGAGGGTGATATCCCGGGCCAGATCGACACGGCGCTGCTGCAGGAAGATGCCGAGCGCGCGCTGGCCGAGGCGGTCACCGCCGCCATCGATGACACCGGCGCCAGCCTGCAGCACAAGGACTATGTGGCCGTGCTGGCGCGCCTGGCGCGCCTGCGCCCGCAGGTCGACGCCTTCTTCGACGGCGTGATGGTCAATGCCGAAGCCCCGGCGCTGCGTGGCAACCGCCTGGCGCTGCTGACGCTGCTGGGCGAGCGTCTGGGCAAGGTGGCAGCGATCGAGCATCTGTCGAGCTGACGCCGCATCGGTCGTGCCGGCCGCTGGCCGGCATTGCCCCCGCGCATCGAATTGCCGGTGGATGTCCATCGGGGTCATCGCCGGCAGCGCGCACGATGCCGGCATCCTCGCCTGCGATCGCGATGATCGCCACACAGGCGCGTAATTTGACCGCAACTTAACAACCGATCCTCAAGGACGTGATGCATTTCGCATCGTCACCTCCGGTCGGTATGCTGTGCCGCATGCAGCCAAAGAATTACGCCCTGCCGCTGATGGTCCTGTCGCTGGCCGCCACCTCCGTGGCCCACGCGCGCGGCACCATCGACAAGGTGGACATCAAGGGACTGGACAAGGGCGACGACGCCGCAATCATCGAGAACATCCAGGAATCGCTGTCGCTGTACGACACGATCGGCAAGGAACAGGGCGAATCGCGCCTGGAGTACCTGCTGTCGCAGGCCGAGCGGCAGACCCGCCAGGCGCTGGAGCCGTTCGGCTACTACAACCCGGTGATCACCGTTGAAGCCCCGCGCGAGAACGAGCATGTGCGGGTGCTGATCCATGTCGACAAGGGCACCCCGGTGACCGTGCGCCGCGAGCACATCGACATCACCGGCCCGGCCATGTACGACCAGTACCTTCAGGATGACCTGGCCGCGTTCAAGCCCCGCAAGGGCCAGCGCTTCGAGCATACCCAGTACGAAGCCAGCAAGATCACCATCACCCGGCGCCTGGCCGAACGCGGCTATTTCGATGCCGACTACACCCAGCGCCAGGTGCAGATCACCCGTGCCGACAATGCTGCCGACATCGACCTGACCTGGGACAGCGGCCGCCGTTACAACATGGGCCCGGTGCGTTTCGAGCAGGACTACTTCGTCGACAAGCTGTTCGACCCGCTGGTGTACTGGGAGCAGGGCAGCTATTTCCATGAGGGCAAGCTGGACCGGCTGCGGCAGTCGCTGACCAAGCTGGACTACTTCAGCGTGATCGACATCCAGCCGCGGCCCGACCAGGCCGATGAGAACGGCGAAGTGCCGGTGGATGTGAAGCTGACCCGCGCCAAGCGCACCATCTACACAGCCGGTCTGAGCTACGGCAGCGAGAGCGGCCCGGGTGTGCGCGGCGGCATCGAGCGGCGGTTCCTGAACAACCGCGGTCACAAGATGAACACGCAGCTGGACTATGCGCAGAAGCGTAAGAGCCTGGTGACCAGTTACCGCATCCCTGCCTTCAACTGGCTGGACGGCTGGTATACCTTCGCCGCCAGCGCCTACGACGAACAGACCGACTACATCGATCTGCGCAACTTCAAGCTGATTGCCAGCCGCAGCGGCGAGATCAACGAGCACTGGACCGCGATCGCCTCGATCAACGCGCTGCGCGAGCGCTGGCGCTATGCCTCCGGCACCGAGTTCACCGATGCGGTCTACAACACCTCGACGCTGGTGTACCCGCAGATGGTCGCCGACTACGTCAACGTCGATGACGAGATGTTCCCGCGCAAGGGCATCAGCGGAACCGCGACGATGCGTGCCGGCGTCGAGGGCGCCGGCTCCGATACCAGCTTCGTGCAGGCCAATGCCGTGCTGCGCTGGTACATCCCGGTGGGTGAAAGCAATCGCCTGATCCTGCGCGGCGAAGGCGGCACCACCTGGACCAGCGACCTGGTGGCGATGCCGCCGAGCCTGCGCTACTTCGCCGGTGGCGACCGCAGCATCCGTGGTTACGCCTACCGCGAGGTGGGTCCGCGCACGCCGGCACCGGACAAATACGCGCTGGGTGCCAAGAACCTGGTGATCGGCTCGGCCGAGTACGAGCACTACTTCAACGGTGGTCCGTGGGGTGCGGCGGTGTTCGTCGATACCGGCAGTGCCTTCGACAACACCATCGACCTGCATACCGGCGTCGGCTTCGGCGTGCGCTGGAAATCGCCGGTGGGCCCGGTGCGCGTGGATATCGCCCACGGCCTGAACAATCCGGATTCGCAGTTCCAGCTGTACCTGAACATCGGAGCGGACCTGTGAGCACGCCCGCACCGAACCCGAACCCGAACACGCCGCCGCGCGTGCGCTTCTACCGCCGCCGGCGCTTCTGGGCCTGGTCGGGCGTGGGTGTGATCGGCCTGGTGCTGCTGGCGTTGTTGGCGGTGTACTGGCTGCTGCAGACCGTGGCCGGCCGTGACGTGCTGCTGGCGCAGGTGGTGGCGCGCCTGCCGGTGGGTGCCAGCTTCACCTGGGACAAGGTGGATGGCCCGGTGGCCGGCCCGTTGACCCTGTACAACGTCGATTTCCGCTATGACGACATCCATTTCCACGCCGAGCGCGCGCACCTGGAGCCGGACCTGCGCCCGTTGCTGGGCCGCAAGCTGCTGCTGGACAAGCTGGAGCTGACCAACGCGACCTTGAACCTGGCCAAGAGCGATGAGCCGTTCAAGCTGCCGTCGTGGCCGGATTCCCTGCCGCAGATCGAGATGCCGCTGGCGATCCAGGCCGATGCCATCGCCATCGACGGGTTCCGCATCAGCCAGGCCAACGAACCGGTGATCGACATCAGCCGCGTGCGCGGTGGCATCGAGATCGCCAACGGCGAATTCCAGGCGCGCAAGCTGGTGGTGGACAGCGACATGGGCAACTTCACTGCCCAGGGCCGCTACATCCCGGCCAAGGACTACGACACCGATGTGACCGTCACGGCGGTGCTGCCGGCACCGCGTGGGCGTACCGCCGCCACGGTGGGGCTGGTGGCACGCGGCGATCTGGCGCACATGGAAGTGGCCGTGGCCGGGCGTGCGCCGAAGCCGTTGCACGCAATGCTGGTGTTCGACGGGCGCACCGATCCGACCTGGAACGCCAGCGTGCGCAGCGAGGAGCTGGATCTGGCGCTGCTGTCGCCGGCCCTGGCAGGTTCGGCGATCGCGCCGCTGGCGCTGGATTTCACTGCGTCCGGCAAGGGCGGCAACGCCAACCTGCATGGCAGGGTGAAGCAGGGTGAGCAGGAACTGGAGCTGGCCCCATCGGTGGTGTCGCTGCAGGACCAGGTGCTGAAGGTGTCGCCGTTGGTGGTGAAGGGCCTGGGCGGCGAAGCACGCCTGGAAGGCACCGCCGATTTCAGCAAGGAAGACCAGCAGACGCTCAATTTCTCGGTGGTGGCGCACGATCTGACCTACGTGCCGGCGCCCGACCCGAACACCGCCGGCAGCGCACCGGTGCCGGTGACGCTGAAGGAAGCACGCTTCGGCCTGGCCGGTACGCTCAAGGCCTGGGCGGCAATCGGCCGCGCCGATGTCGAACGTGATGCACAGAAGGCGCAGCTGCGCTTCGACGTGCGTGGCAACGACCAGGCCGCGTCGATCCACCAGCTGCAGGCGCAGACGCCGGGTGGCCAGCTGCAGGTGGAGGGCCAGGTAGCGTGGGCACCGCAGTTGGACTGGGACGCCAAGGCCTCGCTGAAGGACTTCGACCCCGGCTATTTCGTGCCGGGCTGGAACGGCCGCCTGTCCGGCAATCTGGCGTCCAAGGGCCGCCAGCTGCCGCCGCCGGCCAATGCGCCGCCGGGCACCGCCGGTACCCTGGAAGCCACGGTGGATCTGCCGTCGCTGAAGGGCATCCTGCGCCAGCGCAATCTCGATGCGCAGGGCAAGTTCGCGCTGCAGGGTGATCAGGGCCAGGGCGAGCTGAAGCTGGCGCTGGGCAGCAGCCGGGTGACCGCGTCGGGCAAGGTCGGCGACCGCCTCGACATCGATGCGCGTTTCGAACCGTTGCAGCTGAGTGATCTGCTGCCGGGCGCCGATGGCGGCCTGCGCGGCCAGGTGCAGGTCAAGGGCCCGCGCGACGCACCGGACATCACCGCCGACCTGGTCGGCAACAACCTCAACTGGGATGGCTACGGCGCCGAGAGCGTGAGCATCAAGGGCCACCTGCCGTGGCGCGGCGACAGCGGCACGCTGGCGGTGCAGGGCCAGCAGGTCAACGCCGGCATGCTGCTGGAACGACTCAACATCGATGCGCAGGGCAGTGTTTCCAACCTGCGCCTGGCTGCGCAGACCCGCAACGAGATGGGCGCGGTGGAGCTGCAGGGCAGCGTGCGCCAGCAGGGCACGCAGTGGCGCGGCGAGCTGGCTTCGCTGCGCATCGCACCGGTGAAGGGCGATGCCTGGTCATTGCGTGCACCTGCGGCGTTCGCGATCAATGGCAGCACCTACACCCTGTCCGAAGCCTGCCTGGCCGCCGCCAGCAGCGGCGCGTTGTGCGCACAGGCGAACTGGCCGCGCGAGGGCCTGGTGGTGCGCAGTGACGCGCTGCCGCTGGCGCTGGTGCAGCCGTGGCTGCCGCCGCAGTCCGGCCGCCGCATCAACCTGCGCGGTGAGGTCAGCCTGGATGCGCAGATCCGCCCGCGCGGCAACGCCTGGGAAGGCCACGTGGAAGTGCGCTCGAAGGAAGGCGGCATCCGCCTCGGCGAGAGCCGCGTCACGGTGGGCGATACCACCCGTGGCGAGCTGGTGCGCTATGACCAGTTCTCGCTGAAGCTGGACATGACCCCGGCCAGCATCAAGGGCTACCTGGGCATGGGCTTCCAGGGCAACGGCTTCGTCGACGCGAAGATGCAGACCGGCTGGGAGGCCAGTGCGCCGTTGAACGGCGAGCTCTACCTCAACATGTCGCGGCTGTACTGGCTGGAGCTGTTCTCGCCCGACATCGTGCGCCCGACCGGCCTGATCGAAGGCCACGTCAGCCTGCGCGGCACGCGCGGCCAGCCATCGCTGGGGGGTGATGCACAGCTGAGCAACTTCAAGGGCGAATTCCCGGCGCTGGGCCTGACCTTCGACCAGGGCAAGGGCAGCTTCGTGGCCCAGCCCGATGGTTCGGCCAAGATCACCGCGCAGGCCAACTCCGGCCAGGGCACGCTGTATGTGGATGGTGGCCTGTCGTGGTTTGGCGATGCACAGCCGCTGCAGCTGAAGATCCATGGCGAGAACGTGCTGCTGTCCAACACCAGCGAACTGCGCATCGTCGCCAATCCCAATCTCGACTTCACCCTGGCCAAGGCGGCCATGGAGCTGCGCGGCACCGTGCATGTGCCCGAGGCCGATATCGACCTTGAACGCCTGGACCGTGGGACCTCGGTGTCTGAAGACGTGGTGGTGCTCGACCCGGTGGATCCGGAAGAATCGCGTACCTCGCCGCTGGACATGGACCTGACGGTCAGCCTCGGCGACAAGGTGAAGATGACCGGCTTCGGCCTGAAGGGCGCGCTGACCGGCAAGATGCAGGTCTGGGCCAAGCCCGGTCGCGAGATGACCGCCAACGGTGGCCTGGAAGTCAGCGGTCGCTACAAGGCCTACGGCCAGGACCTGACCATCACCCGTGGCAATCTCACCTGGAACTACAACGCGGTGTCCGACCCGCGCATCAACATCCGCGCCGAGCGCCGGATCGGTGATGTCACCGCCGGCATCGATGTGACCGGGCGCGCGCAGCAGCCGCGCGCGGACGTGTGGTCCGATCCGGCGATGTCGCAGTCCGAAGCACTGGCCTACCTGGTGCTGGGGCGCAGCCTGACCGGCGCCAGCAGCGACCAGACCCAGCAGGTCAACGCGGCTTCGGCGGCACTGTCGGCCGGCAGCGGCCTGCTGGCCTCGCAGCTGGGTGCCAAGCTGGGCCTGGACGATGCTGGCGTGAGCCAGTCGCGCGCGCTGGGCGGTTCGGTGATCGGCGTCGGCAAGTACATCTCGCCCAAGCTCTACGTTGGCTACGGTGTATCGCTGGTCGGTGCCGGTTCGGTGATCACGCTGAAGTACCTGCTGCGCCGTGGCTTCGACGTGGAAGTGGAATCGAGCACGGTGGAAAACCGCGGTTCGATCAACTGGCGCAGGGAAAAGTAGCGCCGCGCCATGTGTGGATGGGGCAACGCCGGGCCACGCCCGGCGGGTGCAATACCCACCCCCAACCATCGGCCGTTGCCCCGCCGGGCCCCAGCGGCTATGGTCCCGGGCTGTTCTGTCGTACCGGATTGCCTCATGTCGCCACGCAAAGCCCTTCCCACCGCCCTGGCCCTGGGCCTGACCCTCGCCGCCGGCGCGCATGCCGATGAAGGCATGTGGATGCCGACCCAGCTGCCGGAGCTGGCCAAGCCGCTGCGGGCGGCCGGCTTCAAGGGCAACCCGGCCGACCTGGCCAACGTCACCGCGCCGCCGTTGAGCGCAGTGGTGCGTGCCGGTGGTGGCACCGGTTCGTTCGTGTCCGCCGACGGCCTGCTGCTGACCAACCACCACGTGGCGATGGGCGTGATCCAGTACAACAGCTCGCCCGAGCACAACCTGATCGACAACGGCTTCATCGCCAATGGCCGCGCCGATGAGCGCCCGGCCAATCCGGATTTCCGCGTGCTGGTGACCGTTGGCTTCGACAAGGTGACCGACCAGGTGCTGGCCCAGGCCCGTGGCAAGACCGGCCGCGCGTACTTCGACGCGGTGGACGCGGCCAGCAAGCAGATCGTGGCCGAGTGCGAGAAGGACGGCAGCGTGCGCTGCTCGGTGGCCAACATGTACTACGGCACCGATTTCTACCGCATCGCCCAGCTCGAGCTGAGCGACGTGCGCCTGGTGTACGCGCCGCCGCGCGCGATCGGCAACTACGGCGATGAGATCGACAACTTCATGTGGCCGCGCCACACCGGCGATTTCACCCTGCTGCGTGCCTATGTCGGCAAGGACGGCAAGCCGGCTGCCTACAGCAAGGACAACGTGCCCTACCAGGCGCCGGCGCACCTGCAGATGTCGGTGGAGGGCCCGAAGGAAGGCGACTACGCGATGCTGGCCGGGTACCCGGGCATCACCTACCGCCACCGTACCGCTGCCGAATTTGCCGGCCAGATCGATGCCGTGCTGCCGCGCCGCGTGTCGGTGTTCCAGCAGATGATCGACACCATCGAGGCCGCCAGCGCCAAGGATGTGCAGGCGCGTACCCGCTACGCGTCGCAGCTGCAGTCGCTGAAGAACAACCGCAAGCGCGCCGCTGGCGAGCTGGAAGGCCTGTTGCGCAGCGATGCCAAGGCCCAGCGCGCCGCCGACGAGACGGCGATGCTGGCCGCCACCGACCGCAGGTACCAGGGCGACATCAAGGCGCTGCTGGCCAACCTGTCGCAGGGTGCGGCGGTGGGCGAGCGCGACCTGCTGCTGGAGCAGATGGCCGCACAGAGCCAGCTGCTGCGTTCGGCCCTGCTGCTGGAGCGCCTGCGCATCGAATCGGCCAAGCCGGACGCGCAGCGCGAGAGCGGCTACCAGCAGCGCGACCAGGCGATGATCGAAGGCGTGCTCAAGCAGGTGCAGCGCCGCTACGCGCCGGAAGTCGAGAAGGCCCTGCTGACCACCCTGCTGACCCGCTACCAGCAGCTGCCGGACGCGCAGCGCGTGGCCGAGTTCGACGCCGCCTTCGGCCGTACCCCGGCGCAGCTGGCCAAGGCGCTGGACACCCTGTACACCGGCACCCAGCTGGGTGACGAGGCGCAGCGCCTGTCCCGTTTCGCTGCCGCGCGCGAAGGCAAGGCCCTGGCCGCCGATCCGCTGATCGCCGTGGCCGGCCCGCTGGTGGCCGCGCAGCTGCGCATCGAGAACGAGAGCAAGACCCGCGAAGGCGAGCAGCTGCGCCTGCGCCCGGCCTACATGCAGGCGCTGTTCGCCTGGCGTGCCAAGCAGGGCCGCGCGGTGTACCCCGATGCCAACCGCACCCTGCGCATCAGCTACGGCAAGGTCGAGGCGCTGCACCCGCGCGATGGCGTGACCTACTCGCCGGTGACCACCGTGGCCGGCATCGTCGAGAAGAACACCAACGCCTATCCGTTCGACGCGCCCAAGCCGCTGCTGGCGGCGATCGCCAAGGGTGACTTCGGCAGCACCGCCGACCCGGCACTGAAGACCCAGACGGTCAACTTCCTGACCAACCTGGATACCACCGGCGGCAACTCCGGTTCGCCAGTGCTCAATGCCAAGGGCGAACTGATCGGCCTGAACTTCGACAGCAACTGGGAATCGGTCAGCGCCAGCTGGTGGTTCGACCCGCGCTACAAGCGTGCGGTGCACGTGGACATGCGCTACCTGCGCTGGCTGCTGGCCAAGGTCTACCCGGCACCGGAGCTGCTGAAGGAAATGGGTGTGCCGGCCGAATAAGGCCGGTTGCTGGTGGGTGCCCAGCATTTCCTGGTGGGTGCCCATTGGTTCCCGGTAGGTGCCCACTGCCCGGTAGGTGCCCACTGTTAGTGGGCACGGATGCCCCCGTCACGACCAACGGTCGTGACCCACCAGACGGACCAACGGTCGTGACCCACCGTCATGACCTACCCTCACGACCAACGGTCGTGATCTACTGGCCCCTCCTCCGACGGAAACACACGCGTGGTCTCCAGTTGGATCCTGCTGCTGGTCTCGGTTGCCTACGCTGCGCTGCTGTTTGGCGTGGCGTGGTGGGGTGACCGCCGGCCGATGTATCCCGACCGGCCGTGGCTGCGGCCGGTGGTCTACAGCCTGGCGCTGGCCGTGTACTGCTCGTCGTGGACCTTCTACGGCGCGGTCGGCACCGCCGTGCGCAACGGCGTGGGCTATCTGCCGATCTACATCGGCCCGTTGCTGCTGCTGCTGTTCGGCTGGCGCATCATCGAGCGCCTGGCGCTGATCGCGCGCAGCCAGAACGTGGTGTCCATCGCCGACTTCATCTCCTCGCGCTTCGGCCGCTCGCGGCGGTTGGCCGCGCTGGTGGCGATCATCGCGCTGATCGGCATCATTCCGTACCTGGCCCTGCAGTACAAAGCGGTGGCGATGAGCCTGCAGGTGCTGACCGGCAACACCGGGCCGACCGGCTTCTTCAGCGACCCGGCGCTGTACGTGGCGCTGCTGATGGCGCTGTTCGCCACCCTGTTCGGCACCCGCCAGGTCGATGCCACCGAGCACCACCACGGCATGATGCTGGCGATCGCCTTCGAATCGGTGATCAAGCTGCTGGCCATGCTGGCGGTGGGCGTGTTCGCCTACCTGTGGCTAAGCAACCGCACCGATGCGGTGGTCGAATCGGTGCATACGCTGTTCACCGGCCTGCCGCCGGTGGGCTTCATCTCGCAGACACTGCTCAGCTTCCTGGCCATCATCTGCCTGCCGCGCCAGTTCCACGTGGCCGTGGTCGAGTGCGGTGATGTGCGCGACGTGCGCCGCGCGCGATGGATGTTCGGCGGTTATCTGGTACTGATCTCGGCCATGGTGCTGCCGATCGCCACCGCAGGCGTGACCCTGTTCGGCACCGGCGGCAGCGTCGCCGACGATTCGATGGTGCTGGCGCTGCCGCTGGCCGAGGGCCGCAACGCGCTGGCGCTGATCGCCTATGTGGGCGGTTTCTCGGCCGCCACCGGCATGGTCATCGTGTCCTCGATCGCGCTGGCCACCATGGTCAGCAACGACCTGGTGATGCCGGTGCTGCTGCGCCGCAGTGGCGACCACCAGGAAGCGGCCGACGTTGCCTCGCGCGTGCTGTGGATCCGCCGCCTGGCGATCCTGATGCTGGCGCTGATGGCCTACAGCTACTACCGCACCAGCAGCAATGACAGCACGCTGGCCTCGTACGGGCTGATGGCGTTCGCCGCAGTGGCACAGTTCGCGCCGGGTCTGATCGGTGGCCTGTACTGGCGTGGTGCCAGCCGTCGCGGCGTCGAGACCGGCATGCTGCTGGGCTTCGCCACCTGGCTGTACACCCTGCTGCTGCCGGCGATGACCATGGCCGGCTGGGTCGATGCCGCATGGGTGCAGCACGGACCGTTCGGCATCGAGTGGCTGCGCCCGCAGCAGCTGTTCGGCATGACCGGCTGGGATCCGCTGACTCATGGCACCTTCTGGTCGCTGCTGGTGAATGCGGCAACGATGATGCTGGTGTCCGCGCGCTGGCGCCCCGGCGTGGACGAGCGCCTGCGTGCCGCGCCGTTCCTCGACCCCTATGCCGAGCGCCCGTCGGTGGCCGGTGGCTGGCCCGGGCACGTGCATGTGGGCGATCTGCTGGCGCTGGCCTCGCGCGTGGTCGGCGAGCGTCATGCGCGGCGTTCGTTCTTCGAACAGGCACAGTCGCTGGGCCGCGAGCTGCAATCCTCCGCGCCCGCCGACCGGCCCTGGGTGCAGTTCACCGAACGCTTGTTGGCCGCCTCGATCGGCGCGGCATCTGCACGCCTGCTGCTGACCAGCCTGCTGCGTGGCTCGGGCATGGACCTGGGCGAAGTGGTGGCGGTGCTGGACGAAGCCGGGCAGGAACTGCGCTTCAACCGCGAGATCCTGTCGACGACGCTGGAGAACATCAGCGCCGGCGTCAGCGTGGTCGACCCGGACATGCGCCTGACTGCCTGGAACCGCCGCTACCAGGACATGTTCGGTTACCCCGACGGCATGCTCTACGTGGGCCGCCCGGTGGCCGACCTGATCCGCTACAACGCCGAACGCGGTGAGCTGGGCGAAGGCGATATCGAGGTACAGATCAACCGCCGCATCGGCTACATGCGTGCCGGTTCACCGCACGTGTTCGAGCGCACCCGCAGCGACGGAAAGGTGATCGAGATGCGCGGCCAGGCGCTGCCCGGCGGTGGTTACGTGACCAGCTACAACGACATCACCGACTACAAGCATGCGGAAAAGGCGCTTCTGGAGGCCAACGAGACGCTGGAACAGCGCGTGGCCGAGCGCTCGCACGAGGCCGAGGTTGCGCAGCAGTCGAAGACGCGCTTCCTGGCCGCGATCAGTCACGACGTGCTGCAGCCGTTGAACGCCGCGCGGCTGTTCGCCTCGGCATTGCGTGACAGCGACCACGTGAGCGACGAGCAGAAGCATCTGGCCGAGCGCGTGGACGCGTCGCTGCGTGCTGCCGAAGAACTGCTTGATGGCCTGCTGGACGTGTCGCGGCTGGATGCCGGTGGCCTGCACCCGGTGATCGGCGAGTTCGATGTGAGCGCGTTGATGCGCGAGCTGGCTGCGCAGTACACGCCGGTCGCCGCCGGTCGCGGACTGCGCCTGGACCTGTTCGCGCGGCCGGCCTGGGTACGCAGCGATCGTCGCCTGCTGCGCCGCGTGCTGCAGAACTTCCTGGCCAACGCGCTGCGCTACACACGGCAGGGCCGCATCGTGCTGGCGGTACGCCATCGCGGTGATGAGGTGGAACTGCAGGTGTGGGATACCGGCCCTGGCATCCCAGAGCACCACATGCGGCAGATCTTCGACGAGTTCCACCGCTACCAGCAGCCGTTCGACTGGGGCGAGCAGGGCCTGGGGCTGGGCCTTTCCATCTGCCAGCGCATCTCGCGCCTGCTTGACCATCGCCTCAACGCCCGCAGCCGGGTGGGCAGTGGCTCGATGTTCTCGATCATCCTGCCGCGGGTGGCGCCGTTGCCGGGCTACACCGAGCTGGCCGCGCCGGTACAGGCGATGTCCGCACCGGTACGCAGCGATTCGCTGGCGGGCCTGCGCGTGTTGTGCGTGGACAATGACGAGGAGATCCTCGACGGCATGCGCGCATTGCTTGGCCGCTGGCAGGTGCAGGTGATCACCGCCGCGACCGTCGACCAGGCGCTGCAGAAGATCGCCGAGCGCCCGCAGGTGATGCTGGTGGACTACCACCTGCACGACCGCATGGACGGCCTGGATGCGCTGGTGGCGCTGCGCGAGGCGGCCGGTTACCCGCTGCCGGGCGCGCTGCTGACCGCCGATGGGCGCGACGAGTTGAAGCGGATGGCGCGCGAACGCGGTTACCGCGTGCTGACCAAGCCGATCAAGCCGGCTTCGCTGCGCGCCTTCCTGGGCGCGCTGCGCGATGCACAGTAGTGCCGGCCGCTGGCCGGCAACCGTGACGTGAAACCCTGCCAGGCAAGCCTGGCATCTACCAAAGCAGCATCAGCCCGAGAGTAGGTCCACGCCATGCGTGGATGTGACGTTTGGTAGTGCCGGCCGCTGGCCGGCAACCACGCAATCGCTCGCTTCCGATGCATTACCCCACGCCGTGCAGGTGCTCGTACAGGATCGTCGCGCCGATGATCACCAGGATCACGCCACCGATGATCTCGGCGCGCTTGCCGACCATGCTGCCCAGCACGCGGCCGAGCATGATGCCGACAGTAACCATGGTCAGCGTGCACAGGCCGATGACTGCGGCCATCACACCGATATGCACGTCCATGAAAGCCAGGCCGATACCCACCGCCATCGCATCGATGCTGGTGGCAAAGCCGGTCAGCGCCAGCTTCCAGAAACCGTGGTGCTGCGAAGGATCTTCTTCTTCCTCGGCGTTGTCCGGGCGCAGGCCGTTGTAGATCATGTGGATGCCCAGCGCACCGAGCAGGCCGAAGGCGATCCAGTGGTCGAAGGCTTCCACGTACTGCAGGGCAGCACGGCCGAGCAACCAGCCGATGATCGGTGTGATCGCCTCGATGACGCCGAAGATGATGCCGGCGCGCAGCGCATCGCGGAACACCGGCTTGCGCATTGCCGCACCCTTGCCGATCGCCGCGGCGAAGGCATCGGTGGACATGGCAAAGCCGATCAGGAGGATCGAAATGGGGGACATGGGCGGCTGCTGAAGGTCGGGCAAGGACGGACGCACGGCTCGCGCTCGCGCCCAACCTGACGTTGCGCGCGCGAACCGCTGGTCTCGCCAACCATCATGGTTGTCCACGCCACGGCGCACTGGCCGAGTATGTTGACGTGGACGATTCCTGCGAAGGAATCCGGCTACTCCCCAAGGGGACGCGCAGCTTAGCACCGCGATCCGCGCGCGGCGCATTTCCAGGCAAACGCGCAGGCAGGGCTGGTTTGTATAGCGATGGCTATATCGCGAGCGCAGCGGTGCCTGGTAGTGCCGGCCGCTGGCCGGCACGCGCAAGGGCGAAAGCGTGCCAAGCAAGCTTGGCACCTACCGAAGCGATTTCATGTCTTTCAAGCGATTGCCGGCCAGCGGCCGGCACGACCTCAATCTTCTTCCGGCGGCAGCACGATGGCGTCGTCGTCGATCGCCAGCTTGCCGGCCATCAGCACCGCCTGGGTGCGGTTGGTCACGCCCAGCTTGCGCAGGATGGCGGTGACGTGGGCCTTGATGGTCGCTTCGGAGACGTTGAGGTCGTAGGCGATCTGTTTGTTCAAGCGGCCGGCCCCCAGCATCTGCAGTACGCGGAACTGCTGTGGGGTCAGTTCGCGCAGGCGCTGGCCGACTTCGCGTTCCTCGCGCTCGGTCGGCGGCACGTTGTGCGCTTCCGGTGGTGCCCAGGTCTCGCCATCGAGGATGGTGCCCAGCGCATGGCCGATGGTGTCCGAGTCGGCCGACTTGGGAATGAAGCCGAGCGCGCCGTGGTCGAGCGCGCGCCGCATCACCGTCGCTTCTTCGCGCGCGGAGACCACCACCACCGGCAGGTGCGGGTGCAGCGAGCGCATGTGCACCAGTGCATTGAAACCCTGCGCACCGGGCATGTTCAGGTCCATCAGGACCAGGTCGGCGTCGTTGTGCTGGTCGGCCAGCGCATACAGCGCTTCCACGCTGTCGGCCTCGAACAGCTGCACGCCGGGGATGACCCGCTGCACGGCGCCGCGCAGGGCTTCGCGGAACAGCGGGTGGTCATCGGCAATCAGGAGGGTGGTCATGGTCGGGGGGAACCGTGGGGGAAACTGTTTGGGGTCAGATCCCGTTCCGTCAGGAAGGGGCTCTGACCCCGTAGCGGCCGGAATCTCTGGGGGTCAGAGCCCTTTCCTTGCGGAAAGGGATCCGACCCCTGGATCCGACCCCGGGTTCTGCATCAGCGTACCTTGCGCTCGTCCACCAGCGAGGCCACCACCGACGGGTCGGCCAGGGTCGAGGTGTCGCCGAGCTGGTCCGGTGCGTTCTCGGCGATCTTGCGCAGGATGCGGCGCATGATCTTGCCCGAGCGGGTCTTGGGCAGGCCCGGCGCCCACTGCAGGTGGTCCGGCGTGGCGATCGGGCCGATCTCCTTGCGCACCCAGGCGACCAGTTCCTTCTGCAGTTCGTCGCTCGGGGCCTCTTCGGCCACCAGGGTCACATAGGCGTAGATGCCCTGGCCCTTCACGTCGTGCGGGAAACCGACCACGGCCGCTTCGGCCACCTTCGGGTGCGAAACCAGCGCGCTTTCCACTTCGGCGGTGCCGATGCGGTGGCCGGACACATTGATCACATCGTCAACGCGGCCGGTGATCCAGTAGTAGCCATCCTCATCGCGGCGGCAACCGTCGCCGGTGAAGTAGCTGCCCGGATAGGTACGGAAATAGGTGTCGATGAAACGCTGGTGGTCGCCGTATACCGTGCGCATCTGGCCCGGCCAGGAGTCACGGATGATCAGGTTGCCCTCGGTCGGCCCGTCCTTGATCTCGCCATCGGCGTTGACCAGCGCCGGCTGCACGCCGAAGAAGGGCAGGGTGGCCGAACCGGGCTTGAGGTCCATCGCGCCGGCCAGCGGCGAGATCAGGATGCCGCCGGTTTCGGTCTGCCACCAGGTATCGACGATCGGGCAGCGGCTGTCGCCGACCACGTCGTAGTACCAGCGCCAGGCTTCCGGATTGATCGGTTCGCCGACGCTGCCGAGCAGGCGCAGCGAGGCACGCGAGGTCTTCTTCACCGGCTCCTCGCCCTCGCGCATCAGCGCACGGATGGCGGTCGGGGCGGTGTAGAAAATGCTGACCTTGTGCTTGTCGATGACGTTCCAGAAGCGCGAGGTGTCCGGGTAGTTCGGTACGCCTTCGAACATCAGCGAGGTCGCGCCGTTGGCCAGCGGCCCGTACACGATGTAGCTGTGGCCGGTGACCCAGCCGACGTCGGCGGTGCACCAGTAGATGTCGTCCTCGCGCAGGTCGAACACCGCCTCATGGGTGTAGGCCGCGTACAGCAGATAGCCGCCGGTGGTGTGCAGCACGCCCTTCGGCTTGCCGGTGGAAC
Source organism: Stenotrophomonas sp. Nf1 (assembly GCF_003028475.1). Taxonomy (NCBI): domain Bacteria; kingdom Pseudomonadati; phylum Pseudomonadota; class Gammaproteobacteria; order Lysobacterales; family Lysobacteraceae; genus Stenotrophomonas; species Stenotrophomonas sp. Nf1. The sequence continues at coordinate 207,421 of NZ_PYTV01000009.1, read as the reverse complement.
CGGAGGTATAGAGGATGAACAGCGGGTCTTCGGCGTTCATCCGCTCCGGCTCGCAGCTGGCCGGCTGGCTGTCCACTACATCATGGAACCAGCGGTCGCGCGGGGCCTGCATGTCCACCGCGCCGCCGGTGTGACGCACCACCAGCACGGTTTCCACGGTATTGGTGCCGGGCAGCTTCAGCGCGGCATCGACGTTGGCCTTCAGCGGAATCCTGCGGCCACCGCGCAGGCCCTCGTCGGCGGTGATGATCAACTTGCTCTGGCAGTCACTGACGCGGTCGGCGATCGAGTTCGGCGCAAAGCCACCGAACACCACCGAGTGGATCGCGCCGATACGTGCGCACGCCAGCATGGCCACCGCAGCGTCGACGATCATCGGCAGGTAGATGGTGACCCGGTCGCCCTTCTTGACGCCGAGGTTGCGCAGCGCATTGCCGAGGCGGCAGGTGCGCTCGTACAGCTCGCGATAGGTCACGTGCTGGGCCGGCGCATCCGGGCTGTCCGGCTCGAACAGCAGCGCGGTCTTGTCGCCGCGCTTGTCGAGCTGGCGATCCAGGCAGTTCACGCTGGCGTTGAGCTCGCCATCCTCGAACCACTTGATGTGGAAGTCGGACAGGTCGTAGCTGACGTTCCTGATCTTCGTCGGCTTGCGCATCCAGTCCAGCCGTTCGGCGGCCTTGCCCCAGAAACCATCCGGGTCGGTTACCGAAGCCTGGTACTGCTGTTGGTAGGACGTCTTGTCGATGCGTGCCTTGGCGGCGAACTGCGGATCGACGGGGTAGATATCAGCCATGGCACCCTCACTTGCACGTTGACTTTGTATGTGCGGTCGCAGCATCGCAGCGACCGATCCCCCTCAGTTTGCCCCATCCACCCCCGGCCGCGTCACCACCTTGGTTAGACCATGGTCGAAAGTGAGCGCCCAGCAGGGCCGGGTTCGACCAATGGCGAATACCGCTATACATGAACGCCCCGCAGTCTCGGCTCGACCGTGCCCCACGCGCGGCATCACCTTGCCACTTGGGAGAGAGGGCAACATGAGCCACCGTACGTTGAAAGCCGTGCGCACACCTTTGGCGGCCTGCCTGTTGGTCGCCCTGGTCGCACCGGGCATGGCGTTCGCAGAGACCGCCAAAGAGAAAGCGCTGGAAGCACGCGTTGCCGAACTGGAACGCCAGGTCCAGCTGCTGTTGTCTTCGCAGCAACAACAACAGACCCAGATCACCCAGACCCAGCAGGCCGTAACCGACGTGCGCAGCGTGCAGGCCGCGCAGAAGCCGGTTGCTTCGGTGCCGGCCGGCAAGCAGCCGATCCAGGTCACCACCCTCACCCCGGGCGCGGCGCCGGGCACCACGGTCAAGATCGGCGGCTTCATCAAGGCCGACTTCCTGGCCACCCAGACCAGCGATGGCCAGCTGGCCGACGACGCCACCGGCCGCTCGCTGTACCTGCCGGGCCAGACCCCGGTGGAAGGCGCCGGCGGCAGCGGCAAGCGTTCGGGCACCGACTTCAACGCCCACGCCAAGTTCTCGCGCTTCAACCTCGGCATCGACAACGTGAGCGAATCGGGCAACAAGGCCGGTGCGTTCTTCGAGATGGACTTCTTCGGCAACTCGCTGGGCAACCAGACCGCCACCAACACCTACGGCGTGACCCTGCGTCATGCCTACATGTACTGGAACAACTGGATGGCGGGCCAGACCTGGTCCAACTTCATGGATGCGGCCGCGCTGCCGGAAGCGGTCGACTTTGTCGGCCCCACCGACGGTGTGATCTTCGTACGCCAGGCCCAGGTGCGCTACACCCAGGGCGGCTTCAGCGTCGCACTGGAAAACCCGGAAACCACCACCCTCACCGGTACCCGCAACCCGGTTACCGGCGCCTGGACCAACACCAGCGCCAACTCCGACCGCGGCAGCCTGCCCGACCTGACGATGCGTTACGGCTGGAAGGGTGACTGGGGCACCTTCGGTGTCGGTGGCATCGTCCGCCAGCTGAAGGTCGACAACCAGGCCACCGGCGCCAAGGCCGACAAGGTGGCCGGCGGTCTGACCCTGGGCGGCAAGTGGGTGATGGGTGACAGCGATTCGCTGCACTACCAGCTGACCGGCGGCGAAGGCATCGCCCGCTACATCGGCCTGGGCATCACCGCCGACAGCGCCTACGACGTGGCCCGCGACGAGCTCAACCCGACCGGCGTGCTTGCCGGTTACGTGGGCTGGCGGCATGCCTTCTCGCCGAAGCTGCGCACCAACCTGATCTACGCGCGCAGCGACTACGACAACGACAGCATCCTCGGCCCGCTGGTGACCAAGAGCGTGCAGAGCATCCGCGGCAACATCTTCTACTCGCCACTGCCCAAGGTCGATATCGGTGCGGAGCTGATGTACGGCCGTCGCGAAGTGGAGAACGGCAACAAGGGTGATATCACCCGGTTGCAGTTCACCACGAAGTACAGCTTCTAAGAGCGTGCCGGCCAGCGGCCGGCACCTACCAGAATCGGGGCCGGCCAGCGGCCGGCACCTACCGAATTGAGTGCCGACCCACGGTCGGCACCCACCGACCAAGGTCGGCACCTACAGAGGGAAATGTCCCATGTCCAGCACACCCAGCTCCGCACACAAAGCGGGCACCCTGACCCAGGGCCACAAGAAAGTCATCTTCGCCTCGAGCCTCGGCACGGTCTTCGAGTGGTATGACTTCTTCCTGTACGGCTCGCTCGCGGCCATCATCGCCAAGCAGTTCTTCAGTGGCGTCAATGAAACCACGGGCATGATCTTCGCCCTGCTGGCGTTTGCCGCCGGCTTCTTCGTGCGTCCGTTCGGCGCGGCCTTCTTCGGCAGCCTTGGCGACCGCATCGGCCGCAAGTACACCTTCCTGGTCACGATCCTGATCATGGGCATCTCGACCTTCCTGGTCGGCGTGCTGCCCAATTACGCCTCGATCGGCTTCGCCGCGCCGGTGATCCTGATCGTGCTGCGCCTGGCCCAGGGCCTGGCGATGGGCGGCGAGTACGGTGGTGCCGCCACCTACGTGGCCGAGCATGCCCCGGACGACAAGCGTGGCCTGTACACCAGCTTCATCCAGTGCACCGCCACGCTGGGTCTGTTCATGTCGCTGCTGATCATCCTGGCCTGCCGCTACTTCCTGGGCAATGAGGCCTTCGAAGCCTGGGGCTGGCGCATTCCGTTCCTGGTCTCGATCCTGCTGCTGGGCATCTCGGTGTGGATCCGCCTGCAGCTGAGCGAGTCGCCGTTGTTCCAGCAGATGAAGTCGGAAGGCAAGGGCTCCAAGACCCCGTTCCGTGACAGCCTGAAGGGCGGCAACCTGAAGCTGATGCTGCTGGTCCTGCTCGGTGCGGCGGCTGGTCAGGCCGTGGTCTGGTACGGCGGCCAGTTCTACGCGCTGTTCTTCCTCAGCAGCATGCTGAAGGTCGACGCCACCACCTCCTATCTGCTGATTGCCGCGGCGCTGGCGCTGGGCGTGCCGTTCTTCATCTTCTTCGGCTGGCTGTCCGACCGTATCGGCCGCAAGAAGATCATCCTGGCCGGCTGCCTGCTGGCCGCCGTCACCTACATCCCGATCTTCAAGGGCCTGACCCACTTCGCCAACCCGGCCATCGAAGAGGCCCGCAGCAGCTCGCCGGCACTGGTCGTGGCCGATCCGAACACCTGCTCGTTCCAGTTCGATCCGGTGGGTCTGCGCAAGTTCACCAGCTCCTGCGACGTGGCCACCGCTGCGCTGACCAAAGCCGGCGTGCCGTATGACGTGCAGCCTGCCGCCGCCGGTTCGCTGGCGATGGTGAACGTGGGCAGCGCCAGCGTCACCTCGTATGAAGCCGCTGGCCTGACCAAGGAAGAAGGCAAGGCCAAGGCCGATGCGTTCGGTGCGGAACTGAAGACCGCCCTGACCACCGCCGGCTACCCGGCCAAGGCCGACGGCGCGCGCATCAACATCGCCGGCACGGTGTTCATGCTGTGGCTGCTGGTGCTGTACGTGACCATGGTCTACGGCCCGATCGCTGCCTACCTGGTGGAACTGTTCCCGACCCGCATCCGCTACACCTCGATGTCGCTGCCGTACCACATCGGCAACGGCTGGTTCGGTGGCTTCCTTCCGGCGATCTCGTTCGCGCTGGTAGCCGGTACCGGCAACCTGTACTACGGCCTGTGGTACCCCATCATCATCGCGCTGATGTCGGTGGTGATCGGCGGCCTGTTCCTGCGCGAGACCAAGGACGTGGATATCACCAAGTAGGAATGATGGTCATCGGATGAAAGAGAGGCCGCGGTGCAGACCGCGGCCTTTCTGTTTGTGGAAATGCGGTAGATGAGGCGGGGTAGAGTCGACTGTTAGTCGACTGCTGTTGGCGGTACCTCTGAAAACCCCGCGCTGCGCGCGATAGTCGACTGACAGTCGACTCTACCCGCCATACAGCGCCGCTCTCTGCGAAGGCGTGAACTCGAAAATTCCGGCATCGATCAGCGTCCTGTAGTAGTCCATGTTTACTGGACCTGGCGGGTCGCAGCGCAGAAGGTTGTCGAGGGAACTATCGGGTGCATCCGATGGGCTCAGGCGGCCTGAGGCATAGTCCTCTGCGGTAGGGCGCCCATCCGCGACGGCCAGGTCAGGGAAGGCCGGAGATACCCAGATGCCAGCGTCATTGAACTGCCCTCCACAGAATTGCCCGGTCTGACGCGCGAGCAGGCAGCCGCTGAACGTGTCGATGAATCCGCAGTATTGCCTTTCGTGCTCAGAACGGCGCCCATCCGGAAATCCAAGCTGACCGGATTCCAACTCGGTGATCAGCACGTATCGACCGTCAGGAGATGTCATCGGCTGGGTATTGTGCTCGAACAGCGTGTGAGATCGCGCACTCATCTCCAAACGGCGCACCAGCTTGCCCTGCTTCATCACAGACAGGTTCCGGTAACGACCGCTCTGCTCACCGTCGTATCGCAGTGTGATATTGCTGCCAGCGTGTACCAGTTCCCCGCTGTCAGTCTTCGCATCCTCCGTTGAAACCAGTGTTGCGAGCACGGTGAAGATCAAGCTCAACAAGTTCATTCTCCAGGAAGCCTTCATTTGCAGGCGAGGGGCGCGATGGGCATTAGGGGCTTGTGGCGGCCATTTCCATGCAGTCACCCTCTTCCGCCAGTTGCCGCCTTGAGAACTCCTTGATGCAGAACAAGCGCTGTTCACTTTCGTCGCCTGCCTGCCCAATCTGAATGAGCAACTGATCGGATCCCGGACAACGCGCAGCGCGGGCTACAACGAGGTTGCATACAGGAACAAATGGGAAGTGCACCTCATGGCGTGGGATGTTCAGCCTCTCGTTCCAAGCTTCGAACGGAAAGAGCAAGTGCAACAGCCCGTCCACCGCTTCATCTCCGCGTGGTCGTGTGAGGACGACATCCGGTGCATCCTTCAGCAATGTGACATAGGCATCCAGAAGGCGACGGCCGCGCTGCTCGTGTTCTGCCGGTGTCGTCGTTCGGCGCAGGGCCGCGTAGTGGGGAAAGAGGCTCTCTACATCAGGGGCATCGCAGACTACGGTCGATCTTGAGGGCTCATCGACAGGAGTCTGTCGCCGGCAGATCGTTCGTTCCAGCCTGTCCGCGAGTGCGTTGAGCACCGTGCCGATGCTGGCGCCGGGCGTGGCATCGCCATCGAGCTCGCCGACGAGGGCGGCCAGGCGGTCGCCCACCAGCGCGATGTGGTCGCGCTCGAAGTCCAGGACAGCATCTTTGGAATCAATGGGCTGCGCGTGGGTATCGACGGATCCGGCAACGAGAAGGCATCCGATGAAGAAGGCATGCACCTGTCGCATCACTTCATGTTCGCAGTGGTGGAAGTACACGACTTTCAGGACATCGATGCCGTATGACCATGAAACAAGTACGAATTTGCACATCGTTCTATCGTGTAGGGGCAAGGTGGTGCATCCAGACGCGCGGCAGAGTGGGCGTTGTAGGCGGGACTGACAATCTATGACGCGAACGGCCCGACTTCGCGTCATGTACCACCGTTTCGCATAGCATGCGTGATTCATCGAATCGGAACCGGCCATGCACCGCCTTTCTCTCGCAGCGGCCATCACGGTAACAACGGCGCCGACCAGCGCACCAACACAGATGGCACCGACAAAGCGCCTGTCGTGCGGGACGGAATGGACTACGCGCAGGCGCGCAGGGTGCTTTCAGGCCACCCTCGGGTAGTGGAATCACTCGTCGCCGGGAATCGACAAGGTAGCGCCCAGATAGAGCGCAGATCACCCGCGATCCGGGAAGCATGCGAGACGGAGAAGGTCTGGTTGTCCTGGAACGACGCTGTACCCAATGCAACGTTGGTGACCTGCGACTGTAGTTGCACTTCGCATGACAATTCCGGCTGGCTGGTCGAAACAGGATTGAAGGACGATGTACCTCGGGTGCGCCGCGTCACCCTGGGCAAAGTGTCCGGTGTTGTTGAGTTCAATCGTTATGGTGAGCGCGTTCCTGACACATTCACGTCGCAACCGTGGTGCTCTGGCATCAAACCGAAAATGCCGATCAATGCGGTCTTTGCGACGTTGATGAAGCAGCCCACCGAGGCCGGTGATGCACCCTACTGCTTTACACCCCATTTCTTCGTAGGCACCCCAAGTGCCCCGCTGCGGATGACTCCAATGTCAGGCGAAGGTTTCTCCGATGCCCCGGCAGCAGAGTCGATGCTGATTGCAAGGGAGGTCGAGATCCTGCGTGAGTGGCAGTTGGAGCATGAGCCTGAGTAGGCCTGTGTGACTCAACGGTCGGCACCTCCGGGTTTCCAGGGGTCTCGGCCATACGGTTCATGGGGTCAGATCCCTTTCGCGCGCGAAAAGGATCTGACCCCGTCGGATAATGCGGCACGCCGTATAGTCGGCCCATGACCACCATCACCCCGGCCGACCTCCCCGCCCTCCTGCACACCCTGCGCAGCGCCTGGCATTCGCAGCGGCCCACGCTCGACCAGCGCGAGCACGACCTGCGGCGCCTGCGCGACGCACTGAAGGCGCGCCTGGATGAAATGGCTGCGGCCATCGCCGAAGACTTCGGCCACCGCGCCCACGTTGAATCGAAACTGGCCGATGGCATGAGCGTGCTGTCAGCCATCGACCACCTGCGCCGCCACCTGCGGCGCTGGTCGAAACCGCAGCGGGTGGGTGCGGGCTGGCGACTGTGGCCGGCGCGCGCGCAGCTGCGGCCGACGCCGCTGGGCGTGGTCGGGGTGATCTCGCCCTGGAACTACCCGGTCACGCTGGCACTGGTGCCGCTGGCCACCGCCATCGCCGCAGGCAACCACGTGCTGTTGAAGCCGTCCGAACATACCCCGCGCACCAGCGCGTTCCTGGCCGATCTGCTGGCCAGCGTGTTTCCGCCCGAACGCGTGGCGGTGGTGCAGGGTGGGGCGGACGTGGCCGCGGCGGTGTCCTCGCTGCCGCTGGACCATCTGCTGTTCACCGGCTCGACGGCCATTGGCCGCAAGGTGATGGCGGCGGCCGCCGAGCATCTGGTGCCGGTCACGCTGGAACTGGGTGGCAAGTCGCCGGCCATCGTCTGCCACGATTTCCCACTGGAAAAGGCCGCCGCGCGGCTGGCCACCGGCAAGTGGTTCAACGCAGGGCAGACCTGTATCGCGCCGGATTACGTGCTGATCGATACCGCGCGCCAGCGCGAGTTCGTACAGGCGCTGCAGCAGCAGGTGCGCGAACGCTACGGCGATTTCAGCGATGCCGGCGACTACACGCGGATCATCAACGACGGCCAGTACCGGCGCCTGCAGGGCTATCTGGCGCAGGCGCGCGAACGCGGCGTGCCGGTCATCCCGCTGGCGCAGGTGGATGAGGCGCGTGCCGACCGCGAGCGCCTGCTGGTGCCGACCGTGGTGCTGGACCCGCCCGACGACCTGGAACTGATGCGCGAGGAGATCTTCGGCCCGATCCTGCCGGTGCGCGCTTATCCGGACCTGGAGGCGGCGCTGGCTGATGTACTGTCGCGCGACCGGCCGTTGGCGCTGTACCCCTTCAGCCATGACACGGCGACGGTGGAGCGCATCCTAGGCCAGGTGGTGGCGGGCGGGGTGACGGTGAATGACACGCTGCTGCACTTCGCTGCTGATGGCCTGCCGTTTGGCGGGGTGGGCGCCAGCGGCATGGGCGCCTACCACGGCCGGGCCGGCTTCGATGCGATGAGCAAGCGGCTGCCGGTGCTGTGGCAGTCGCGCTGGGCGGCCAGTGACCGGCTGCGGCCGCCGTATTCGAGGATTGCGGGGTTGTTGCGGTTCCTGCTGCGGTAACGTCGCTGGGGTTCATGGGGTTGCCGGCCAGCGGCCGGCACTACCGGTAGGTGCCAACCCTGGTTGGCACACGGGGCATCCACGCGCCAACCAAGGTTGGCGCCTACCAAAGCAGGGCCGGGTAGAATGCCCCTATGAAGATCGCCTCGTGGAACGTCAATTCGCTCAATGTCCGCCTGCCGCACCTGGAGCAGTGGCTCAAGGCGTTCGGCCCGGACATCGTCGGTATCCAGGAAACCAAGCTGGAGGACCACAAGTTCCCCGATTCGGCGCTGATCGCCGCGGGCTACCGCAGCGTGTTCGCCGGCCAGAAGACCTACAACGGCGTGGCCCTGCTGTCGCGTGAGCCGGCGCAGGACGTGCAGATCGGCATTCCCGGCTTCGAGGACGAGCAGAAGCGTGTCATCGCCGGCACCTTTGGCGACCTGCGCGTGATCAACCTGTACGTGGTCAACGGCCAGGACATCGGTACCGACAAATACGACTACAAGCTGCGCTGGTTGGAGGCGGTGCACGCGTGGATCGCCGAAGAACTGCAGCGCCACCCGAAGCTGATCGTGATGGGCGACTTCAACATCGCCCCGGATGCGCGCGACGTGCACGACCCGGAGGTGTGGAACGAGAACCACATCCTCACCTCCACCGCCGAGCGCGGTGCACTCAACAAGCTGCTGCAGCTGGGGCTGCACGATGGCTTCCGCCTGCACAACGACGAAGCCGGCGTGTTCAGCTGGTGGGATTACCGCGCGGCCGGCTTCCGCCGCAACCTGGGCCTGCGCATCGACCTGACCCTGGTCTCCGATGCGCTGAAGGCCAGCGCGGTGGCGTCGGGCATTGATCGCGAGCCGCGCACCTGGGAACGCCCGAGCGACCATGCGCCGGCGTGGGTGCAATTGGGATGAATGAACCGGGCCCGACGATTGCCGGGCCCGTTCTGCAACGCCTGCCGGCCAGCGGCCGGCACGACCCTCAGATCACCGTATGCTCTTGCGGGTGAACAGGTTGACGATCGCCAGCAGGATCACCGCACCGATCAGCGAGAACAGGAAGGTGCGGAGGGTGATCGCTTCGTTGATGCCGCCGCCGAACAGCCAGCCGGAAATCAGCGCGCCGACGATGCCGACCACGATGTTGAGGATGATGCCCTGCTGGGCATCACGCTTCATGATGATGCTGGCCAGCCAGCCTACGATGCCGCCGACGATCAGCCAGATGATGATGCCCATGATCGAACCTCCGGTGGGAAACTGTGACCAGTTGACGCGCTCGGCCGTGAACCCGTCGTGCAATTGCGTGATGGGCGCGTGCGGATGAGCCTGCCAGCCACCCTCGACGGCCCCTGGCGCTTCGGCCCGGTCACGGTCTGGCGGCGCCCGCACGTGCCCGGCCAGCGCGGCGAACCGCAGGCACGCCAGGTACTGGCACAGGCACTGGGCACCGATCCGGAGACGCTGCCGCTGGTCCGCGACGACAAGGGCCGGCCGGAGCTGAGCGGCGCGCTGGCCCACTACGGCACCGGCTGGAGCCACAGCGGCGAGGTGCTGCTGGTGGCGCTGGGCGAGGGCGTCCGCCTGGGCGTCGACCTGGAGCTGCTGCGGCCGCGCGCGCGGCTGCTGGAGATCGTGCAGCGCTTCTTCCACCCCGCCGAGGTGGCCTGGCTGGAAAGCCTGGACGAGGCCGGCCGCGAGCATTGGTTCTTCCGCGTGTGGTGCGCCAAGGAGGCGATGCTCAAGGCCCACGGGCAGGGTATCTCGTTCGGCCTGCACCGCCTGCAGCTGGCGCCAGGGGCCGATGGCGCCCTGCACCTGCGCTGGTGCGACCCGGAACTGGGCGAGGCCGTGCGCTGGCATCTGCATGAGTGGCAGGCCACCGGGCAGTTCCGCGCCGCATTGGCCTGGCATGCCGATTGACGCCGCGCACCGAAGCGGGGAATCAGCGTGCAAAACCGGCGATAATGCCGGCATGAGCGAACACCCACTTCCCGCCAGCGTGGCCGCCACGCTGGAACAGGGCCTGGCCAGCATGGGCCTGGACGCCGCGCTGGCGCCGCCGCTGCTGCGCTACCTGGCCCTGCTGCACCGCTGGAACGGCACCTACAACCTCACCGCTATCCGCGACCCGCAGGAGATGGTCACCCGCCACCTGCTCGACTCGCTGGCGATGCAGCCGTTCGTGGCCGATGGCAGCCTGGCCGATCTCGGTACCGGCCCCGGCCTGCCCGGCATCCCGCTGGCCATCGCCTGCCCGGGCCTGCAGGTCACCCTGGTGGAAAGCAACGGCAAGAAGGCCCGCTTCATGCGCGAGGCGGTGCGCCAGCTCGGCCTGGGCAATGCCCGCGTGGCCGAATCGCGTGCCGAGGCGCTGGACGAGGCTGGTCGCTACGACCAGCTGACCGCGCGCGCGATGGACACCCTGGCCGGCATCGTCCGTGTCGGCGGCCACCTGCTGCGCCCTGGTGGCGTACTGCTGGCCATGAAAGGCGTCTATCCCCATGAGGAGATCGCGGAGCTGCCGGCCGGCTGGCAGGTGCGCGAGGTGACCCCGCTGAGCGTGCCCGGCCTGGCCGGCGAACGTCACCTGGTCACCGTTACAGGTCCTTGATTGCCGTCGCCAGCCCCTTGTGGAACAACGGGTTGGCGATTCACGATTTCCGCCCGGGGCCGGTTGTACGCATAATGACCGGTCCCAACCATCCGTCGACGAGGCACACCTGCATGGCCCGCATCATCGCCATCGCCAACCAGAAGGGTGGCGTCGGCAAGACCACGACCGCCGTCAACCTGGCCGCTTCCCTGGCCAACGCACCCAAGCGCGTGCTGCTGGTCGACCTTGATTCGCAGGGCAACGCGACCATGGGCAGCGGCGTGGACAAGCGCGAGCTGGCCGCCTCCACCTGCGATCTGCTGCTCGGCGAGAACAGCGCCGCCGACGTGCGCGTGCAGACCGCCGAGGGCTACGACCTGCTGCCCGGCAACATCGACCTGACTGCGGCCGAGATCCAGCTGATGGGCGAGAGCGAGCGCGAGCAGCGCCTGAAGCGTGCGCTGGCGCCGATCCGCGAGGAGTACGACTTCATCCTGATCGACTGCCCGCCGGCGCTGTCGCTGCTGACGCTCAACGCGCTGGCCGCTGCCGATTCGGTGATCGTGCCGATGCAGTGCGAGTACTACGCACTGGAAGGCCTGAGCGCGCTGGTGGAAACCATCGAAGCGCTGCGCACCAGCCTGAACCCGGCGCTGGAGATCGAAGGCGTGCTGCGCACCATGTTCGATGTGCGCAACAACCTGGCCAACGCGGTGTCGGCCGAGCTCACCGAGCACTTCGGCGACCGCGTGTTCCGCACCATCGTGCCGCGCAACGTGCGCCTGGCCGAGGCACCCAGCCACGGCCAGAGCATCGTCGGCTACGACCGCGCCTCGCGCGGTGGCGTCGCCTACCTGGGCCTGGCCGGCGAGATCATCCGCCGCAACAACGAACGCAACAAGGCCGCCAAGGCCGTGGAGACCGTCTGATGACCAGCAGCAAGCCGGCAGCCAAGAAGCGGGGCCTCGGCCGTGGCCTGGATGCGCTGCTGGGCCCGAAAGGCGCGGTCAGCCAGGTGCAGGCCACCACCGCGGTGATCGAGCCGCTGCCGGGTGAGGTGCTGCGCAAGCTGGCCGTGGGCCAGCTACAGCCGGGCAAGTACCAGCCGCGCCGCGAAATGGACGAGGGCAAGCTGTCCGAGCTGGCCGATTCGATCAAGTCGCAGGGCGTGATCCAGCCGATCCTGGTGCGCCAGCTGCCGGCGGGCAACTACGAAATCGTCGCCGGTGAACGCCGCTGGCGCGCTTCGCAGCTGGCCGGCCTGGACGAAGTGCCGGTGGTGGTGCGCGAGCTGGAAGACCGCACCGTCATCGCGATGGCGCTGATCGAGAACATCCAGCGCGAAGACCTCAACCCGCTGGAAGAAGCCGAGGCGCTGCAGCGCCTGATCAGCGAGTTCACTCTCACCCACGCCGAGGCCGCCGAGGCCGTCGGCCGCTCGCGCGCGGCGGTGTCCAACCTGCTGCGCCTGCTGGAGCTGCCGGTGGCGATCCGCCTGCTGCTGGAAACCCGCCGTCTGGAAATGGGCCACGCCCGCGCGCTGCTGACCCTGGCCCCCGAGCTGGCCGGCAAGCTGGCGCAGGAAGCGGCCGATGAAGGCTGGTCGGTGCGCGAGGTCGAGCGCCGTGCGCAGGCCTTCGCCGCCGGCAAGGTGCCGAGCAACCGCCCGGTGGCCACGCCGAAGGTGCAGCAGGCCGACATCGCCTCGCTGGAAACCGAGCTGTCCGAAGCGCTCGGCGCCAAGGTCGCGATCAATCACGGCCGTGGCGGCAAGGGCAAGCTGATCATCCATTACACCGACCTGGACACCCTGGACGGCGTGCTGGAAAAGCTGCGTACGCGCCAGGGCTGAGCCCGGCGCCACATCACGCGGGCCGACGCATCCCCGCGACGTCGGCCACGCCGTTGGCAGCGGGGCGCTTTGATCGAGACCCGCGATGACCATCCTGCTCACCGGCGCTGCCGGCTTCATCGGTGCCTACACCGCCCGCGCGCTGCTGGAGGCCGGTCAGGCCGTGGTCGGCCTGGACAACTTCAACGACTACTACGACCCGCAGATCAAGCGTGATCGCGTGGCTGCGCTGTGCCCGGCGCTGGACCTGCGCACACTGGACCTGACCGACCGCGACGGCCTGGCCGCGCTGTTCGATGAGGTGCAGCCGACCGCCGTGATCCATCTGGCCGCACAGGCCGGCGTGCGCTACTCGCTGGAAAACCCGCAGGCCTACGTCGACAGCAACCTGGTCGGCTTCGTCAACATGCTCGAGCTGTGCCGCCATCGCGGCGTGCAGCACCTGGTGTATGCCTCCAGCAGCTCGGTGTATGGCGATTCGGCCACGCCGCCGTTCTCCGAAGACCAGCGCGTGGACCAGCCGCGCTCGCTGTACGCGGCCACCAAGGCCGCCAACGAGCTGATGGCCTACACCTATGCGCAGCTGTACGGCCTGCACGCCACCGGCCTGCGCTTCTTCACCGTGTATGGCCCGTGGGGCCGGCCGGACATGGCGCCGCTGCTGTTCTCGCGCGCGGTGCTGGCCGGGCGGCCGATCGACGTGTTCAACGAAGGTCGCATGCAGCGCGATTTCACACATGTTTCCGACATCGTGGCCGGTATCCTCGGCGCGCTCGCGCATCCGGCCGATGGTCCGGTGCCGCACCGGGTGTTCAACCTCGGCAACCATACGCCGGTCGAGCTGGAGCGCTTCATCGGCGTGATCGAGCAGGCGGCCCGCCGTCCTGCGCAGAAGGTCTACAAGCCCATGCAGCCCGGCGACATGGTGCGCACGATGGCCGATACCCGGCGCGCCCATGACGCTTTCGGCTTCGATGCGGTGACCCCGATCGAACAAGGCCTGCCGCCCGTCGTGGCGTGGTGCCGCGAGTATTTTGGCGACCGCGCCTGAGGAGGGATCCTCACGCCGCCGGGTTCATCTTCGGATAACCTCGGTTTCGGAGAATGCGCGGTCTTTGTTTCCCTTTGGCCGAGTGCCTTATGAGCCAACCCGAGCTTTCCGTTGTCGTTCCGGTGTTCAACGAGCGTGACAACGTCGCACCGCTGGTCGCTGAAATCACCGCTGCGCTGCGCGGCCGTCTGCCGTTCGAGATCGTCTACATCGACGACCACTCGCGCGATGACACCCTGGCCGTGCTGCAGGGCCTGAAGGCGACCACGCCGGAACTGCGGGTGCTGCACCACGTGAACCAGAGCGGGCAGAGCACCGCCGTGCGCACCGGCGTCAAGCATGCACGGGCGCCCTGGATCGCCACTCTCGATGGTGACGGCCAGAACGATCCGGCCGATATTCCCAAGCTGTTGGCCGCGCGCGATGCCGCCGAGGCGCAGGTGAAGCTGTTCGCCGGCTGGCGCGTCAACCGCCAGGACAGCGGCAGCAAGCGCTGGGCCAGCCGCTGGGCCAACGCCATCCGCGCACGCATGCTGCGCGACGACACCCCCGATACCGGCTGCGGCATCAAGCTGTTCGAGCGCAGCGCGTTCCTCGACCTGCCGTACTTCGACCACATGCACCGCTACCTGCCGGCGCTGATGCAGCGCGCCGGCTGGAAGACCACCAGCGTGCCGGTCAACCACCGCCACCGTACGGCCGGCGTGTCCAAGTACAACAACCTGGGCCGCGCGCTGGTCGGCATCCGCGACCTGCGCGGCGTGGCCTGGCTGATCACCCGCAGCAAGCGCACCGCGGTGGAGGAGCGTTGATGGATCTGGAGCTGCACTGGCTGGACCAGCCGCTGACCTGGCTGTACTGGACCGGCCTGCACGTGACCGGCTGGAAGCTGATCGGCTACACCGGCGCGCTGATGTTCGGCGGCCGCTGGCTGGTCCAGTTCATCGCCTCCAAGCGCGCCGGCAAGCCGGTCATCCCGCGCCTGTTCTGGTACATGAGCGTGGTCGGCAGCCTGATGACGCTGAGCTACTTCCTGTTCTCGGCCAAGCAGGACTCGGTGGGTGTGCTGCAGAACCTGTTCCCGGCGTTCACCGCGCTGTACAGCCTGCACCTGGACATCAAGCACCGCGGCTGGAAGCGCGACAGGGCCAGCCATTGAGGCTGCGCCGGGATGCGGTCTGCCGTGTGTAGAGTCGACTGTCAGTCGACTTTCGCGCGGAGCGCGGACTTTGCCACGTCTGGCGGGAGAGCAGCCGACTAACAGTCGGCTCTACCCAGTCGGCTCTACCACGCGCCTACGGCGCTGCAGGCAGGACCTTCGTCCCATGCCACCGGCGGTGGGCGGTGCCATGATCGGGGTCTGCCTTCCCGGGAACCTGTGCTCGTGAAAACCCGTCTTGCCGTTGCCCTGCTGATCGCCCTGTCCGCCCCCGCCGTGGCCCTGGCCGCGCCGCCCGCCGCTGCCGCGCCAGCCAGCGTGGCCACCGAATCGCCTGCCGATGCCGCCTTCCGCGCGCTGTATGAGAAGGAATGGAAGTGGCGCCAGCAAGGCGGCGGCGAGGCCAGCGAAGATGAAGACGCGCCGGCCAATGCCACCCGCATGCCCGACGTCGGCCCGGCCGCGCAGCAGGCGCGCCTGAAGGTCTGGGACGAAACCCTGGCCGCATTGAAGAAGATCGACCCGAAGACCCTGTCGGCCGACAACCAGGTCAACTACGCGATCTACCACGACCAGGTGTTCAACCTGGCCGAGGAAGTGCGCCTGCGCGGCTACGAGATGCCGTTCAACGCCGACTCCTCGTTCTGGTCCAACCTGTCCTTCATGGCCCGGCGCGAGATGAAGACCGCGCAGGACTACCAGAACTACATCGCCCGCCTGAATGATGTGCCGCGCTACTTCGGCCAGCAGACCGAGAACATGCGCGCCGGCCTGAAGCGTGGCTTCAGCGTGCCGCGTGCGGTGCTCGATGGCCGCGAGGTGTCCATCGCCACCGTCGCCGAGCTGATGGACCCGACCGAATCGCCGCTGTACGCGCCGTTCAAGAAGCTGCCCAACAGCATTCCGGCCGCCGAGCAGGCCAAGCTGCAGGCGCAGGCGCGTGAAGCGATCAGCGGCAAGGTGGTGCCGGCGTTCCAGCAGCTGCGCACCTTCTTCGTCAACGAGTACGTGCCGCAGGCGCGCACCACCCTGGCCGCCGAAGCGATGCCCGATGGCAAGGCGTACTACAAGCAGCAGATCCATGAATACACCACGCTGGACCTGTCGCCGGACGAGATCCACCGCATCGGCCTGGACGAAGTCGCTCGCATCCAGGGCGAGATGAACGACATCATCAAGCAGGTGAAGTTCAAGGGCAGCTTCGCCGAGTTCCTGACCTTCCTGCGC
Organism: Stenotrophomonas sp. Nf1; assembly: GCF_003028475.1. Classification (NCBI taxonomy): domain Bacteria; kingdom Pseudomonadati; phylum Pseudomonadota; class Gammaproteobacteria; order Lysobacterales; family Lysobacteraceae; genus Stenotrophomonas; species Stenotrophomonas sp. Nf1. Next base: position 191,233 of record NZ_PYTV01000009.1, on the reverse strand, counting down.
ACCGACCCGCAGTTCTACGCCAAGACCCCGCAGGAGCTGCTGTCGCGTGCCGCGTGGATTTCCAAGCGTGCCGATGGCCAGCTCGGCAAGTACATGACGCTGCCGCGCGCGCGCTTCACCATCGTGCCGGTGCCGCCGGATATCGCGCCGTTCTGGACCGCCGGCCGTGGTGGCATGGGCACCTACTGGCTCAACACCTACAACCTGCCGTCGCGCCCGCTGTACAACCTGCCGGCGCTGACCCTGCATGAATCCGATCCGGGCCACGCGCTGCAGGGCGCCATCGCCGCCGAGCAGAAGAACCTGCCCGAGTTCCGCCGCAACGCCTACATTTCCGCCTATGGCGAAGGCTGGGCGTTGTACTGCGAGAAGCTGGGCGTGGAGATGGGCATCTACGAAACCCCGTACGAGGATTTCGGCCGCCTGACCTACGAAATGTGGCGTGCGGCGCGCCTGGTGATCGACACCGGCGTGCACAGCAAGGGCTGGACCCGCGAGCAGGCACTGGCCTACCTGCGCGACCACACCGCGCTGAGCGAGCATGAAGTGACCACCGAAGTGGACCGTTACATCTCCTGGCCGGGGCAGGCGCTGAGCTACAAGCTGGGCGAGATCGCCATCGTGCGCCTGCGTGCGCAGGCCGAGAAGGAGCTGGGCGACAAGTTCGACATCAAGGGTTTCCACGACACCCTGCTGAAGCAGGGCTCGGTGCCGCTGCCGGTGCTGGAACAGCAGATCCAGGCGTACATCGCCGAGCGCAAGAAGGCCTGACCATTCCAGGGTAGTGCCGGCCGCTGGCCGCCAACCTGGATCGGGTCAGAGCCCCGCCCGATGGGCGGGGATCCGACCCGGTCACGGGGTCGGATCCCTTTCCCACGGAAAGGGCTCCGACCCCCTCTCAGCTCACCCCACCGCCCGCGGCTTGGCCACGCGCGCGGCAAACGTCGGCAGCACCAGCAGGGTCAGTACGGTGGCGGTGATCAGGCCGCCGATCACCACCGTCGCCAGTGGCTTCTGCACTTCCGCACCGGAACCACTGGCAATGGCCATCGGAATGAAGCCGACGATCGCCACCAGCGCCGTGGTCAGCACCGCGCGGATGCGGCTGGAGGCACCGTTGATCGCCGCCTGCAGCGGCAGATCACCGGCATCCAGGCGTTCGCGGATCGCCTGCATCAGCACCAGGCCGTTCAAGGTCGCCACGCCGGAGACGGCAATGAAGCCGACCGCCGCCGATACCGAGAACGGCATGCCACGCAGCAGCAGCGCGAGGATGCCACCGACCAGTGCCAGCGGCACGCAGCTGAACACCAGAATGGCTTCCTTGCCGCTGCGCAGGGCCATGAACAGCAGGCTGCCGATCAGCAGGAACACCACCGGCACCACCGTCGCCAGCCGCTTCTCCGCACGCTGCAGGTTCTCGAACTGGCCGCCCCAGGTCAGGTAGGCGCCCGGCGGCAGTGCCACGTCGGCCACGGCGGCCTGCGCCTCGCCGACGAAGCCGCCCAGGTCACGCCCACGCACATTGGCCTGCACCACCACGCGGCGGCTGCCGTTGTTGCGGCTGATCTGGTTCGGTCCTTCGCTGACCGTGATACGCGCTACCGACGACAGCGGAATCACCAGCCCCGACGGCGTGGCGATCGGCAGTGACGCCAGCTGGTCCGGATCGTTGCGCGAGGCATCGTCCAGCCTTACCACCACGTTGAAGCGGCGATCCCCTTCGAAGATCTTGCCGGCCGCAGTACCGCCGATGCCGGTGGACAACGCATCACTCACATCCGCCGCGGTCAGCCCGTACTGCGCCGCTGCCACATGGTCGATCGCCACGTTCAGCGTGGGCAGGCCGGAGATCTGCTCCACCCGCACGTCGGCCGCGCCATCCACCGCGCGCAGCTTCAGTGCCACCTGGTCGGCCACCTTCTGCAGCTGGCTGAAGTCATCGCCGAAGATCATTACGGCCAGGTCGGTACGCACGCCGGAAATCAGCTCGTTGAAGCGCAGCTCGATCGGCTGGCTGAACTCGAAGCTGTTGCCCAGCTGCTGCCCGGCCAGTTTTTCGAAGCGCGCTACCAGTGCGTCCTTGGCCAGCTTCGGATCGGGCCAGTCCTTGCGCGGCTTCAGCACGATCACGCTGTCGGAAATGTTGGTCGGCATCGGGTCGATCGCCGCCTCGGCAGTACCGGTGCGCGAGAACACGGTTTCCACTTCCGGCTGTTTGGCGATCGCCTTTTCCAGCGCCAGCTGCATCGCCAGCGACTGCTCCAGCGAGGTCGATGGCACGCGCAGGGCCTGCATCGCCACGTTGCCTTCATCCAGCGTCGGCATGAACTCGCGGCCCAGCAGCGAGAACGAGCCGATGCCCACCACCACCATCATCACCGCACCGGCCAGCACCGTGCGCGGGTGTGCCACGGCCTTGCGCACCACCGGCTCGATGCGCGCGCGCAGCACACGGATCAGCTTGGTTTCGTGCTCGCCATCGTCGGCGTGTGCATCGCCGTCTTTCACCTTGGGCTCGCGCACCAGCAACGCGGCCATCGCCGGCACGAAGGTGAAGGAGAAGATGAAGGCACCGATCAGGGCCAGCATGAAGGTGGCCGCCATCGGGTGGAACGTCTTGCCCTCCACACCTTCCAGGGTGAGGATCGGCGCGAACACCAGCAGGATGATCAGCTGGCCGAAGGCCGCCGGGCGCGCCATCTTCAGCGCCGAATCGGCGGCCACGCGGAGGCGTTCCATCGCGGTCAGCGCACGGCCCAGTTCGGCGCGGCGCTGGCCCAGCATCAGCAGCGTCGATTCGACCACGATCACCGCACCGTCGACCAGGATGCCGAAGTCCAGCGCACCCAGGCTCATCAGGTTGCCGCTGATGCCGAAGCGGTTCATGCCGATCACTGCGAACAGGAACGACAGCGGAATCACCAGCGCGGTGATCGTCGCCGCACGCAGGTTGCCCAGCAGCAGGAACAGCACCACCACCACCAGCAGCGCACCTTCGGTGAGGTTCTTGGCCACGGTCTTGATGGTCGAATTGACCAGCACGCTGCGGTCCAGCACCGGCGCGGCCACGATGTCGGCCGGCAGCGATTTGTTCACCTGTTCAAGGCGCGCCGCAGCGGCCTGCGCCACAGTGCGGCTGTTGCCACCGGCAATCATCAGCGCGGTACCGAGCACGGCTTCGTGGCCGTTGCGGCTGGCTGCACCCAGGCGCGGCGCGCGGCTCAGTTCCACGGTGGCCACATCGGCCACGCGCACCACCACGCCATTGCGGGTGGCCACCGGCGCCTGTGCAAGATCGTCGGTGGTCAGCGCCAGGCCATCGGCACGTACCACCAGGCCTTCGCCGGCACGCTGCACGAAACCGGCACCGGCCTGCACATTGGAACGCTGCAGCGCGGTGACCAGGTCGGCCAGGCCGAGGCCGTGCGCGGCCAGCCGCGCGCTGTCCGGATGCACGCCGTATTCCTTGACGTAGCCGCCGACCGTATCGACACCGGCCAGCCCCGGGCTGGAGCGCATCTGCGGCGCGATGATCCAGTCCTGCACGGTACGCAGGTAGGTCGCGCGTTCTTCCGGCGTGCGCAGCAGGTTGCCTTCCGGTGTGCGGTAGACCTCACCGGCCTGCCAGCCGGCTTCACCGGGCTTGGCCAGCCTGGCTGGATCGAACGTGGTGAAGTCCACCGTCCACATCAGCACTTCGCCAAGGCCGGTGGTGACCGGCGACAGCATCGGCGATGCGCCATCGGGCAGGTCATCGGCCGCTTCGCGCATGCGCTCGGCCACCTGCTGGCGCGCGAAGTAGATGTCGGTGGCATCGGTGAAGATCGCGGTCACCTGCGAGAAGCCATTGCGCGACAGCGAACGGGTGGTGGTCAGGCCGGGAATGCCGGCCAGCGCGGTCTCCAGCGGGTAAGTCACTTGCCGCTCGATCTGCTCCGGGGTCAGCGCCGGCGCCACCGTGTTGATCTGCACCTGGCGGTTGGTGATGTCCGGCACCGCGTCGATCGGCAGCTTGCCCAGCTGGAACAGGCCCACCGCAGCGATCAACGCCGCCATGAACACCACCAGCCAGCGGTGGCGCACCGCTGTTTCAATGATCAGCTTGAACATGGTCGCCTCCTCAGTGGCCGTGCTCGGCTTCGCCCTTGGCCAGTTCGGCCTTGAGCAGGAAGGCGTTGGCACCGACGATGCGCTCGTTTCCGGTCAGCCCACCGAGGATCTCGATGCGGTCGCCGGCGCGGCGTCCGGCCAGGACCGGCTGCGCCTTGAAGCCGCCATCGACGGCGACGAATACTGCGCTGCCGCCATCGACGTTCTGCACCGCATCGGCGGGCACGCTGAGCGAACCGTCCTGGCCTTCGGTGACCACCACCGCCGACACCGGCGAACCGGCCGGCGGCAGCGAGGCATCCACCGGTGTGGCGCGGATCACCGCGACGCCACCCTGCTGGCGCACATCGGCGGCCGAGCCGGTAACGGTGGCGGTGAAGCTGCCCCCCGGCACGCTTACTTCCAGCTTCATGCCCGGCGTCACCTGCGCGGCCAGCGCCGGCGGTGCGGTGAACACCAGCTCGTTCATCGCCGGGTCGGCGACGTCGGCCACCGCGCTGCCGGCGGCGACCACGCCACCCGGGGTGACCTGCACGTTGCCGACGATGCCGGCCACCGGGCTGGTGATGCGCACGCGACCACTGGCGTCGGGCGCACCGTTGGCTGCGGCCTGCGCCTGCGCGGCAGCGGCCTGCGCCTGTGCCGCCAGCGAACGTGCGCGCGAGGCTTCCATTTCCTGGCGCGCGACCACGCCCTGGTCGACCAGGGCCTTGTCACGGCCATAGGCCAGGCGCGCGGCCTCGGCCTCGGCCGATGCAGCCAGCGCGTTGGCACGGAACACCGCCGCCTCGCCGCTGACCACGATGGCCAGTGCCTGGTTCTGCTTCACTGCGGTGCCCGGTGCAACCAGCACGCGTTCGACGCGGCCGGTCACGGTGGAGGCCACCGATGCACGCGCACCGACCGAGGGCTCGACCCGGCCGGCGAGGCGGGTTGAACCGCCACCGCCACGACCGACGGCAACCACTTCGATACCGGAGGCCCTGATCTGTTCCGGGGTCAGCTGTACCACGCCTTCATCGGCGTCTGCCGGCGCCTTCGCGGTTTCTGCCTTGGCCTCCTTGCTGTCGGCGGCATGGCCGTGGCCATCGTCGGCGCCGGCCTTGGCCGCAGCGGGGTCTTCATTCGCCGGCGTCTGCGCGTTGCCGGCGCAGCCAGCCAGGAACACGGTCAGCAGGAGGCCGCCGATCAAGGAGAAGGAACGGGAGAGAGTCATGGGGCCTCCACAAAAGGTGCGCGCCCTTCCAGGCGGGCAAGATCGATTTCCGCGCCGACGCGCGACAAGCGCGCATCCACGGCGGTGCCGCGGGCGGCGATGAGGGCGCTGCGTGTGCTGCGCAGTTCCAGCTGCGAGATGCGTCCGGCGTCGAAGCCGATGCGTGCAAGGCGATACGCCTCTTCGGCGGCGACCACGCTTTCATCGGCGGCGCGGGTACGGCTGCCAGCTGCCTTCAGCCCGGCTACGGCAGACAGGCGCTCGGCCTCGCTGTCGCGGCGCTGCTGGTCCAGCCGCGCTTCGGCCGCGCGCTGGTCGGCGTTGGCGGCGCGGATGCCGCCACGGTTGCGGTCGAACAGCGGGATGCTGAGGCTGAGCCCGAGGTTGTAGGCACGCTCGCCGCCTTCGCGGAAGCGGGTCTGCGCGGCGGTGACGCTGAGGTCGGGCAGGGCGCGCTTGCGCTCCACGTCCACCAGCTTGCCCGCCGCATCAGCTTCGGCTTCGGCGATGCGCACCGCCAGCGCGGTATCGGTGGCACCGCGCGGCAGCGGCGGCGCGCGGTCGAGCAGGCTGTTGTCGATCGACTGCACCGGCGCATCCAGCAGTGCGGTACCGGCCAGGCGGGCCAGTGCGGCATCGCGGAACGCCTGTGCTTCATCCAGCGACGCCGTGGCGTTGGCCACTTCGCTCTGTGCCTGCACGGCGCGCAGCTGCGGTTCGCGGCCCTGCTTGACCATCGCATTGACGGCAGCCGCATCGTCGCGGGTCAGGGTCAGCGCTTCGCCGGCGAGGGCGTAACGACGCAATGCACTTTCCGCCTGTGCGTAGACCGCCGCCAGTTGGCTGGCGACATCACTGCGGCTCTGCGAACCACGCAGGGCAGCGGCTTGTGCCTCGGCCCGGGCGGCACGAACACGCGCGCCACGCTGGCCCCAGACCTCCAGCGGCTGGGACAGGGTGAGCACGGTGTCGGCCTTGCCCATGCCGCGGTAGGTGCCGGAGCCCCAGGCGTTTTCAGCCGACCAGGAAAGGGAGGGATTGGGCAGCGCACGGGCCTGGTCGGCGCGCGCATCGGCGGCCTCGGCCAGTGCCGTACCCACACGGGTGCCGGGCAGCTGGTCCAGGCGTTCAAGCAGGGTGTCGTAGGAGGGGGCGGCTTGCGCCATCACCGATGCCGCCGGGGCCAGGCCCAGCAACACGGCGACGACCAGCCCGGCCGCACGCAGCGACCGAGGTGTCAGGATCGACATAGGGGGATTCCGGTTGTGAGTGAAACGGGAGCCCGCGATCGCGGGACGCGCTCAACTCACGCCCGGGGTGGACGCGTCAATTCATCCTGGGCGACCGCATAGGTCGCCGCATCGCCCGCACTCATCCAGCGCGCCGGCAACGGCGCCCCGAACGCGGCCAGCGTGTGTGCCGGCAGGCTCAGGTTGGAATGATGGCAGTGGTTGTGGCCACAGGCACCGGCATGCTTGCCATCGGTATCGCCATCGGCATCCGGTGCGGACTCCACATGCACCGTGCTGGCATGCGGTTCCACCGTGCACGCCAGGGCATCGGCCACCGGCACGACCACGAATGCCGCCATCAGCAGCATCAGCAGGGTCGAACGGAGGTGGCGGGTGATCCAGCGCATGAAGGGGAGGCTAGCAAGCGGTTTTCGCCGGATACAATATCAATGGCCGCTTCGGGAATACGTCGGAATCTCCCGTTCAGGTGGGCGGCGTGGGGGTCGGATCCGTTTCCTCCGGAAAGGGCTCTGACCCAACCCGCCGTTCGGGTGCGCCGCGCACATGCGCTCTGGTAGGTGTCGACCTTGGTCGACACGCTTTTTGGCCCGTGGGGTCGCACACCGGGCTGCGCGTCTGTAGAGCCGAGCCCATGCTCGGCTGCTTTCGCGCGACCAGCCGAGCATGGGCTCGGCTCTACAGTAACGGTCACGGCAGCTTCGCGATCACCTTGATCTCGAACTGGAACCCGTACAGCCAGGTCACGCCGATGCCGGTCAGCGTCGGATGCGGTGCCTCGCCCCAGTACTCGGGCACGATCGCCCAGGCCTTCTCGAAATTCTTCTCCGGATCGACCAGGAATACGGTCACGTCGATCACGTCATCGAACGTGCAGCCTGCGGCGGCCAGCACTGCATTGAGATTCTCGAAGGCGCGACGCACCTGCGTCTCGAAGTCCGGCTCGGGCGAACCGTCCTCGCGGCTGCCGACCTGGCCGGAAACGAACAAAAAGCCATCGGACCGGATCGCCGGCGAGTAGCGGTTGCGCTGGTAGAGGGCCTGGCGCCCGGCGGGGAAAACGACATCACGCTGTGACATGGGGAAGATCCCGTAGGAGAGAACGCCATCCTCCGCGCCAGCGCTGTCTGGATAAACCGCGATGATCGGCCTAGATTGATTGCCAATCCCAAACAATCATGGCCCGCCATGGACCGTTTCGAGGCGATGCGGGCCTTTGCCCGGGTGGTGGAAACCGGCAGCTTCACCCGCGCCGCGCACACCTTGCAGATCAGCCGCACCACGGCCACCCAGCTGGTGCAGCAGCTGGAGGCGCACCTGCGGCTGCGCCTGCTCAACCGCACCACGCGGCGGGTCAGCGTCACCGCCGACGGTGCGGCCTATTACCCGCGCATCGCCCGGTTGCTGGCTGAGCTGGACGAGGTGGAAGGCGGGCTGGGCGATGCGGCCGCCCAGCCGCGCGGCCGCCTGCGCGTGGATGTGCCCGGGCCGTACGCGCGGTTGCGGCTGGTGCCGGCGCTGCCGGAGTTCCAGGCGCGCTACCCGGAGATCCAGCTGGATATCGGCGTGAGTGATCGCGAGGTCGATGTCATCGCCGACAACGTCGACTGCGTGATCCGTGGCGGCACCCCGGCCGATCCGGCGCTGGTGGCGCGGCCGCTGGGGGCGTTGCCGATCGGTTTCCATGCCAGCTCGGGCTATGTGCAGCGTTTCGGTGTGCCGGCCGACCCGCGCGCGCTGGAAGGACCGGACCACCACATGGTCGGCTTCCTCAGTCCGCGCAGTGGCCGCGCCCGCGTGTTCAGCGCGCAGCGCGGCGATGAGCGCATCGAAGTGCAGGGCCGCTACACGGTCGGTTTCGACGACGGCAACGCCTATCTGGCGGCGGCGTTGGCCGGCCTGGGCGTGGTCGCGCTGCCCAGCTACATGGCCGAACCGCACGTGGCGCGTGGCGAGCTGCTGCCGGTGTTGCAGGACTGGCAGCTGCCGCCGATGCCGATGCACGTCATGTTCCCGCCGAACCGGCACATGAGCCAGCGGCTGCGGCTGTTCATTGATTGGGTGGTGGAGGCGCTGGGCTGAGCATCCGCAACGTTTCCGAATCCGGTCACGCGCCGGCACGTGCGAAAATTCAATGCACCTGCAACAGGAAACACCGCACGTCATGAGCCGCATCGTCGCACTGGATACCGAAACCACCGGCATCTCCCACCGCCTGGGGCACCGTGTGATCGAGATCGGTGCCGTCGAACTGGTCGATGGCCAGCTCACCGGGCGCCAGTTCCACACCTACCTGCAACCACAACGCAGGGTCGACTGGGGCGCGCAGCGCGTGCACGGCATCAGCGATGCGATGCTGGTGGGCAAGCCGCTGTTCTCCAGCAAGGCCGCCGAACTGCTGGACTTCCTGCGCGGCAGCGAGATGGTCGCGCACAACGCCACGTTCGACGTCGGCTTCCTCGACAATGAGCTGCGCCTGGCCGGCATTCCCGCCACGCTGGCCCAGCATTGCCGCATCACCTGCAGCCTGAAGCTGGCGCGCGGGCGCTGGCCCGGGCAGGGCAACAAACTGGACGATGTGCTGCAGCGCCTGCGCATTCCCGGCAATCGCGGCCTGCACGGTGCCTTGAAGGATGCCCATCTGCTGGCCCAGGTCATCCCGCACCTGCGCTGAGCCGGCCCTGTGATTGTTGTAGAGCCGAGCCCACGCTCGGCTCAGGCGTTTCGGGGCGCAGCAGCCGAGCGTGGGCTCGGCTCTACAGGGGGGGCGATCGCCGTGTTCAGTCCCAGCCTGTGGGTAACTTGCGCAAGTGCTTGAACCCGTGCATAATGCGCGGCTCGCTGTGTCCGGTTTTCTACCGGGCGGCGCCCCCGGGAGCACGTCCCCGGCCGCCCAACGCCAGCGTAACCCTTTGATTCTCTTGACGTGTGGTGGGCAACCATCGAGGCCGCCGTCTCCCGGGCTACGGGCTGACAACTACTACTATCGAGGTGCGCAATGTCCCGCGTATGCCAGGTTTCCGGCAAGCGAGTGCAGACGGGTAACAACGTCTCGCACGCCAACAACAAGACCCGTCGTCGTTTCCTGCCGAATCTGCACGAGCGCCGTTTCTGGGTGGCCAGCGAGAACCGCTGGGTCAAGCTTCGTGTTTCCGCGCATGCACTGCGCACCATCGACAAGAACGGCATTGATTCCGTTCTGGCTGAGCTGCGTGCGCGCGGCGAAAAGGTCTGAGGAGTAAAGCATCATGGCAGGCAAGCGCGATAAGGTCCGTATGATTTCCTCGGCCGGTACCGGCCACTTCTACACGACCGACAAGAACAAGAAGAACACCCCGGGGAAGATGGAATTCCTGAAGTACGATCCGGTCGTGCGCAAGCACGTCCTGTACAAGGAAGGCAAGATCAAGTAATCCGCAAGGATTGCTGATCCCCGCGAAGAAACCCGCCCTTGTGGCGGGTTTTTTCATGCCTGGCATTCGGGTGGTGGGTACTTCCTGCATTGCTGTGGTGGGTGCCGACCGTTGGTCGGCACTGGGCAGTCCCTGCGCACGCTGTCGCCAATGGCACCCTGCCTGAAGTGAAGGGCCGAATGCGATAAGTGATTGTTCCTACCGGTTCTGCCGCCTCGCGCGGTTCAAATCGATTGGAACGACAGGCCCTGCCGTGCCCATGATGGCTGGCCGCTGCGGTTGCAGCGGTCGGGCTTGCAATCCCGTGAAGTCAATCATCAGTAGACTCGCCCGCCGTCGCCGGAGATCCCTCCGGCGACGGTTGGCGACCTATCTGCCTCTATGGCGGACGGTGCGAGGGGGCCCTGTGCCCGCCGGTTCGTTTGCTGATTGATTGCTTCCCGGTATTGCAACCACGCATCGTCCGCCACCTTCACGGTGGCCAGATCCGTTGAAGGAGGTTGCATGAACACCCCATCACACCGGCAGGACCTGGAACTGGGCTGGCTGCGCCTGCAGCGCATGCTGGAAGGCATCGAGGGCATGGCGCTGCTGCTGTGCGATCACCACCTGGCACTGGCCAACGGCGCACCGTCGCCGCTGCCGGAGGCACAGCTGGAGCGGGCCGCGCAGGCCATTGCCTGCATGGCGCTCAACGGCCGCCGCCATGCCGATTCGGTACGCCAGCTGTGCGAGGTGCCGGTGCGGCACTGAGCCATCCCGTAGCGTCGAGCTTGCTCGACGGCCTTTCCCGCGGCCCTTGTAGAGCCGAGCCATGCTCGGCTGCTCTGCCCACAGCCCTTGTAGAGTCGAGCCATGCTCGACTGCTCTGCTGTCGGGCCGAAAGGCAGTCGAGCAAGCTCGACTCTACACACCCTGCTGGGCAGAATGGCCCATCACCTCCCGACGGGCGACGCGATGCTGTTCGAGTGGTTGCTGGGTTCGTATCTGCTGCTGATCGACTGGCTGATCCGGCTGGTCGCGCTGTGCTGGATTCCCACTCGCACCACGCCGGGTGCGGCGCGCAGCTGGCTGCTGCTGGTCGGCTTCGTGCCGCTGCTGGGCCTGCCGCTGTACCTGCTGTTCGGCCACCCGTGGCTGTCGCGCGAGCGGATCCGCCGCCAGGCCGAGGCTTCACAGGTGATCCGCGAGGAACAGGCGCTGCAGCACCGCCTGCGCTGGTCCCCGCAGCCGGACACCGCCAGCGCCGAGATCGTGCCGTTGGTGCAGCGCCAGGGCGATTTCATGCCGGTGCACGGCAATGCGGTCGATCTGCTGACCGACTACGACGAATCGCTGCACACGCTCATCGCCGACATCGACCAGGCCGAAGACCGCGTGCACCTGCTGTACTACCTGATGTTCGACGACGCGGTGGGCGAGGCCATCGTCGAGGCATTGCAGCGTGCCGCCGCGCGTGGCGTGCAGTGCCGCGTGCTGCTCGATGCGGTGGGCGCCAAGCGCGGCCTGCGCGCCTACCGCAAGCGTCTGGAAGCGCGCGACATCGAAGTGCGCGCGATGCTGCCCGGTGGTCTGCGCTGGCGCCGCAGCGGGCGCATGGACCTGCGCAACCACCGCAAGATCGCGGTGATCGACAACGAAGTGGCCTATGTCGGCTCGCAGAACCTGGCCGGACCCCAGTTCGTGCCCGGCCACCCGAACCGCGAGCTGGTGGCGCGCGTGCGCGGCCCGGCGGTGGCGCATCTGGAGGCGGTGTTCGCCAGCGACTGGTACATGGAAACCGGCCAGCGCCTGGACGTGATCGCCGATGTGCCCGAGTGCAGCGACGACATCGCCACCCAGCTGCTGCCCAGCGGCCCGGCCTACCCGTACAGCAATGCGCGCGATGCGGTGGCGGCGCTGATCCACCTGGCACGGCGACGGCTGGTGATGGTCACCCCGTACTTCGTGCCCGACGAAGCCACGCTCAGCGCGCTGCGCATTGCGGCGTTGTCCGGCGTGCAGGTGCAGCTGATCCTGTCGGCCAGCAACAACCAGCGACTGACCTCGTGGGCACAGGAGGCCTACTACGACGAGCTGCTGCGCTGTGGCGTGCGCATCGCGCTGTACGAGCCGCAGTTCCTGCACGCCAAGCACATGAGCGTGGACGAGGACATCGCCGTACTCGGCTCGATCAACATGGACATCCGCTCATTTGCGCTGAATGCCGAAATCGGCCTGATCTGCTACGACCGCGCGCTGGTGCAGCAGCTGTGTGCGATCGAGGATGGCTACCTGCGCGAATCGCGGCAGCTGGATCTGCAGCAGTGGCGCAGCCGCCCCACCTGGCGGCGCAGTCGCGAAGGCATCGCACGGCTGGCCGATGCGTTGATGTGAGCGGAGCGCACGACCGGTGGGCTGGGTGCAACCGGCAGGGTGGATGCAACCGATGGGGTGGATGCAACCGGCGGGGTAGAGTCGACTGTTAGTCGACTGCTCTTGCGATAGAAATCCCGCGCTGCGCGCGATAGTCGACTAACAGTCGACTCTACCCCGCCATTCCCGCCATTCCCGCCATTCCCGTCGTTCCAGGGGTCGTTCCCGCCCGCTTCGGCAACCCGGCCCGTCATCGCCGATGGCCTACAATCGGCGCATGACTGATTCACCGCGTAATGGCGAACTGGACCTGGCAATCATCGGTGGGGGTGCGGCCGGGGTGCTGGTGGCAATCCAGGTACTGCGCCAGGCCCGGACGCCGCTGGCGCTGGCCATTTTCGAACCGGCCTCGCAGCTGGCCCAGGGCATCGCCTATGCCACGCCGTGGCCGGAGCATCTGCTGAACGTGCCGGCGGCGAAGATGAGCGCGTTTGCCGACCAGCCCGGCGATTTCCTCGATTACCTGATGGCCGCCAACGCCTACCCGGGCGAGGCGCGCGAGGTGCTGGGCGAGCGCTACGTGTGCCGCCACTTCTTTGCCGCCTACCTGCAGCAGCGCCTGCAGGACGCGGTGGCCGCCAGCCCGGCGCAGCTGCAGGTGATCGCGCAGCCGGTGCTGGGCCTGCAGCCGGATGACCACGGCTACCAGCTGACACTCGGCGATGGCGGCGCGCTGCACGCCGCGCAGGCGGTGCTGGCCACCGGCAACAGCATGCGCCCGCTGCCGGTGGCCGGTGCCGAGGCACTGCCCGCCGATGACGTGATCGAAGCATGGGACTACGACGGTGTGCGTACCCTGGCAGGCGAGCACGCTGTGGCCATCGTTGGCTCCGGCCTGAGCATGGCCGACACCGTGCTGGCGCTGGTCGCCGCCGGTCACACCGGCCCGCTGCATGTGATCTCGCGTCATGGCCTGCTGCCGCTGCCACACGCGCACGGCGGCCTGCCCAGCTTTGATCCGGCGGCGCTGCTGCCGATGAACCTGCGCCAGCGCCTGCACGCGCTGCGCAGCTTTGCCGGCCAGGCGCAGGCCGATGGCCTGCCGTGGCAGGGCGTGATGGACCGCATCCGTCCGCACGGGCAGGCGCTGTGGTGCAGCCTCGACGCCGCCGACCAACGCCGCTTCCTGCGCCATGTGGTGCGCTACTGGGACGTGCATCGCCACCGCATCGCCGAGGAAGTGGATGTTCAGCTGCAGGCGCTGATCGACAGCGGCCAGCTGCGCGTCCACCGCGCCCGCCTGCAACGCGTCTGGCGCGAAGGCGATGCCGTGCGGCTGTCCGGCCGCGATGCCTCGGGCAATGAACAGCAGTGGACGATTGGCGGCGTGATCAACGCCACCGGCGTCGAAACCCGCGCCAGTGCGCTGCGCAATCCGTTGCTGCAGCAGCTGCAGGCCGATGGCCTGGCCCGCCCCGGACCGCATGGGCTGGGCCTGGACAGCACGGTGCCGGGCGACCGCCTGCACGCTGCCGGTGGCCAGCCGCAGGCGCGGCTGGGCGTACTCGGCAGCCTGCGCATCGGCAGCCTGTGGGAAAGCCTGGCAGTGCCTGAACTGCGTCAGCAGGCGCAGGCGCTCGCCACCGAAGTGATCGCAGGAGCCGCGACGGCGATGCCGTAAAATGGGGGCATGGATGTCTCCCACCTGCTTGATGGCCTGAACCCGGCCCAGCGCGAAGCCGTCTCCGCTCCCCCCGGCCACCACCTGGTGCTGGCCGGTGCCGGTTCCGGCAAGACCCGCGTACTCACCCACCGCATCGCCTGGCTGCATGAAGTCGACGGCGTGCCGACCCACGGCATTTTCGCGGTGACCTTCACCAACAAGGCGGCCGGCGAAATGCGCCACCGCATCGATGCCCAGCTGCCCAATGGCAGCCGCGGCATGTGGATCGGCACCTTCCACGGCCTGGCCAACCGCCTGCTGCGCCTGCACTGGCAGGACGCCAAGCTGCCCGAAGGCTTCCAGGTGATGGATTCGGACGACCAGCTGCGGCTGGTCAAGCGCGTGGTGCAGGCGCTGGAACTGGACGACGGCAAGTACCCGGCCAAGCAGATCGCGTGGTGGATCAACGCGCAGAAGGACGAAGGCCGCCGCCCGCAGCACATCCAGCCCGAGCCGAACGACGCGTGGCTGGAAACCATGCGCCAGGCCTACATCGAGTACCAGGCGCGCTGCGACCGCGCCGGCCTGGTCGACTTCGCCGAGCTGCTGCTGCGCGCGCACGAACTGCTGCGTGACAACCCGGCGCTGCTGTCGCACTACCGCGCCCGCTTCCGCGAAATTCTGGTGGACGAATTCCAGGACACCAACGCCATCCAGTACGCCTTCGTGCGCGTGCTGGCCGGGCATGAAGGCCACGTGTTCGTGGTCGGCGACGATGACCAGGCCATCTACGGCTGGCGCGGCGCCAAGGTCGAGAACGTGCAGGGCTTCCTGCGCGACTTCCCGGGTGCGCAGACCATCCGCCTGGAACAAAACTACCGCTCCACCGCCAACATCCTCGGTGCCGCCAATGCGGTGATCGCGCACAACCCGGACCGCATCGGCAAGCAGCTGTGGACCGACAGCGGCGACGGCGAGCCGATCGACCTGTACGCGGCGTACAACGAGATGGACGAGGCGCGTTACATCGTCGAGCGGGCGCGCCAGTGGGTGCGCGATGGTGGCAGCTACACTGAAGTGGCCGTGCTCTACCGCAGCAACGCGCAGTCGCGCGCGCTGGAAGAAGCACTGCTGAGCGAACAGGTGCCATACCGTGTGTACGGCGGCATGCGCTTCTTCGAGCGTGCCGAAATCAAGGACGCGCTGGCCTACCTGCGCCTGCTGTCCAACCGCAACGATGACGCGGCGTTCGAGCGCGCGGTCAACACGCCCACCCGTGGCATCGGCGACCGCACGCTGGACGAAGTGCGCCGCGAGGCGCGCGCGCAGGGCATTTCGCTGTGGGAAGCGACCATGCTGGTCACCCAGGGCAGCGCACTGGCCGCACGTGCGCGCAATGCGCTGGCCGGTTTCCTGGTGCTGGTCAACGAGCTGCAGGCGCAGACCCTGCACATGACCCTGGCCGAGCGCGTGGACCACGTGCTGGCCCGCTCGCAGCTGCGCGAGCACTGGAGCAAGGAAAGCCGCAACGCGCTGGATTCGGAATCGCGCACCGACAACCTCGACGAACTGGTTTCGGTGGCCTCGCGCTTCGTGCGCCGTGCCGATGACATCGAGGAAGTGGGCGAGGACATGGACGAGCTGGTCGCGTTCCTGGCCTATGCCGCGCTGGAGGCCGGTGAAGGCCAGGCGCAGGCCGGCGAAGAAGGCGTGCAGCTGATGACCCTGCACTCGGCCAAGGGCCTGGAATTCCCGCTGGTGTTCCTCGCCGGCCTGGAAGAAGGCCTGTTCCCGAGCGCGCGTTCGCTGGAGGAAAGCGGGCGACTGGAGGAAGAGCGCCGTCTGGCCTACGTGGGCATCACCCGCGCGCGCCAGAAGCTGGTGTTGAGCTATGCCGAATCGCGTCGCATCCACGGCCAGGACAACTACAGCCTGCCGTCGCGCTTCCTGCGCGAGATTCCGCGCGAGCTGCTGCACGAAGTGCGCCCGAAGGTGCAGGTCTCGCGGCCGGCCTCGATGGGTGCCAGCCGGGTGATGGGTCATGCCTCGATCGAAGCACCGCCGGTCAAGCTGGGTGCGCTGGTCACCCACCCCAAGTTCGGCGAAGGCATGGTGACCGACTACGAAGGCAGCGGCGCGCACGCCCGCGTGCAGGTCGAATTCGCCGACGCCGGCAGCAAGTGGCTGGTGATGGCCTACGCCAACCTGACGGTAATCTGATCACCGTCGGCGGGTAGGAATTCCTGTAGAGCCGAGCCATGCTCGGCTGCTGTTGGCGGGGAAGAACAGCCGAGCATGGGCTCGGCTCTACAAAAGCGTTGGGGCGTCACACGGTGGTGAATGTCTCCACTGCCGAGATCACGCTCGCGCGATCCATCAGCGTTTCATCCTGCCGGTTGCGGATCAGCACATAGCGGCCTTCCTCCGGCGACAGCACCTCGATCACGTCGCCGCGGTAGTTGGTGATCTCGATGAAGCCATCGCTCACTCCGTTGAGGTTGTCGAGTTCCGCCAGCAACACGCGCAAGGGCACGGTCGCGCCGACGTCATCGGTGCCGCCACCGGTCCGGGGATTGTCGAAGTAGAGGCTGATCCTGGGCTGCATGGCCCGGTCCCATTCGTAAACAGGAACGAGGCGTGCCGCAGCCTGGCGGAATTCATCGGCTGATTCGTCGCCACTGAACTCACACCGGTAGATCGGCACGCACAGGAACAGGCCGGCGCGCTTCTCGATCTGGTTCAGGAACCCGTGATACGTGCTGGGCACCGCCATCGCGTGGGTGAAACCGTGGGCGTTGGGCGGAATCTCGAAGACCGTTGGCCGGTCATGGGGCAGGCCGGCGGGCGCCCGCAGCGCAACGTCGGCGGCGAAGGCCGGATCGTTGATGTTGCGGGAAACGACGGCAATCGTCTGGTCGGCGGCAAGGCGCAGGCAGCAGTAGATGCTGTACGTGGCGACGGCATACTCCGCGAAGCAACAGCCGTGGGCGTCATGGACTTCGCCGAACTCCTGCAACAGATCATCTTTGGTCATCATGGAGCGTCTGCGGGGCCGAAGGGGCGATGATCGCCGATGGTACCCAAACCGTAGGGACCCCGGGGGCGGCTGGCCGCCCGCGCTGTAGCGTCGAGCTTGCTCGACGGCCTTTCACCGTCAGAAGCAGTCGAGCAAGCTCGACTCTACAATAGCGGCCACATCCTCCAGGAACGCCCCCGATGACCGAACCGACCCTGCACGTCACCGTGATGTTGAACGCCAAGCTGCAGCCCGCGCATCGTCATGAACTGTTCGAGGATCCGCTCGACGCATTGATGCAGGCCGCCGAGATCGGCGAGATCGTCGGCGGTGGCACCGCGACCTCCGATGAGGGCGAGGTGCTGTACGGCGATATCGAGGTGGCGCTGGTGGATGCGGCCGGCGTGCCCAAGCTGATCGACCTGCTGGAACAGCTGGGTGCACCGAAGGGCTCACAGCTGCAGGGCGCGGGCGAGGCTAGTCGCCACTTCGGCGTGACCGAGGGCCTGGGTATCTACCTCGATGGCCTGAACCTGCCGGACGAGGTCTACGAACAGTGCGACTCCAACCATGTGTTCGAGCAGCTGTCCGAGCGCATCGAAGGCCTGGGTGAGATCTGCAGCTGGTGGCAGGGCCCGAGCGAGACCGCGCTGTACATGTATGGCCAGTCGTTCGAGGCGATGCGTGAGGCGATCGCCGGGTTCGTGGCCAGCTACCCGCTGTGCCAGAACGCACGCGTGGTGCAGATCGCCTGAGGGCGGACCTGATGTAGAGCCGAGCCCATGCTCGGCTCCTTCATCCGCAGCCGAGCATGGGCTCGGCTCTACAGAAGCAGGTTACTTGCCCGCTGCCTGCCGGGCGTTGTCACGCAGCGCCATGTCTTTGCCCACCTGGTAGCCACCGCACAGCATCGCAAAGGCGACGATCGCGGCGACCAGAATGGACTTCCGGGTGCTCCAGGCCGGGGAGGTGTTGTTCTGCATGTGAGTCATCCATGAACGCAGCAGATCGCCGCGGCCCCAGCATGCGCGGCCACCGGGGCCGGCGCAAGCGGGCGATGCGCGCACGCCGCTGCGCGGCGCCGGATTGATCCTGCTCAAGGCGCGGCCTGCACATCGGGTGTGTAATGGTGTTGTTCCCATCTGGCCGATCGCCGCGGAGCCCCACCATGTACAAGCGCATCCTGATTGCCACCGACGGCTCCGAGCTGGCCGACAAGGGCCTGGCCAAGGGCCTGGAGCTGGCCAAGGACCTCAATGCCGAGGTCGATATCGTGACTGTCTCTGAGCCGTGGGCCGTCGGCATGTACGACGCCATGGGCTGGAGCGTGGGCTACATGAACAGCCCCGAGTACAAGGCCGACCGCGAGGAAGGCGCGCAGAAGGTGCTGCAGCCAGCGCTGGCCAAGGCCGCCGAGCAGGGCATTACCGCCAACCCGGTGCATGTGCTGGACCGCTATGCGGCCGACGGCATCATCGAGACCGCGGGCGAGCGCAACAGCGACCTGATCGTGATGACCTCGCATGGCCGCCGCGGCGTGACCCGCGTGCTGCTGGGTAGCCAGACCGCCGAAGTGCTGGCGCGCAGCACCCTGCCGGTGCTGGTGATCCGCTGATCCACACCCGCTGATACAAGCGTTCCCGGGGAGGGGACCCGACGCCGGTGCGCAGGATGCGCGCCGGCGTTGTTTTTTGTGGGGGGCGGCAGAGGCCCATCCACGCATGGCGTGGATCTACTGATCCGCGGGGATCCGACCCCGGTCGCCTCACCAGCTGTACAGCTTCCAGTACACCGGCGACACGCCGTCCTTGTCGTTGTCGAAGCGGCCGTCGCCGTTCTTGTCGTACATGTAGAACGGTGCGCCACGTGCCGGGGTCACCTTGACCATGCGCAGCTGGCCGGACACCCGGTATTCCTCGATGGTGTCACCGTTGTCCATGGTCCGCTTGGAAACATCGGCACCCTTCACGTCCACCGGGGGAGCCCCGGCGCCACCCATGCTGGCGCAGCCGGCCAGCAGGAGCAGGGAGGCCAGCATCAGAGTCTTCATGGGTGGGGTTCCCTTGCCTGGAATGAGCCTGGATTATGCCCCATCGCCACGTCGGCGCCGTGTCGCCGCGGTGCAGGCGGGGGCGCGTAGAATCGCCGCATGAGCAGATTAGTCCTGATCGACGGGTCCAGTTACCTGTACCGCGCGTTCCACGCGCTGCCGCCCCTGTCCAATGCACAGGGTGAACCCACCGGCGCGCTGTTCGGCGTGGTCAACATGCTGCGTTCCACGCTGAAGGAGCGCCCGGCCTACGTGGCGTTCGTGGTGGATGCGCCGGGCAAGACCTTCCGCGACGACCTGTACGAGCAGTACAAGGCCAACCGCCCACCGATGCCCGACGAGCTGCGCAGCCAGGTCGAGCCGATGTGCCGCATCGTCGAGGCGCTGGGCATCAGCATCCTGCGCGTGCCCGGCGTGGAAGCCGACGATGTGATCGGCACGCTGGCGCTGCAGGGCGTGGCGCAGGACCTGAAGGTGACCATCTCCACCGGCGACAAGGACTTCGCGCAGCTGGTGCGCCCGGGCATCGAGCTGGTCAACACCATGACCGGCAGCCGCATGGATTCGGATGCGGCGGTGATGGACAAGTTCGGCGTGCGCGCCGACCAGATCATCGACCTGCTGGCATTGATGGGCGACACCGTCGACAACGTGCCGGGCGTGGAGAAGTGCGGGCCGAAGACCGCGGCCAAGTGGCTGGCCGAGTACCAGACCCTGGACGGGGTGATGGCCGCTGCGCCGACCATGAAGGGCAAGATCGGCGAGAACCTGCGCGCTGCGCTGGAGCGCCTGCCGCTGAACCGCGAGCTGGTGACCATCCGTACCGATGTGGAGCTGGAGGCCAGCCCGACCACGCTGGCGCTGCGCGAGCAGGACGTGCCGGTGTTGACCGAGTTGTACGCACGCTACGGCTTCACCCAGGCACTGAAGGAACTGGGTGCGCCGCTGCCGGCACCGGCGGCGGCCAGCGAAGCCACGCCAAGCCTGCGCGGCACCGCCGCCGGTTTCGCCCGTGGCAGCGCCGAGGCCCCGGCGGCCGGTACGCTGGATCCGGCGCTGGCCGCACCGGGTGAGTACGAGACCGTGCTCACCGGCGAGCAGCTGCAGGCCTGGGTCGAGCGCCTGCAGCAGGCCGAGCTGATCAGCTTCGATACCGAAACCGATGCGCTGGACGCGATGCGTGCGCGCCTGGTCGGCATCAGCCTGGCGGTCGAGCCGGGCAAGGCGGCCTACATTCCGGTCGGCCACGATTACCCCGGCGCGCCGGCACAGCTGCCGCTGCAGCAGGTGCTGGACGCGCTGCGCCCGCTGCTGCAGGACCCGGCGAAGAAGAAGCTGGGCCAGCACGGCAAGTACGACCTGCACGTGCTGCGCCGCCATGGCGTGGACGTACAGGGCTACCACGACGACACGATGCTGGAGAGCTTCGTGCTCAACTCCACCGCCACCCGCCACGACATGGATTCGCTGGCCCTGCGCTACCTGGGCTACAGCACCATCAAGTTCGAGGATGTGGCCGGCAAGGGCGCCAAGCAGATTCCGTTCTCGCAGGTGGGCATCGACGAAGCCAGCCGCTATGCGGCCGAGGACGCCGACATCACCCTGCGCCTGCACCGCGCGCTGCAGCCGCAGCTGCTGGCCGAGCCGGCGCTGGACAGCGTGTACCGCGACATCGAGATGCCGCTGGTGCCGGTGCTGACCACGATTGAAGCCAACGGCGTGCGGATCGACACCGACGAGCTGCGCCGGCAGAGCCAGGACCTGTCCTCGCGCATGCTGGCCGCGCAGCAGAAGGCCACCGAGCTGGCCGGGCGCAGCTTCAACCTGGATTCGCCCAAGCAGCTGCAGGCGGTGCTGTTCGACGAGCTGAAGCTGCCGGCGGTGGTGAAGACCCCGAAGGGCCAGCCCAGCACCAATGAAGAGGCGCTGGAGGCGATTGCCGACCAGCACGAACTGCCGCGGGTGATCCTCGACTACCGTGGCCTGGCCAAGCTGCGCAGCACCTACACCGACAAGCTGCCGGAGATGGTCAACCCGGACACCGGCCGGGTGCATACCAGCTACCACCAGTCCGGTGCCGCCACCGGCCGCCTGTCCTCGTCGGATCCGAACCTGCAGAACATCCCGATCCGCACCGAAGATGGCCGCCGCATCCGCCGCGCGTTCATCGCACCGGAGGGCTTCCAGCTGCTGGCGGCCGACTATTCGCAGATCGAGCTGCGGATCATGGCCCACCTGTCCGAAGACCCGGGCCTGGTGCGTGCCTTCGAGCAGGGCGCCGACGTGCACCGTGCCACCGCTGCCGAGGTGTTCGGGCGCACGCTGGAGGAGGTGACCCCGAACGAGCGCCGCGCCGCCAAGGCGATCAACTTCGGCCTGATGTACGGCATGAGCGCTTTCGGCCTGGCCCGCAATCTGGGCATCGACCGTGGCCAGGCGCAGGACTATGTGGCGCTGTATTTCAGCCGTTACCCGGGCGTGCGCGACTTCATGGAGCGGATGCGCCAGCAGGCCCGCGACCAGGGCTACGTGGAGACCCTGTTCGGCCGCCGCCTGTACCTGAACGACATTCATGCCCGCAACCAGGGCCTGCGCGCCGGCGCCGAGCGTGCCGCGATCAACGCGCCGATGCAGGGCACCGCGGCGGACATCATCAAGCGGGCGATGGTGGACGTGGACCAATGGCTGCGTGACAGCGGCGCACCGGCGCGGATGATCCTGCAGGTGCACGACGAACTGGTGTTCGAAACCGAAAGTAGTTTCGTCGAAGACTTGCGTTTGCAGGTGGTGGAACGCATGTCGCAAGCGGCCCAATTGCGGGTGCCGCTGGTGGTCGATACCGGGATCGGCAACAACTGGGATGAAGCGCACTGAGGGCATTTCGGGCCGAAAACGTCGTGAATTTGTTCATAAGTCAGAGGTTTCTGACTCGACCATGAATGTCGCCCTGATTGACGTTCATTAAATTGGGCCCCTTCACGAACCGTTAGTGTTCGGAGTGCTTCTATAACTCCCGACAGGCGCAACGCCTGTTGTGGATCTCTCCCATCCCCTGGAGCAGATCTCGGAACGGGGACTCCTCCCCAAGTGCCCGTTCCCCGGCCCCGTTGACCTCCCCCTGGTCAGCGGGGCTTTTTATTTGTGCCGCCGGAACCGCAGATGGGGTCAGATCCCTTTGCCCACCGGACAAAGGGATCTGACCCCAGGTGCTAGGCTGGGCCACTGTCCAGCTGGGGAACCCGCAATGCCCGATCTGTTCGCACTGGCGATGCCGTGGTGGGAATTCATCCTGCGCGCGGTGGTGGTGTATGTCGTGGTGCTGGGCATGGTCCGGCTCAGCGGCAAGCGCCCGCTCGGGCAGATCACCCCGTTCGACGTGCTGCTGGTGGTGCTGCTGGGCAATGCGGTGCAGAACGCGCTGCTGGGCACCGACACCTCGCTGGGCGGTGGCCTGCTGCTGGCGGCGACGCTGATCCTGCTCAACTACGGGGTGGGCTGGGTGAGCACCCGCAGCCGCCGGATCGAGCGCCTGGTCGAGGGGGAGCCGGTGGTGATCGCGCGCGATGGGCGCCTGTTCGACGCCGTTCTGCGCCGTGAACAGGTCACCCGTGCGGATTTCGAGGCCGCCATGCGCCAGCAGGGCTGCCTGGGCGTGGAGGATGTGGAGCTGGCCCTGCTGGAGATCAACGGGCACATCACCATCATCCCCCGGAAGAACACCTGACCTTGCAGCGCCGAGCCCATGCTCGGCTGCACTGTTCATCAGCCGAGCGCGGGCTCGGCTCTACAGGTGCTTCAGCCGAGCGTGGGCCCGGCGCTACAGATGCCTGGCGTCAGGGCGTGGCTGCGGCCTTCAGCGCCGGCCAGTTGCGCGTCGCGTCCACGTCGCAGGCGACATGGGTGCCCTTGCCGTCTTTGGCGCACAGTGCCGCCATGGCCTGCGGAATCTTCGGGTCCGCTGTCTTCGCGTACACCTCTGCCATGGCCAGGCAGCCTTCGCGAACGCCGGCGCTGCACAGCGTCTCGAAATAGGGCAACGACGCGGCCCACTTCTCGGCCTTGTACCGTGCTTCGCCGGCAACCTTGCAGCCCAGCAGCTTGCCGTCGCTGCAGCAGGCCTCGGCACCGTTCCTGCTCCCGACGGTCGGGCAGTCCAGCGGCATGGGGATTTCCACGAAGGCCAGCGGCGGTTTGCAGCTGCCGTCAGCGGCAGCCGGCTTGCGCACGAAGTAGGCATAGCGGTGGTCGCGGTCGATTCCGGCCAGGTTGCCGTTGGCCAACGGCTGCAGTACGAAATCGCTGCCGACGTCACGCCGGATGTGGATCTGCCCGTCCTGCAGGCGCGCGCGCAGGCGGGTATCCAGCCCGGGCACCTCGACCAGCCCAGTGTCGACAAAGCGCAACTCCGACAGCAGGCCGCTTGTGGCCTCATAGCTGCCGCACGGCAATGCGCTGGCAGGCACCGCCGCCAGCGATGCCGCGCCCAGCCCGGACAGCGGCGCCAGCGCCTTGGCCGGAGTGCAGGCATACGCGTCGGCGCGCTGCGCGCAGGAGCGCTGCAACGCGTCCAGCGACGGCTGCAGGCGTCCGCCGGTCCACAGCGCGTCGGCCACCTTGTCGCAGAACGTCTCGCCCTGCTGCTGCCGGCACAGGCCGGTCAGTTCGTCCAGCTGCGCGTCCGTCAGCGGCGCCCTGCGCGACTTGTCCAGGCCCATGATCGAGCGTCCGATCAATTCGCCGGCCATGACCTTGACCATGGCCATGCAGCTGTCCGCCTCGTAGGCCGGTGATTCTTCGCGGCAGATGTCGGGCATTACCGGTTCGGTGCCGGTCAGCTGCGGGCGCTCGCGGTCGGCCTGCATCTGGTAGTGGTCATACAGGGTGTTGCAGGCGACCTCGATGCCCTCGCTGCACCAAGCGTGCAGCTGCGCCGGCTCAGCGCGGGGCAGGGCGTCCAGACAATCGCTGGTGTTGGCCATGCAGCTGCCTTCCACCATGTCCGGCACCGGCTTGCAGGCCGCGGCGCGTTCCAGATGGAAATCGTGGTAACCGCCGGTGATGGTGCGGTCGTCGTCGCTGAATTCGTGGTTCTCCAGCGCGCCAGTGGAGAGGTTTCCCATCGCCAGAATGTTGTCCTGGCGCGCCAACCGCAGCTGCTCGGTGGCCTGGTAGGGGCCGGCAATGAAGCCGTGCGCTTCGCTCTCGATGGTCAGCGTGGCATGGCCATCGTCCTGCCTGTAGGTGCCGCAGGCCATCGACTGCGCGGCGGCCGGCAGGCTGGCCGAGGCCAGTGCGAGCAACAGCAGGGCGCGCCAGCCCGCAGCGCGGGGGCGAAGGGATACCGCAGGGAACATCGGTTCGTCCTTGAAGGAAGTGGAACGGGGGCCGTACGGCGCGCAGCGCAGCGCAGGCGGGGGAAGGGCACCACGCGTCAGGCGTGGCGCCGGAAGCTCAGAGCCAGTCGCGCGGCACCAGGTAATCGGTCAGGCGTGCCTCGGCGCTGCCGGGCTCCGGTGCGAAGCCGTATTCCCAGCGCACCCGCGGCGGCAGGCTCATCAGGATGCTCTCGCTGCGGCCGCCACTCTGCAGGCCGAACAGCGTGCCGCGGTCGTAGACCAGGTTGAACTCCACGTAGCGGCCGCGGCGATACAGCTGGAACTCGCGCTCGCGTTCGCCGTGGGGCGTGTCCTTGCGCTGCTGCACGATCGGCAGGTAGGCATCGAGGAAGCCATCACCGACCGCACGCAGGTAGTCGAAATCGCGCTCGAAATCGCCGTGCAGGTCATCGAAGAACAGCCCGCCGACACCGCGCGTTTCGTTGCGGTGGCGAAGGAAGAAATATTCGTCGCACCAACGCTTGTGCGCGGCGTAGCGTTCGTCGCCGAACGGCGCGCACAGGTCGCGTGCGACGCGGTGCCAGTGCTGCACGTCCTCATCGAACGGGTAGAACGGGGTCAGGTCGAAGCCGCCACCGAACCAGCTGGCCACCACCTCGCCGTCGCGCTGCGCCTGGAAGAAGCGCACGTTGGCGTGGGTGGTCGGCACGTAGGGGTTGAGCGGGTGGAACACCAGCGACACGCCGGTGGCGCGCCAGGAGGCGCCGGCCAGTTCCGGACGGTTGGCCGAGGCCGACGGCGGCAGGCGGCTGCCGGCCACGTCGGAGAAGCCGATGCCGGCCTGTTCGAACACCGCGCCGTCGCGCAGCACGCGGGTGCGCCCGCCACCGCCCTCGGCACGCTGCCACAGGTCTTCCTGGAAGCGGGCCTGGCCGTCGGCGGCCTCGATCGCGGCACAGATGCGGTCCTGCAGGTCGGTGAGGTAGGCGCGCACGCGCTCGAAATCGTTCATGGCGCGTACTTTACCGCAGGGCCTGCCGGAAGCTGCGGGCAGGCCCTGATGGGTTCAGCGCTTGTGGTTGGGGGTGCGTGGCGCCGGGGTCTCATCCAGGGCAGCCTCCTGCAACGCCTTCTGCAGGGCGCGGCCCAGCTCCAGTGCGCTCCAGTTGCCGGTTTCCAGCACGTCGCAGGCGACATGGCGCCCGCTGCCATCGGCTTTGCACAGCTGCTCCAGCGTGGCATGCGCATCCACCTTGGCACTGTGTTCGTGGGCGCTCACCAGGTTCTCGCACCCCTCGCGCACGCCGGCGCGGCATACCGTCACGTAGTGGTCGGCCGCCTGCTGCCACTTCCCGGACATCGCCAATCGATTGCCAAGCACGTTGCAGCCCTGCAGCCTGCCCTGCGCGCAGCAGAGCTCGGCACCGCCGTCGGCCCGCGCCTGCGGGCAGTCCTGCGGTAGTGGCAGCACCGTGTACTGCTTCGGCGCGCTGCAACTGGCGGGGCCCTCGCCGGTGCTGCTGAACACCTGGTAGCGGGTCCATGTATCCATACCCAGTAGTTGCCCGCCCGGCAGCGGGCGCAGTACGAAGTCGCCGCCCTTGTCATGACGGATGCGGATGTCGCCGTCTTCAACACGGGCGCGCAGCTGGCTGTTCCAGCCGACGCCGACCAGGCCGGCATCGCCGAATTCCAGCGTATCCATCAGGCCGCCATCGGCATGAAAGTTGCCACAGGGCAGCGCGACCGCCGGTTGCGGTTTCAGCGAAGGGCCCAGTGCCTGCAGCGCCGGCAGGTGCGCACAGGCGGCGCCTTCACCCCCCGTTGCGCAGGACAGCGCCAGTGCCTGCACCGCCTGCAGGTGGTCACCCGATTCCCAGGCCAGCTCGGCCACGCGCGCGCAGAAGCGCTCATGCGGAACCTGCTGGCACAACTGCAGTAGCTGCTGGCGCTGTACGGGTGGAACCACTACCGGTGTGGACGGGGATACCAGCGACTTCATCGCGTCGGCCATCGCCGCGCCCATCACCGCACTGACGATCTGCTCCTGCAATGCCGGATCTGCCTCCAGCGCTGCTGCACAGGCAGGCGTCTGGTCCTGGAAGCCCCCCTCGCGGCACGGGGCGGGCAGCTCGATGCCGGCCAGGGCCGCATCGAGGAGCGCCTTATGCGCCGCAGCGTCCGGAACGACCGAAGGCGTGGCGTCTTCGCGCCAACGGTCGGCCAGCTGCAGGCACATGCCGGGTACACCTTCGCGGCAGGCCGCTTCCAGCGCGATCGGCGTCGCGTCGCGGCGGTTGTCCAGGCAGGCTGCCGCATCGGCCAGGCAGCTGCCCGCTGCCGGGGTGGCCGCAGCGGCGCACGCTTCCGGCGCCTGCAGGGTGTAGCGTGTGCCATCCACCTCGACGCTGCGGCCACGATCACGCACCTGCAGTTCGCTGGGCAGGCCGTACTCGAGGTTCACCAGCTGCAGCTTTCCCTCGATCTGCTGGAAAACGACGGGCGATGGCGCGCTGCCGTAGTGTTTCTGCTCGCCCCGGTTGGGCGAAATGACGCGCAGCGTGCTGCTGCCTTCATCGGCCTTGAACAGGCCGCACTGGGGCGATTGGGCGGCGGCCACCGGCGTGGCCAGCAGCAACGCCCAGGCCAGCCAGCGGTGGCGCGGTCGCAGTAAGCGCATGTCGTCTCCTTGACGATCGAACAGGAAGCTCCAGGCGCTACGGCAGATCACGAGCCTCGCGCGGGGGCGTGCATTGTGCCGTGCCAGGCACGCGCCGGTAGCGTTGGTAGCCGGTCTGCGCATCCATGCCGAGCAGGTCGCCGTTGCCGAGCGGACGCAGCACAAGGGTTTCACCGTCCTGCTGCAGATGAACGGCACCCTCGTGCAGACGCGCCTGCGTGCCATTAGCGAAGTCGATCGTGTCGATTACGCCACCATCAGCCTGGTAGAGGCCGCAGGGCAGCCTCCGGGCCGGCACCAGGCGCAGGTCGGCGCCGAGCTCAAGCAAGGGCGCAGTGCGCTCGCAGGCACTGACGCGGCCTGCGTCGCAGACTACCTGCAGGGCCTGCACCGCCAGCGCCGGTTCGCGTGCGATCAACTGCTGTTCGGCCACCCCGGTGCAGAAGCGGCCACCGCGCTGTTGCAGGCAGAGCCGCTGCAGGGTGGCGCGCTGCGCGGCCGGCAAGGGCGCGTCCTGCTGCCCGGCCCTGGTGGTGGGTGCAGCGAGAAAGTGGCGCAGCAGCGCCGAGCAGCCGGCGCCGACGCCTTCCTCGCACGCGCGCTGGGCCTGTTCCGGAGGCGCCTCAGCGAGCCGCGCAATGCACAGCGCAGGGTGGGCCAGGCAGCCGTCGGCGCGGGGTGCAGGGGCGCGTTGGCAGGCCTGGGCTCGATGCAACGTGTAGTCGGCCACACCGTCGTCGATATGCGTCCCGTCAGCAGCCACGTGGATGGCGGTGGATACGCCGTCGTCGAGAAACACCAGGCGCAGATCGCCGGCGCTGCGATCGATGCGCAGCGGCGTGCGTTCCTGGCCGTGCAGCGCCTGATAACCGGTGGTGGATGATTCGAACACCAGGGCCACGCCGCCATCGGTGCTGCGGTACTCGCCGCAGCGCAGTGCGTCGGTGGCGGCAGTGGCAGGCAGCGCGGCCAACAACAGCAGTGTGGGGAGCAGGGTCAGCGGGCGCATGCGACGGTCCTTGTCGTGCAGAAGTGGGGCGCCTAGTGGAACCGCGCGCGGATGTCCGGACGCAGCAGGCGCCAGGCCACGCCGCCCTGCAACAGCGCCAGCGCCAACGAAGCGGCGTACATCGTGGCGATGAACAGCCTTCGCTGGATCTGCAGGGAGCGCAGCGCCTCGGGCGAATCGCCGAGCAGGCGGATCAGCGGTGCGGCCACGCCGTCCAACCAGCCGGTCACGAAGAAGTTGGCCAGGGCGGTGAGCAGCAGCAGGGCGATGAAGCTCCACAGGCCCCACGGCTTCAGGCGCAGCAGGCCCCAGCTGGCGGCGGTGGAGAGGGCACAGGCCAGGGCGGTCAGCAGCAAAGCCGCCACCGGATGACTGAGCAACCACAACACGCTGCGATCCATGCCGATGTGCCAGGCGTCCAGCGCCAGTGATTGCCAGATTTCGCTGTGGACCAGCGGCCAGGCCAGCAGCGTGACCAGCAGCAGGGCGACGGTGCAGGCGGCCGATACCCAGAGGCAGGACAGGGCCACCGGGCGTACCCAGTCATTGGCAGGAACCGCCGCACGTAGGGAGACGGGTGAGGGGGCTGACATCCGGTGTCCTTGCAGTCGATGCCCGCGCGATCAGTGGGCCGTCACCCGGGTGGCGACGGCCGGCAGGATATGGTGTTCGCTCAAGGGTGCCAAGGGCAGGCCATGCGGCGGCTGCAGCGGCACCCAGGCCAATTCGGCGATCTCGGCGCGCGCCTGCGGCGTGCCGACCACCTGCACCCACCACGCCTGCGCCTGTACGCGGTGACCGGGCTCGTTCACTGCCCAGTCTTCGAACACACCGAGCGCGATGGCAGCATCGGTGCGCAACGTCATGCCCAGCTCCTCGTCCAGTTCGCGGGCCAGCGCCTGCAGCGGCGCTTCGCCGGGTTCGGGTTTGCCGCCCGGCTGGATGAAGCGGGTGGCACCGTGCTTGCGCACCACCAGCGCCCGGCCGCGGTCATCCAGGATGACCGCAGCCACGATGTGGATCGTGGCTGCGGCGCGGCTCATGCCAGTCTGCTCACTTCAGGTTCTGCTCGAACAGCTTGAGGATGCGCTTGTACTGGTCCAGCCAGGAATCGGCACGCACGTAGCCGTGGCGTTCCAGCGGGTACGGTGCGATCGACCAGTTGTCCTTGTGCAGCTCGATCAGGCGCTGGGTCAGGTTCACCGAATCCTGGAAGAACACGTTGTCATCCATCATGCCGTGGGCGATCAGCAGGTTGTCCTGCAGGTTCTGCGCATACTCGATCGGCGAGGACACGCGGTACGCCTCCGGGTCGATGTCCGGGGTGTTGAGGATGTTGCTGGTGTAGCCGTGGTTGTAGTTGTGCCAGTCCACCACCGGGCGCAGCGCGGCGCCGGCCTTGAAGGTGCCCGGCGCACGGAACAGCGCCATGAAGGTCATGAAGCCGCCGTAGGAACCGCCGTAGATGCCGGCGTGGTCGCGGTCACCCTGCTGGGTGTCCACCAGCCAGTCCAGGCCGTCCTTGTAGTCTTCCAGTTCCGGGTGGCCCATGTTGCGGTAGATCGCCGTGCGCCAGTCGCGGCCGTAGCCCTCGCTGCCGCGGTAGTCCATGTCCAGCACGATGTAGCCCTTCTGCACCAGCAGGTTGTGGAACATCTGCTCGCGGAAGTAGGCCGGGTAGCGCTGGTGCACGTTCTGCAGGTAGCCGGCGCCGTGCACGAACATCACGATCGGGTACTTCCTGCCGGGCTCCTTGGTTTCCGGCTCGTAGTACTTGGCCCAGACCACGCCCGCACCGTGCTTGGACGGCACCGCCACCAGCTTCGGCTGGATCCACTGGCGCGCCTTGTAGTCGGCGGTGCGGGTGTCGGTCAGCACGCGGGCCTGTCCACCGGCGCTGGGCAGCACGGCCAGCTGCGGCGGCAGGTAGGCGCCGGAGTAGCGCACCAGCAGCTGCTGGCCGTCCGGCGACAGCGCGAAGTCTTCCACGCCGTTGAGGCTGGTCAGCTCGCGCACCTGGCGGTTGCCGGTGTCGACCGCGCAGACTTCGTAGTCATGCGGCGCCTGCTGGTTGCACAGGAAGTAGAAGCCCTTGCCATCGGCCGACGGCACCGGTGCCGAGGTTTCCCACTTGCCGCTGGTCAGCGCCTGCGGCTTGGCGTTGCCGGCCTGGGTGTACAGGTGCGAGAAGCCCGATTCCTCCGACAGCAGCCACAGCGTGCGGCCATCGGCCATCCAGCCGAAATCGTTGAAGCCCCAGTTGATCCAGGCGTTGTCGGTGAGGCGATGGCGGTTCTGCACGCGGCCGTCGGCAGCGTTGACGCTGATGATCCAGCGGTCCTTGTTGTCGTTGGCGCGCAGCATCACCGCGGCCTGCTGGCCGTCGGCGCTCCAGCGGATGCCGCCACCCATGAAGTCGCTCATCACCTGCACGCTGCGCTCGCCCTTCAGCGCATCCTTGCCGGCCTTGCGGCGCAGCTCGGCCAGCGGGTCGGTGCTGATGCCCGGCAGGCTGGCCAGCGAGACCTTCTCGGCCTTGCCGGTGCGCACGTCCACGTACCACAGGGTGTGCGGTTCGAAGCCGTTGCGGCCGACGCGGGTGCGGGTGTCCTCGGTTTCCTCGTAGCCCGATTCGGTCACGTACAGCGGCATCTTGCTGGTGCGGCCGTCGTCGAAGTCCTTCGGCTTGGTCACCACGATCAGGTGGGTCAGGTCCGGCGACAGCACGCTGTCAGCGATCTCCACGTCGGCGCCCAGGTACACCGGGCCCGGCGCGCGGGTCGGGTCGGCCTGGCGCCAGCGCTGGTCCTGGTCCTTCAGCGCTTCGCGCTGGTCACGGTCGCGGCGCAGGGTTTCCAGCGTGCGCAGCTGCTGGTCGCGCAGCACGTCGGCCTTCGGTGCCGTACGCGGGTCCTTCTCGGCCTTCAGGCTGGCCACCTGCTGCACGCCGCTGGCGGCGGTCCAGTGGAACCAGTTCTGGCCGACACGCCAGATCACGCCGTTGTCGGCGGCGAAGTTCACGTTGCCCGCGCGCTCGTTGCTGCGGGTCAGCTGGGTCAGTGCGCCGCTGCGCAGGTCGCGCACGAACACATCGCCATTGCGCACGAAGGCGCTGCGGCTGCGGCTGCGGTCGTAGACCGGCTCGGCCACGTCCAGGGTGCCGCGCTGGTCATCGGCCACCTGCGCGGCCACGCCACCGGCCAGCGGCTGGCGGAAGGTGTCGCGCACCGGGCTGCCGCTGCGCTTGAGCTGGTATTCCACCTGCTGGCTGTTCCACGACCACCAGGCCTTTTCGACCGGCGGACCGATCCAGTCCGGGTCGGCCATGGCCTGTTCGATGGTGATCGGCGTCGGCGCGGCATGCGCGGCCGGTGCGGCCAGTACGGCCGACAGCAGGAGGGACAGGGGCAGCACTCGGGACATGGGCGGACGCACCAGATGAGGAAACCGGGCAAGGGTAGCAGCCGCCTGCGCCGGGGGAGGGGGCCACAGGTCATGGCAGCGGAATCGGCAAAATGCTGCAACCGGTCGCCGTGGCCGCGCATCCATTCTCCTGAACCCGCATCATCCACCGAACAGGAGCCCGACCATGCAGGAACTGATCCCGATCACCCTCTTCATCTGCATCGCCTATGCGATCCATGCCATCGCCGATGCCCGTGCCCGCAGCAAGCTGGTGGCGCCACACGTGCCGGAGGAAGTGATCCGCTCGTTGGCGGTGCTGGAGGAGGAACGCCGCCGCCAGGGCGCGCTGCGCTGGGGCATCAGCCTGGTCAGCCTGGCCGTGGCGATGGGCCTGCTGGAGGCGATCGGCGCACGCGAGCTGACCTTCGGCGCTGCTGCGGCGATGGTCGGCAGTGCCGGCCTCGGCCAGCTGCTGGCCTGGCACTTCACCCGCCCCGCCGCACGCAAGGGCTGAGGCAGGCATGCCACGGGCACAGGGGGCGCCCCGCGCATGAGCCTGCTGGGCGGAGCACTGGCTGCCTTGCGGGGGCGTCACCGCGACGTCCCCGTCGAACCGGCACCGGCCGCGGACGACGACCGCGCGCTGGTCAGCGCGATCATCGATGGCTCGCAAGCGGCCTTCGCGCAGCTGGTGCAGGCCCATCAACGCACCTGCGCGCATGTGATCGGGCGCATGGTCGGCGACCGCGACCAGGTGGCCGACCTGCTGCAGGAGACCTTCCTGGCGGTGTTCCGCCAGCTGCACCGGTTCCGCTTTGAATCCTCGTTGCGCACCTGGGTCTCGCGGGTGGCCTACACCACGGCGCTGCAGTACCTGCGGCGGCGACGGCTGGAAGCGCAATGGATGGTGGCCGTGGAGGTGCCCGAGGAACTGGGCGTCGGTGATGAAGGCCCTGGGCCGGCGGAGCTGAGCGAGGCGTTGCAGGCCGGGCGCCAGCTGGGCGCGGCACTGGAACGGCTGAGCCCGCCACAGCGCCTGATCGTGGGGCTTCATTATCTGGAAGATTTCGATCTGGCCGAGATCGAACAGGTGACCGGGCTGGCACGCGGTACCATCAAGAGCCACCTGTTCCGCGCACGCCAGGTCCTGAAACAGGAACTGACGCGGCACGCCACCGCCGGAGAACTGCTGTGAACCCACCGACCGACCCCCGCGAGGCGGAAGCACGCGCGCTGGCACAGGCGTTGCGTGAGCAGGCGCAGCAGGAAGAAACGCCGGATGTGAGTGAGGCGCTGCAGCAGCGCATTACCGCTGAGTCGCGCGACAGTGGTGTGGGCTATGTGGTGGTGCAGGTGCTGTTGTTTGGTGCACTGCTGGCTGCAGCGGCCTGGTATTTCTGGCGCTGAAGCCCCCGCCGCCGGAAGCCGGTTGCAGTTGCTTCTGGTAGAGGCCGACCTTGGTCGGCGCTTTGCGGTGTGCCAACCAAGGTTGGCACCTGCCAGAGCGGGTAGGTTGGCACCTACCAGGGCAGAGGGCCGGCCACTCCAGTCCGCCCCTGCGACAAAGTGAAGCAGCGCGTCACCGGGTCGCATCCCAGCTTAACCAATTCCTCCTAAAGTGGTCCGGTATCCCACCGGTCGCAGGCAGGAGGCGTCCCTTGGACGCGTTGTTGTTGTCCCGGATCCAGTTCGGATTCGTCATCAGTTTCCACGTGCTGTTCCCCGCCTTCACCATCGGCACCGCCAGCTGGCTGGCCTTCATCGAGTGGCGCTGGCTGCGCACGAAGCTGCCTGTTTGGCGCGAGCTGTATTTCTTCTGGCAGAAGATCTTCGCGGTGTCGTTCGGCATGGGCGTGGTCAGCGGCATCGTCATGGCCTTCCAGTTCGGCACCAACTGGCCGCGGCTGAGCGAAGTGGCCGGCACCGTGATCGGCCCGCTGCTGACCTATGAAGTGCTGACCGCGTTCTTCCTGGAGGCCAGCTTCCTGGGCGTGATGATGTTCGGCTGGGGCCGGGTCTCGCCGCGCCTGCATTTCCTGTCCACCTGCATGGTGGCGCTGGGCACGCTGTTCTCCACGTTCTGGATCCTGTCGTCCAACAGCTGGCTGCATACGCCGGCCGGCTACGAGATGGTCAACGGCATCGTGCATCCGGTGGACTGGTGGCAGGTGGTGTTCAACCCCTCGTTCCCCTACCGCCTGGCACACATGGCGCTGGGTTCGTTCATCACCACCTGTTTCGTGATTGGTGGCGTCGGCGCGTGGTATCTGCGCAAGGGCACGCACGTGGAAGCGGGCCGGCGCATGATGGTGGCGGCGGTGGCGTTCGCCGCGCTGACCGTGCCGGTGCAGATCTTCGTCGGCGACATGCATGGCCTGAACACGCTCAAGCACCAGCCGATGAAGATCGCGGCGATGGAAGCGCACTGGCATGAAACCCGGGAAGGCGAGGGCGTGCCGCTGGTGGTGTTCGCGCTGCCCAACGAGAAGGAAGAACGCAACGATTTCGAAGTGGCG
Organism: Stenotrophomonas sp. Nf1; assembly: GCF_003028475.1. Classification (NCBI taxonomy): domain Bacteria; kingdom Pseudomonadati; phylum Pseudomonadota; class Gammaproteobacteria; order Lysobacterales; family Lysobacteraceae; genus Stenotrophomonas; species Stenotrophomonas sp. Nf1. Next base: position 157,211 of record NZ_PYTV01000009.1, on the reverse strand, counting down.
ATCCCGAAGCTGGGCAGCGTGATCCTCACCCATTCGCTGGACGGTACCTTCGATCCGCTCACCTCGGTGCCGGCCAGCGAGCGGCCGCCGGTGACGCCGGTGTTCTTCGCCTTCCGCATCATGGTCGGGCTGGGCACGTTGATGCTGCTGCTGGCCTGGGTCTCGGCGTTCCAGTTGTGGCGGAAGAAGCTGCTGGATTCACCGTGGCTGCTGCGCGGCTGGAACTGGATGCTGCCCAGCGGCTTCATTGCACTGTTGTCGGGCTGGTTCGTGACCGAGATGGGGCGCCAGCCGTGGGTGGTGTACGGCGTGCTGCGCACCGCCGATGCCGTCGGCCCGCAGAGTGCGTGGATGACCGCGCTGTCGCTGGGTGTCTACGTGATCGGTTACGCGTTCGTGTTCGGCTGGGGCATCTGGTACCTGGTGAAGATCCTGCGCCATGGGCCGCAGCCCTACGCCGAAGGGCCGTCGCTGGACCACGGCAGCCACACCCCGGCTCGCCCGCTGTCGGCCGCCGACGAACCGCTGGAGGAGCGCTGACATGGATCTGATGACCTGGCTGCCGGTGGCGTGGTTCGCGGTGATCGGCTTCGGCGTGCTGATGTACGTGGTGCTGGACGGCTTCGTGCTCGGCATCGGCGTCCTCGCCCCGTTCGCCGAGGACGAGGACCAGCTGGACCTGATGATGAACACCGCCGCGCCGATCTGGGATGGCAACGAGACCTGGCTGGTGCTGGGCGGCGCCGGCCTGCTAGCGGCGTTCCCCAAGGCGTATGCGGTGCTGCTGTCGGCGCTGTACCTGCCGGTGCTGCTGCTGGTGGTGGCGCTGGTGTTCCGTGGCGTGGCCTTCGAGTTCCGCTTCAAGGCGCACCGCTCGCGGCGGTTGTGGAGCGTGGCGTTCGCGCTCGGCTCGCTGCTGGCCACGTTCGCGCAGGGCGTGATCCTGGGCACCCTGGTGCAGGGCATCCCGCTGGTGGACGGTGCCTATCACGGTGGCCCGTTCGCCTGGTTCAGCCCGTTCGCGATGCTGACCGGTGCCGCGCTGGTGGCCGGTTACGCATTGCTGGGCAGCACCTGGCTGATCCTGAAGACCGAAGGGCGCGTGCAGGCGCTCGCACGGCAACTGACCCGGCCGCTGGTGGTGGCGGTGATCGCGGCGATGGGCCTGGTCAGCAGTTGGCTGCCGTTCCTCGACTCGCGGTTGATGGCGCGTTGGTTCAGCGACGGCAACTTCTGGTGGCTGTCGCCGGTACCGCTGCTGACCCTGGCGGTGGCGGCAGCGCTGTGGCGCAGTGCCACCCATCCGCGCCGCGACCTGCCGCCGTTCCTGCTCAGCCTGGCGCTATTCGTACTCGGCTTCCTCGGCCTGGTGCTGGGCATGTGGCCGTACCTGCTGCCGCCATCGATGACGCTGTGGCAGGCCGCCGCGCCGGCCTCCTCGCTGGGCTTCACCCTGGTCGGGCTGGTCGTTCTGCTGCCGGTCATCCTCGGCTATACGGCATGGTCCTACCGGGTATTCCGCGGCAAGGTGCACGCCGATACCGGTTACCACTGATCGATCCAAACGCGGACCCGAGGGTGGCGGGCCCGCGTTGGGGAATGTGAAACCTGCACACCCTGTGCCGGACGTGCTAGCGTGCGCTCCTTTCCGGCGGCCAGGGGGGCAGCCGGCGACGTCCTGGACGGACGCACGGCCGCAGGAATGGGGGGCCGCCGCGCGTCGCCGTAATGGCTCGTGCCTATCGTTCTCCCATTGAAGCACCACCGCTAAATGATCGAATTCTCCATCGTCGACTGGGCCGCCTGGGCGCCCGGCCTGAGCGAGCGCAGCCAGTGGCTGCGCTGGGCCGAGGCCCCGTACCTGCCGCAGGGCGAGGACACCCCGGCGCTGGCCGAGGTGCCGGCGATGCAGCGCCGCCGCATCGAGCGGCTGGGCCGGATGGCGATCCAGGCCGCGTGCTGGTGCGAGGACGGGCAGGGCGCTGACAGCCAGGTGCCGCTGGTGTTCGCCAGCCGCCACGGCGACGTCGCCCGGTCCATGGATCTGCTGTCCGCGTTGATCGGCGAACAACCGTTGTCGCCGACCGGGTTCGGCCTGTCGGTGCACAACGCGATCGCCGCGCTGTACTCGATCGCCCGTGGCCACCGCGGCAACTACCTGGCACTGGCCGCCGGGCAGTCCACCGTCGAGGCCGCCTGCCTGGAGGCCGCCGGCCTGCTGGCCGATGGCGCGCGCGAGGTGCGGGTGGTGGTCTATGAATCGCCGCTTCCTGAAATTTACGCGACGTTCGCTGACGAACCCGACCCGTTCTTCGCCTGGTGCTGGCGATTGACCGCGCCCGCCGACGGCCATCCGACCCTGTCGTTGCAGTGGCAGCCGGCCCCAGGCCAGGCCAGTACCGCACCGGGCACGCTGCCGCACGCGCTGGACCTGCACCGCTTCCTGCTGTCGGCTGCGCCGACGCTGGAGCACGTGACCCAGGGCCAGCGCTGGCGCTGGGGGCGCCGTGGCTGAGCTGCAGCGCCGCCTGGACCATGCCTGGCGGGTGTTCGGCACCGGCCTGAGCTTTGCCGCGTTCGGCGTGGGCGGCCTGTTGCTGGGCCTGCTGGTGATGCCGCTGCTGATGCTGATGCGTGACCCGATGGCCCGCCGCCGCCGGGCCCGCCGGGTAGTGCAGGCGGCCTTCGCCAGCCATGTCCGGCTGATGTGCCGGCTGGGGGTGATGACCCTGCAGATCGAGGGCCGCGAGCGCCTGCAGCGCGATGGCCTGCTGGTTCTGGCCAATCATCCGACCCTGATCGACGTGGTCTGCCTGATCGCGCTGCTGCCCAACGCCGACTGCGTGGTCAAGCGGGCCGTGGCCTGCAACCCGTTCATGCGCGGCCCGGTGCGGGCGGCCGGCTACATCTCCAACGACGACGGCGCCGGGCTGGTGGACGACTGCGTTGCGGCGGTGCAGGCCGGCGGCACCCTGGTCATCTTCCCCGAAGGCACCCGCAGCGTGCCCGGTCAGCCGCCGCGGCTGCAGCGGGGCGCGGCCAACATCGCCGTGCGCGGCCGGCTGGACATCACCCCGGTGCGGATCACCTGTACCCCCCCGACCCTGACCAAGGGACAGAAGTGGTATCGTGTACCCTCACGTCGCTTTCACGTTCGGCTGCAGATCGGCGAAGATATCCCGATCGCGCCTTTCCTGGCCGAAGACGACTCGCCAAGGGGGGATGCCTTGGCGGCACGCCGCGTTACCGAGCACCTTTCTCGTTATTTCGACCTGTCTGGAGAGCCGCCCCGTGCAAGCACTTGAGCACGAGATCAAGGAATTGATCATTTCCTCCCTTTCGCTGGAGGACATCACGCCGGAGGACATCGATCCGACCGCGCCGTTGTTCGTTGAAGGCCTCGGCCTGGATTCGATCGATGCGCTGGAGCTGGGCCTGGCACTGCAGAAGAAGTACGGTGTCAGCCTCTCGGCCGATTCGGAAGAAACCCGTCGCCATTTCTCCAGCGTGCGCGCGCTCGGCGAGTTCGTCGCCGCCCGCCAGTCGTAACGGCGCCAGGAACTGCCATGACCAAGAATGAACTGTTTGAACGCATCGTCAGCATCCTGACCGACAGCTTCGAGATCGAGCCTGCGCGGATCACCCCCGAGGCGCGCCTGTACGACGACCTGGACATCGACAGCATCGATGCGGTGGACCTGATCGTGCAGCTCAAGCCGCTGCTCGGCCGCAACCTGCAGCCGGAAGCGTTCAAGGCCGTGCGCACCGTGCAGGACATCGTCGATGTCGTGCATGGGCTGCTGCCGGACCAGGCAGCCGCCTGACCGCAGCGCCGGCGGCTTCGCCATGGCACGCGCACGCACCGTCGTGGTGGCCGCGATTTCGCTGGCCTACCCGCTGCTGGTGTACCTGGCGATGGGCCGTTTCGAGCCGCGCTGGCTGTCGCTGCTGCTGTTCACCCTGGCCCTGCTGCGTGCCCTGAGCACGCGCCAGCCGCTGTGGTGGGCCGCTGCTGCCGGTACCGGCCTGCTGGCCGTGCTGGCCACCATACTCAACCAGGCCTTGCCGCTGAAGCTGTACCCGGCGCTGGTCAACATGGTGATGCTGGCGGTGTTCGGCACCAGCCTGCGTTTCGGCCCGCCGCTGGTGGAGCGCCTGGCGCGGCTGCAGGAACCGGACCTGCCACCGTTCGCGGTGGCCTATACCCGCCGCGTCACCCAGGTCTGGTGCGGCTTCTTCGTTCTCAACGGCAGCCTGGCCCTGCTGACCGCGCTGTACGCGTCGGACCGGGTCTGGATGCTCTACAACGGATTGTTGGCGTACGTGATGATGGGCGTGTTGTTTGCAGGTGAGTGGCTGGTGCGGCGGCGGGTCAAGGCGGCGCACGCGCATGGCTGAGTGGATCGCCCTGGACCGGCTGCTGGTGGACCCGCAGCCGCAGCGCCGCATCGGCCTCTGCGAAGGCGAGGTGATCGATCACCCCCGCTTCCGCCAGCGGGTGCTGGCCTGGCGCGCGGCCTTTGCCGTCACCGATGGCCGCGACTGGGCGCTTTATTTCGATGATGCAGTGGCCTTCGCGGCAGCGCTGTTCGGTGCCTGGCATGCCGGCAAGCGGGTGTTCCTGGCCGCCGACAACCTGCCGGCCACGCTGCAGGCGCTGCAACCGCAGGTGAGCGGTTTCGCCGGTGATGTGTCCGCCGATTACCGGCCGCTGGCGCCGCTGGACGCAACGCTGGATGGCCCGCTGCAGGTGCTGGACGAGCGCGCCTGCGAGCTGTGTGTGTTCACCTCCGGCAGCACCGGCCAGCCCAGTGCGATCATCAAGCGCATGGACCAGCTGACGCGCGAAGTGGACGCGCTGCAGGCCGCCTTCGGCGCGCAGCTGGACGGCGTGCAGGTGCATGGCACGGTGTCCCACCAGCACATCTACGGCCTGCTGTTTCGTGTGCTGTGGCCGCTGGCTGCCGGCCGTCTGATCCATCCGCGCCGGTTCTTCCACGAAGACCTGGTGGGCGCGCTGGCCGCCACCGATACGGTGCTGGTGGCGACCCCGGCCCACCTCAAGCGCCTGCCCGAACAGCTCGACTGGACCAGCCTGCATGGCCGCCTGCGCGCGGTGTTCTCCTCCGGCGGCCCGCTGCCGGAAGAGGCGGCGCGGCAGGTGCGGCAGTGGCTGGGCGTGGCCCCCACCGAGGTGTACGGCAGCAGCGAGACCGGCGGCATCGCCTGGCGCCGCTGGGACACCGACCTGCCGCCATGGCAGCCGCTGCCGGGCGTGCAGTGGCGGATCGACGACGGCTGCCTAGCGGTGGCCTCGGCGCACCTGGAAAACGCTGACTGGTGGCGCACCCAGGACCGGGTCGAGGCACTGGCCGATGGCCGTTTCCGCCTGCTGGGCCGGGCCGACCGCATCGTCAAGATCGAAGAGCGCCGTGTATCGCTGGATGCGTTGGAGCGCGCGCTGCGCGAAGACGCCGAGGTGGATGACGTGCGCGTGCTGGTGCTGCCGGGCCAGCGCGAGCAGCTGGCGGCGGTGGTGGTGCCGGCCGACCGCGCGCTGCTGGACGGTGGCGATGCCGCGCGCCGCGCGCTCGGCCAGCGCCTGGGCGCGCGCCTGGCCTCTGCCCACGACGCGGTTACCCGGCCGCGCCGCTGGCGCCTGGTGCAGGCCTTGCCGATCAACGCGCAGGGCAAGGTCACCCAGGCCGCCCTGGCAGCGCTGTTCCAGCCACTGATGCCCGAACCGGTGTGGGACCGGCGCAGCGCGGACAGCGCCACCCTGCACATGACCCTCGACCCGGCGCTGCGGCCGTTCCAGGGCCACTTCCCGCAGGCAGCGATCCTGCCCGGCGTGGCCCAGCTGGACTGGGCGGTGCGCTTCGGCCGCCAGGCGTTCGCGATGCCGGCGGGGTTCCTGCGCATGGATGCGGTGAAGTTCCAGCACGTGGCGCGCCCGGGGGATGAGCTGACCCTGCAGCTGGACTGGGATGCCGCGCGCGGGGTGCTCACGTTCCGCTATACCTCCCGCCACGGCGTGCATGCCAGCGGCAAGGTGGTGTTCGCCGATGTGGACTGACCCGGCCGTTGCCGGTGCCGCGTTCGCGCCACTGGTGGTGATTCCCGTCTACGACCACGAGCACGCCATCGCGGCGGTGGTCGATGGCGTGCAGGCCGCCGGCCTGCCGTGCCTGCTGGTCGACGATGGCTCGCACGCGTCCTGTGCGGCGGTGCTGCGTGCACTGGCACAGCGCCAGGGCGTCGACCTGCTGCGCCTGGACGTCAACCAGGGCAAGGGTGGGGCGATGCTGGCCGGCTTTGCTGAAGCCGGCGCGCGTGGCTACAGCCACGTGCTGCAGATCGATGCCGACGGCCAGCACGATACCGCCGATCTGGCACGCTTCATCGAGGCTGCGCGTGCGCGGCCCGAAGCGGTGATCTGCGGCATTCCGGCCTACGACGCCAGCGTGCCGAAGGCGCGCCTGTACGGTCGCTACGCCACCCACATCTGGGTCTGGATCAACACGCTGTCGCTGCACCTGCGCGACACCATGTGCGGCTTCCGCGTGTATCCGCTGCCACCGGTGCTGCGCCTGATCGGCGAAGAGACCATCGGCCGGCGCATGGATTTCGACACCGAGATCATGGTGCGCCTGTACTGGCGGCAGCTGCCGGTTGAACACCTGGCCACGCGCGTGACCTATCCGTCCGATGGGGTGTCGCACTTCGATGTGTGGCGCGACAACGTGCGCATCAGCCGCATGCACACCCGCCTGTTCTTCGGCATGCTCTGGCGCGCGCCGCGCCTGCTGTGGCGCCGCCTGCGCGGGCAGGGTTGAGATGGCGACCGCGCACGACGCCCCGCACTGGGCCGACATCGGCGAGTCCACCTCGGTGGCCGGCGTGCTGTTCCTGTGCTGGGTACACCGTTGGTTCGGGCGCTGGCCGTTCCGCCTGTGCGTGTGGCCGGTAGTGACCTGCCACTGGCTCGGCAACCGCGTCGGCCGCCAGGCCTCGATGCAGTACCTGCAGCGCCTGCAGGCACACAGCGGCGTGCTCGGCCGCGCACCCACGCGGCGCGACAGCCTGCGCCACTTCTTCGCCTTCGCCGATACGATGCTGGACAAGATCCTCGGCCTTGGCGGGCGCTACCCGCCCGAACGCATTCACCTGCACCGCGACCTGGTGCTGGACAAGATCGCGCGCCGCGAAGGCGGGTTGATCCTGACCGCGCATATCGGCTGCCTGGAACTGTGCCAGGTGCTGGCCGAGCAGGTGCCGGGGTTCCGCATCACCGTGCTGGTGCACACCGCGCATGCGCAGCGCTTCAACCGCCTGCTGCAGCGGCTGGACCCGCTGGCGGCGGTGGAGCTGGTGCAGGTCACCGAAATGGGACCGGCCACCGCGGTGATGCTGGCCGAGCGGGTGGCGGCCGGTGGCTTCGTCGCCATCGTCGGCGACCGCACGCCGGTGCAGGGCGGCCGCAGTGTCACCGCCGATTTCCTCGGCCATCGCGCGCCATTCCCGATCGGCGCCTATGTGCTGGCCGCCGCGCTGGGCTGCCCGGTCTACACCATGGCCTGCCTGCACCAGGGCGAGGGCTATCGGGTGGCGTTTGAACAGTTCGCCGAACGCATCGTGCTGCCGCGTGGCTCGCGCGATGCCGCGCTGGCCGAACAGGCCCAGCGCTTCGCGCGCTGGCTCGAACTCCAGGTCATCCAGTCGCCGTTGGACTGGTTCAATTTCTTCCCCTTCTGGGATCAGGCTCCGCATGACGACTGACGCCGTACCCGTGTGCCGCTTTGGCGATGCACCGTTGACCATCGAAGACGTGGTGGCCCTGGCCCAGCGCCAGTGCGAAGCTGCGCTGAGCGACGCGCCGGGGTTCCGCGCGCACATCCAGCGCGGCGCCGATTTCCTCGACCGCCTGCTGCGCGAGGATGGCGTGATCTACGGCGTGACCACCGGCTACGGCGATTCGTGCACGGTGAACATTCCGCCCGCGCTGGTGGCTGAGCTGCCGCACCACCTGTACACCTATCACGGCTGCGGCCTGGGCCGTTACCTGGACCCGGTTGAAACCCGCGCGGTGCTGGCGGCACGCCTGGCCTCGCTGGTGCGCGGCATGTCCGGGGTCAGCGTGGCGCTGCTGGAAGGCCTGGCCACGCTGCTGCAGCGCGATGTGCTGCCGATGATTCCGGCCGAAGGCTCGGTCGGTGCCAGTGGTGACCTGACCCCGCTGTCGTATGTGGCGGCGGTGCTGTGTGGCGAGCGCGAAGTGCTGTTCGAAGGCCAGGTGCAGCCGGCCGGCCCGGTGCTGGCGAAGATCGGCATGACCCCGCTGAAGCTGCGGCCGAAGGAAGGCCTGGCGATCATGAACGGCACCGCGGTGATGACCGGCCTGGCCTGCCTGGCCTGGCAGCGCGCCGATTACCTGGCGCGCATGGCCACGCGCCTGACCGCGTTCAACGTGCTGGCCAGCGACGGCAACGCGCACCACTTCGACCAGACCCTGTTCGCGGCCAAGCCGCACCCCGGCCAGGGCCGCATCGCCGCACGCCTGCGCAGCGACCTGCACAGCGAGCGTCCGCCGCGCAACGAACAGCGCCTGCAGGACCGTTACTCGCTGCGCTGCGCACCGCACGTGATCGGCGTGCTGGAAGACAGCCTGCCGTTCCTGCGCCAGCTGATCGAAACCGAGCTGAACAGCGCCAACGACAATCCGCTGATCGACGCCGACGGCGAGCGCATCCTGCACGGTGGCCACTTCTACGGCGGCCACATCGCGCTGGCGATGGATACGCTGAAGAACACCGTGGCCAACGTCGCTGACCTGCTCGACCGGCAGCTGGCACTGGTGGTCGATGCCCGCTACAACCACGGCCTGCCGGCCAACCTGTCGGCGGCCACCGGCCCGCGCGCGGCCATCAACCATGGCCTGAAGGCGCTGCAGATCAGCGTGTCGGCCTGGACCGCCGAGGCGCTGAAGCAGACCATGCCGGCCTCGGTGTTCTCGCGTTCCACCGAATGCCACAACCAGGACAAGGTCAGCATGGGCACCATCGCCGCGCGCGACTGCCTGCGCGTGATCGAGCTGACCGAACAGGTGGTGGCCGCGATGCTGATCGCCGCGCGCCAGGGCCTGGCGCTGCGCGAGCGGGTTGGCCTGAATGCGCAGCTGCATGGCAGTCTGGCCGACATGTACGCCGACCTGGGGCAGCGCATCGCCCTGGTCGAAGAAGACCGCGCGCTGGATCGCGAACTGCGGGAACTGCTGGTGGAGATCCGCGCGCAACGTTGGGAGCTGTATGCCGGTGAATGAGGCCATTGAACGGGTCGGCGAGATCACGCTGACCCCCGCCTTCCATGACTGCGATCCGATGAACGTGGTCTGGCATGGTCACTACTTCAAGTACTTCGAGATCGCACGCTGCGCGCTGCTCGGCCGCTACGACTACGACTACCCGCAGATGCTCGAATCGGGCTACCTGTGGCCGGTGGTCGATGCGCGGGTGAAGTACGTGCGCCCGCTGCTGTTCAACCAGGCCCTGCGCGTGGTCGCGCGCATCGTGGAATGGGAGAACCGGCTGAAGATCGAGTACGAAATCCTCGATGCGGAAAGCGGCCAGGTGCTGACCCGTGCGATGACCATCCAGGTCGCGGTGGACGCGGCCAGCAAGGAAATGCAGTACCAGTGCCCGCCGGTGCTGTGGGAACGCCTGGGAGTGCCTGCGCCGTGACGATGCTTGCCCGTCTTTCGAGCGTGCTGCTGTGCGCGCTGCTGCTGGTGGCCGTACCGCGTGCACAGGCGGCCGACCCCGCCGTCGATGCGATCACTCAGGCGGTGGCGCGGCCCGATGTGCTGCGTGGCCAGTTCAGCCAGGAAAAGCAGGTCAGCGGCTTCAAGAACCCGCTGCGCTCGCAGGGCCGGTTCGTGGTCGCGCGCCAGCACGGCGTGATCTGGGCCACGCTCAAGCCGTTCCCTTCTGAAGTGGTGGTCACTGCCGACCGCATCCTCAGCCGCCAGCGCGATGGCAGCACCCGCGTCGAGCTCGACGCGCGGCAGCAGCCGGCGATGCGTTCGGTCAACGCGATCATGTTCGCGCTGATGAGCGGCGACGTGCAGGCGCTGTCCAGCCAGTTCAACGTTGCTGCCAGCCGCGAAGGGCAGGGCTGGCGCCTGCGCCTGACACCGAAGTCGGCGATGCTGGCCAAGGCCTTCGAATCGCTGACCCTGCAGGGTGACCGCTATGTGCGCCAGGTGGAGATCGTCGAGGCCAACAAGGACCGCACGCAGATCCAGTTCAGCGCGTTGAGCGAGGCCCCGGCCACGCTGAACCCCGACGAGGCACGCCGCTTTGAGTGACGCCGTGGCGTTGAACGCACCGGACCGGTTGCGGCGTTGGTGGCACTGGCTGGGCATCGCCTGGCTGGTGCTGCTGCTGGCACTGGGCGTGCAGCAGTGGCGCCTGTGGAGCCAGCAGTCGCGGATCGACACCGACATCCTCGCGTTGCTGCCGCAGGATGCGCATGACCGCCTGTTGAGCGATGTCACCCGGCGTATTGCCGATGGCAGTTCGCGGCAGGTGGTGGTGCTGCTCGGCAGCCAGGACGGCGCCGCCGCCAAGCGCGCGCAGGCGGCGTTCGCTGCGGCCATGGCTGCCGATGCCGACAGCGCGTTGCTGGTGCCCAGTGGTTCGATCGAGGGTTGGTTCGATGAGGCGCGCGCGTTCTACGCACCGTACCGCGATCGCTTGCTGACTCCCAGCCAGCGCAACCAGCTGCAGAACAGCGAACCGGGTGTGCTGGCTGAGCAGGCACTTGCCGCGCTGTACGGCCCGATGGGCGCGCCGCGGCTGACCGACTGGCGACAGGACCCGCTGTCGCTGTGGCCGCAGTGGTGGCAGCAGCAGGCGCAGGGCTCGGGCCTGCGCCTGGGCGATGACGGCCTGCTCGAAGCCGAGGGCAAGCATTGGGCGGCGCTGCAGTTTGATACGCCGGGCTCGGCCTTCCAGCTCGATGGCGAGCGCCATCTTGATGGCCTGCTGGAACGAGCCGGGAAGGCGGCCAAGGCGGCTGCGCCGGAGCTGGAAATCCTGCATGCCGGTGTGCCGCTGCACGCCGAAGCCGCTGCCGTACAGGCCAACCGGGAGATCAACACCATCGGCTGGGGCTCGCTGGCGGCGGTGCTGCTGCTGGTGTGGCTGGCCTTCCGCTCGCTGCGCCCGATCCTGCTGGTGGCCGCCTCGCTGCTGATCGGCTGCGGCGTGGCGCTGGCGGTGACCGTGCTGGTGTTCGGCAAGGTGCACGTGCTGACCCTGGTGTTCGGTGCGTCGCTGGTGGGCGTGGCCGAGGATTACGGCATCCACTGGTTCGCCTCGCGCCAGGCCGAGCCGGCCGATCGCCGCTGGAAGCTGCTGCGGCACCTGTTGCCGGGCCTGTGGCTGGCCCTGCTGACCAGCGCGCTGGCCTATCTGGCGCTGGGCCTGGCGCCGTTCCCGGGCCTGCGCCAGATGGCGCTGTTCTCGGTGGTTGGCCTGGCCGCCGCGTTCCTCACGGTGATCTTCTGGTTCCCGTGGCTGGATGGTGGCGAGATCCGCCAGACCCGTTTCTCGCAGTGGCTGGGCAACACGCTGGAACGTTTCCCGCGCCTGCACGGCACGCGACCGGTGGCGATCTTCGTGGTGGCCGCGCTGGCGCTGTCCGCGCTCGGCATCGCGCGCCTGCACAGCAACGACGACCTGCGCAGCCTGCAGTCTTCGCCGCCGGCGTTGATGGCCCAGCAGATCCGCCTGAGCCAGCTGCTGGGCATGCCCAGCCCGGCGCAGTTCTACCTGGTGCAGGGCGCCGATGCGGCGCAGCTGCTGCAACGCGAGGAAGCGCTGACAACGCGCCTGCGTGCGCTGGCCGATGACAAGCGCATCGGCGGCTACCGCGCGATCAGCGACTGGTTGCCGTCGCCCGCGCGGCAGCAGGCCGATGCGGCGCTGACCGCGAAGGTGGAACCGGGCGTGCTGGATGCCGTGTCCGAGGCGGTGGGTGAACCGCTGCCGCGCCCCGATTTCGCCGCCGCGCCGCTGACTGCCGAGGCCTTCCTCGCCTCGCCGGCGTCGCAACCGTTCCGCCATCTGTGGGTGGGCGCGGTGGGCGGGCAGATGATCAGCGTGGTGATGGTCGATGACCTGTCACGCGCCGATGCACTGACGACTCTGCGTGGCGCGGCCGAGGGCCTGCCGGGCGTGCGCTGGGTCGACCGCACCGCCGATTTCTCGCAGCTGCTCGGCCACTACCGCAAGCTGATGGGTGGGCTGCTGCTGGTCGGCATCGTGCTGGTGTTCGGTGCGCTGTGGTTGCGCTACCGCCGCCAGGCCTGGCGGGTGTTCGCGCCGACCCTGATCGCCGGTGCGCTGACCCTGGGCCTGCTGGGCCTGTTCGGCCAGCCGCTGCAGCTGTTCAACGTGCTGGCGCTGATGCTGCTGCTGGGCATGGGCATCGACTACGGCATCTTCCTGATCGAGCACCGTGGCGATGCCAGCGCGTGGCTGGCGGTGTGCGTGGGTGCGGCCAGTACCTGGCTGTCGTTCGGCCTGCTGGGCCTGTCGCAGACCCCGGCGCTGCGCGCCTTCGGCCTGACCCTGCTGTTCGGCATCGGTCTGGTCTGGCTGATCTCGCCGCTGTTCCGGCCAGCGCCGCACGACATGCCGCCAGCCTGAGCCCACCTTCCGGTTTTCTTCTCTTCCTCTGATCGAGCAACAAGGACGCCCCGATGAGTACTGCTGTGGATGCTGTCGAACGCACTGAAATCCTGATCATCGGCGCGGGCCCGGCCGGCTCCGTTGCCGCGGCGATGCTGCGCCAACAGGGTCGCCAGGTGCTGATGCTGGAGCGCCAGCAGTTCCCGCGCTTCTCCATCGGCGAAAGCCTGCTGCCGCAGAGCATGGAGTACATCGAAGCGGCCGGGTTGCTGCAGGACGTGGTCGAGGCCGGTTTCCAGTACAAGAACGGTGCCGCCTTCGTGCACGGCGAGGCGCGTACCGCGTTCGATTTCAGGAAGAAGTTCTCACCCGGCTGGGGCACCACCTACCAGGTGCAGCGCGCCGACTTCGACAACGTGCTGGCACGCGGTGCCGAGCGCATGGGCGCCACGCTGCGCTTCGGCGATGAAGTGCTGTCGGTCGAACCCGGTGAAGAGCCGGCGGTGAACGTACGCCGCCCGGATGGCAGCGAATACCGCATCGAAGCCGACTTCATCCTCGATGCCTCCGGCTTCGCACGCCTGCTGCCGCGCCTGCTGCAGCTGGAGTCGCCGTCCAACTTCCCGGTGCGCGGCGCGATCTTCTGCCACGTGCGCGACAACATTCCGGCCGAAGCGGACTTCGACCGCAACAAGATCCTGATCACCACCCACCCCGAACACATCGACGTCTGGTACTGGACGATCCCGTTCTCCAATGGCTGCTGCTCGCTGGGCGTGGTCGCCGAGCCATCGTTCTTCGAACGCTACGAAGGCGACGACCTGCAGAAGCTGCAGGCCATCGTCGGCGAGGACCCGAACCTGACCGGGCTGCTGGCCAATGCCGAATGGGCGGTGCTGCCGGTGCGCCGCATCACCGGCTACTCGGCCAATGTCAGCTCGCTGTGGGGCCCGGGCTATGCGCTGCTGGGCAACGCCGGCGAGTTCCTCGATCCGGTGTTCTCCTCCGGCGTCACCATCGCCTTCAAGTCCGCGCAGCTGGCCAGCGACTGCCTCAAGCGCCGCTACGCCGGTGAAACCGTGGACTGGGAGGCGGAGTTCTCCAGGCCGCTGCGCGCGGGCGTGAAGACCTTCCGCCGCTTCGTGGAAAGCTGGTACCAGGGCGGTTTCCAGAAGATCATCTACCACCCGCAGCAGCAGCCGGAAGTGCGCAACATGATCAGTTCCATCCTGGCCGGATACGCCTGGGACACCAACAACCCGTATGTGGCCGACGAAAGTGGCCGCCGCATGCGCGTGCTGGAGGAACTGTGCAGCGCCTGATCGTCCGCACCACGGCCCTGCTGCTGTGCCTGCTGCTGGCCGCCTGTGCCGGGCGCATGCCCAAGCCGCAGGTGGAACTGCCGCCGCTGCGCCTGTCGCCGGCCAGCCTGCCGGCGCCGCTGGCGTTGCAGCAGCAGTTGCATTTCCGTTTCGGCAGCCATGAACGCGACCTCGATGCGCTGCTGGAAGCCGATGCACAGCAGGTGCAGCTGGCCGTGCAGGCGATGGGCCAGACCGGCGTTCGCCTACAGTGGGACGGCCAGCAGCTGACCCAGCAGCGCGCCCCGTGGCTGCCACCGCAGGTGCGCGCCGAGCGTGTGCTGGACGACCTGCAGTTCGCGCTGTGGCCGACCGCCGCCATCGCCGCCGCGCTCCCGGCCGGCTGGCAGGTCAGCGATGACGGCCAGCAGCGCAGCCTGTCGCGCGATGGCGTGGTGTGGTTGCAGCTGCAGCGCCTGGATGACGGCAGCGTGCAGCTGGACAACCGCGCCGAGGGCTATGCACTGCGCATCGAATCGATCGACATGGCCGGGCAGGACCGATGAGTGCACCGATCTACCTGAACGACCTGGGCGTGGTCTGCGCGCTTGGCGAGGGCCGTGCTGCGGTAGCGTCGGCGCTGTTTGCCGATGCACCGGGCGGGCTCAGCGACAACGACCACCTGCTGCCGGGGCGGACCCTGGCGCTGGGCGAAGTGCGCACGCCGCTGCCGGCGCTGGAGGACCTGCCGGTCGCCCTGCGCGGTCGCAACAACGCGCTGCTGGAGGTGGCACTGGCGCAGATCGCGCCGGCGGTGAGCGCCGCCATCGCCCGCCACGGTGCCGAGCGCGTCGCGGTGGTGCTGGGCACCAGCACCTCGGGCATTGGTGAATCCGAGCAGGCGCTGCGCACCCACGCCGAACAGGGCCAGTGGCCGCCGGGCTTCGACTACGCCCAGCAGGAAATGGGCACCGCCGCGCAGTTCGTGCGCCAGCGTAGTGGCGCCCAAGGCCCGGCGTGGACCCTGTCCACCGCCTGCTCGTCCAGTGCCAAGGCGCTGATGTCGGCCGCGCGCATGCTGCGCGCCGGCATCGTCGATGCGGTCATCGCTGGCGGTGCCGACTCGCTGTGCCGCTTCACCGTGGCCGGCTTCAGCGCGCTGGAATCAGTGTCGGCATCGCGCTGCAACCCGTTCTCGCAGCACCGCGCCGGCATCAACATCGGCGAAGGCGCCGCGTTGTTCCTGCTCACCCGCGAGCCGGGCCCGGTGTGCCTGGCCGGGTGGGGCGAATCGGCCGATGCCCACCACATGTCCGCGCCCGACCCGCAGGGGCTGGGCGCCATCGATGCCCTGCAGCAGGCGCTGCAACGCGCCGGCTGGGCGGCTGGTGAAGTGGACTACGTGAACCTGCATGGCACCGCCACCGGCCACAACGATGCGATGGAAAGCCTGGCGGTCTCGCAGGTGCTGGGCACGGGTGTGCCGGCCAGCTCGACCAAGCCGCTGACCGGGCACACGCTGGGTGCCTCGGGTGCGATCGAAGCCGCGCTGTGCTGGATCCTGCTTGCCGAGAATCCGCAGCAGCAGTTGCCGCCGCACTGGTGGGATGGTGTGGCCGATCCGGCGCTGCCGGTGCTGCCGCTGGTCGCACCCGATACCCGCCTGGCGCAGCCGCCGCGAAGGGTGCTGAGCAATTCGTTCGCCTTCGGCGGCAGCAATGCCGTGCTGGCGCTGGAGCGTCGATGAACACGCTGTACGCAATCGAAGAGGTGGTGCCGCACCGTCAGGACATGTGCCTGCTGGAGCGCATCACGCAGTGGGACCAGGACGCCATCGAGGCCGAACTGGTGGTGCCCGAGGCCGGCCTGTTCGTCGAGGACGGCCAGGTGCCGGCGTGGGTCGGCATCGAATACATGGCGCAGGCCATCGCGGCCTGGGCGGGCTGCCGTGCACGCGCGGCCGGCAAGCCGCCGCAGCTCGGTTTCCTGCTCGGCAGCCGCCGCTACAGCAGCCCGCGCAGTGGCTTCCCCAGTGGCACCCGCCTGCGCGTACAGGCGCGCTGCGAGCTGTTGGGTGACAATGGATTGGGGATGTTCGCCTGCCGCATCCTGGCAGGCGAGGACGAATGGGCGACAGCCAACGTGTCGGTGTTCGAACCGGCCGACGCGATGGCCTATCTGGAGAGTGGACAGGCATGACAGGGAATCGAAGCGTGCTGGTGACCGGCGCCAGCCGGGGCATCGGCCGGGCCATCGCGCTGCGCATCGCGCGTGATGGCTTCGACGTGGTGGTGCATTGCCGCAGCCGCGTGGACGAGGCACAGGCCGTGGTGGCCGAGATCCAGGCACTGGGCCCACAGGCCCGCGTGCTGGTCTTCGACGTGGCCGACCGCGAGGCCGCACGCGCCGCGCTGGAGGCCGATGTGGAAGCGCACGGCGCGTACTACGGCGTGGTCTGCAATGCCGGCATCGCCCGCGATGGCGCCTTCCCGGCACTGTCGGCCGACGATTGGGACCAGGTCATCCACACCAATCTGGATGGCTTCTACAACGTGCTGCACCCGTTGATCATGCCGATGGTGCGGCGGCGCAAGCCGGGCCGCATCGTCACCCTGTCGTCGGTGTCCGGCCTGGCCGGCAACCGCGGGCAGGTCAACTACAGCGCCGCCAAGGCCGGCATCATCGGTGCCACCAAGGCGCTGGCGCTGGAACTGGCCAGCCGCCAGATCACCGTCAACTGCGTGGCCCCGGGCCTGATCGAGACCGAAATGCTCAACGACGAAGTGGTTGAACACGCGCTCAAGCTGATTCCCGCCGGCCGCGTCGGCCGTCCCGACGAAGTGGCGGCCACCGTGGCGTTCCTGCTGTCCGAACCGGCCGGTTACATCACCCGCCAGGTGATCTCGGTGAACGGAGGCATGCTCTGATGGCCGCCGATCGTCGCGTGGTGGTGACCGGTGCGTCCGCGATCAGTCCGCTGGGCCATGACTGGCCGACCATCGAGGCGCACCTGCGCAGCTGCCGCAACGCGGTGCGCGCGATGCCCGAATGGGACGTCTATGCCGGGCTGAACACCAAGCTGGCCGCACCGGCACAGGACTTTGAACTGCCGCCCAACTACAACCGCAAGACCACCCGCTCGATGGGCAAGGTCGCGATCATGTCGGTGCGCGCCACCGAAGTGGCGTTGCGCGAGGCCGGCCTGCACGAACATCCGGTGCTGCGCAGCGGTCGTACCGGGGTGGCCTACGGGTCCTCGTCGGGCAGCCACGAGGCCACCGGCGAATTCGGGCGCATGCTCAACGAGTTCACCACCGAGGGCATCAGCGCCACCACCTACCTGAAGATGATGAGCCACACCGCACCGGTCAACATCGGCGTGTTCTTCGGCCTGTCCGGGCGTGTCTACACCACTTCCAGCGCCTGCACCTCGGGCAGCCAGGGCGTCGGCGCGGCCTATGAAGCGATCCGCAGCGGCAAGCAGACGGTGATGGTGGCCGGTGGCGCCGAGCAGCTCGATGCCACCGCTGCGGCGGTGTTCGACACGCTGTTTGCCACCAGCGTGCGCAACGATGCGCCGCAGACCACACCACGCCCGTTCGATGCCGGCCGCGATGGCCTGGTGCTGGGCGAAGGTGCCTGCACGCTGATCCTGGAGGACCTGGAACATGCGCAGGCGCGTGGCGCCACCATCCTCGCCGAGGTGGTCGGCTACGGTACCAACAGCGATGGCCAGCACGTCACCCAGCCCAGCGCCGACACCATGGCCCAGGCGATGCGCCTGGCGCTGGAAGATGCCGGCCTGGATGCGGCGCAGATCGACTACGTCAACGCCCACGGCACTGCCACCGACCACGGCGACATCGCCGAGACCCAGGCCACCGCGCAGGTATTCGGCGGCCGCGTGCCGATCAGCTCGCTGAAGAGCTATGTCGGCCACATGCTCGGCGCCTGTGGTGCGTTCGAGGCTTGGCTGAGCATCGAGATGATGCGTGCCGGCTGGTTTGCGCCGACCCTGAACCTGGCCGAGGTCGACCCGCGCTGCGGCCAGCTGGACTTCATCACCGGGCAGGGCCGCGAACTGCGGGCCGAGTACGTGATGAGCAACAATTTCGCCTTCGGCGGCATCAACACCTCGCTGGTGTTCCGCCGCTGGAGCGAATGATCCACCGCGTCACCGCACCGTTCCCGTTACCCCGCACCCTCGACAAGGAGATGTTTCGATGCGCCGTACCCTGATGATCGCCGCTGCCACCGCGCTGCTGGCCCTGAGCTCCACCGCCTCCGCGCGCGATACCCGCCTCGAGCAGTCCCTGCAGGAACTGGTCAGTTCGCAGGCCGCCAAGGACGCCGGCATCGACGGCAGCGTGCGCTTCTACCTGGCCGGCCAGCCGGTCAGCGTGCAGCAGCGCCTGGGCGAAGACGTGACCAACAAGAAGACCAACGCCGCCAACAAGAGCGACGCAGAAGCCTGCAGTTGGGTCGCGCTGTCGGCGCTGCGCGCGCTGCAGGATGGCGCCAGGTCGCGTGGTGCCAACGCCGTGGTCGACATCGTCAGCTATTACAAGAAGAACGAGTTCAAGAGCAGCACCAACTATGAGTGCTGGGCCGGCACCTTCGTCGCCGGCGTGGCGCTGAAGGGCACCTACGCCAAGGTCAAGTAAGCCATCGCCATCCCCGACCGCCGGTCGGGGATGCCGTCCACAGGGGGACACCATGAAATCGATGCTCGTCGCGGCCCTTGCCGCGGCTTTCTGCTGCGTGCCTGCGCGGTCCGCGCACGCCGCCGATGCAACACCCATCCGCATTGCCGCCGAGGTGCCGTACCGGGCCGAGGTCGGCGGCGAGCTGATCCGCCAGGAATGCGAATTCGGCCGCGACCTGAGCAGCAGCATCGTGCGCCATGCCGGTGGCCGGGTAGTGGTTGCCGCACCGGGCGAAGACGCCGGACGCCGCCTGGACATCGTCGTGACCAAGGCCCACGCCGCAGGGGGCGGCGCCATTTCAGGACCGAAGTGGGGGCGCATCTATGGCGAACTGAAGGAGGACGGCCGCGTGGTCGGCAATTTCAGTTTCAAGCGCACCACCAGCCGGCCCTTCACCTTCCGCGCCTGCACCACCCTGAAGCTGGTGGCCGAGGCACTGGGCGGCGATGTGGCGCGCTGGCTGGAAAACCCCACGCTCGATCCGCTGATGACCGAAGAGATCGCGGCCAACTGAGCGCGTGGCGTTGCCTGAACGCCGCCGCCACATTGCTGAACCCTGCCGGGGAAACACCGTCGATCACGCCGCCATCGTCGGCTGACGGCTTTCCCCGGTGTCGGCTTTCCGACACAATCACGGCTCTTCCCGGGTTATCGTCCCGTGGACATGCACGCCTACGTCTATAAAAGCCAACTCAAGCCGGACACCTACGTCTACGTTCCCCGACGCGATGATTTCAGCGCGCTGCCTGCGCCGCTGCTCCGCTCGCTGGGCACGCTCACCTTCGTCCTGGACGTGGCCCTGGATGCCCAGCGCCGCCTGGCCCAGGCCGACCCGGACAAGGTCCGCAGCGAAATGAGCGAGCGTGGCTTCTATCTGCAGGTGCCGCCGTCGGTGGCCAGCCTGATGCCGCGCCACTATGACTGACCTGTCCCGTCCGCGCGCCCTGTCGATCGCCTTCGCCGTGGGCGCCGCGCTGGCGCTGGGCGCCGCCGTGGGCGGCATTGCCGGGGCGATCCTTGCCGCATTGGCACAGCCGGCGTTCGCGCTGGGCGTGTCGTGGTGGCGGCGCAGCCGCGTGCTGCTGCCGCTGAAGGTGGTGGCACGCCAGGACCTGCCGGCGTTGCTGGCGCTGTGGTCGGCCGCGCCGGTGTTGCTGGCACTGCTGCTGGCCTGGCCGCTGGCGGCGCTGCGTGACAGCGGCAGTCTGGCCGCCGTGCTGGGCCTGAGCGTGCTGGTCAGTGCCGGCCTGCTGGCGGCCTGGCGCACCTGGCCGCTGTGGAACGATGTTGAACGCCTGGATGGCAGCCTGGCCCAGCATTGGCAGGCGCTGGCCGGGCGCGACCTGACCGCCTGGCGCGGCCTCGGTGTGGCCGCGCTGGTGATCGCACTGGCCGCGCTGGTCGTGCTGCCGGCATGGCCCGGGCTGCTGCCGGAAAGTGCACGCTGGCCCGCCGCGCTGGCGGTGGTGCTGTTGTCGCCGCTGCTGCATCTGCTGTTGCAGCGGGTGGCGCCTGCGCCCTTGGTCTCGCTGCGTCCGGGCGCGCTGGCCACGCCCAGCAACGAGCACGAACCGCTGTTCTCCGCAGCGGCCGAAACCGCGCCGCTGGAAGCACTGGCACCGCAGGAACTGACGCCGGCGCTGTACGAGGCCGCCCGCCATGGCCGCATCGATCGCGGCCTGCAACTGCTGCAGGCCGGTGCCGATCCCTATGCGTTGCCCGACCCGAACTGGCGTGACCAGCGCAGTCTGGCGGTGCTGGCCGCCGTGCTGCCGGACCTGCGCCTGCTGCGCGAACTGATCGCCCGCGGCGTCGATGTGAATGCACCGCACCGTGGCATGACGCCGCTGCTGGCAGCCACCCGTGACAGCTGGCATGGCCGCCCCGAGGCGGTGATGACCCTGCTCGCCAACGGCGCCGATTCGCGCGCCGTCGACAGCGATGGCAACACCCCGTTGCACCATGCCGCACGCAGTTCCGACCCGGGCGTGGCCGCGCTGCTGCGCGATGCCGCCGCCGAAGTCGACGCACTGAACCAGGATGGCTGGTCGCCGTTGGCGGTGGCCTGCCAGGTCGGCAACTGGCGCCTGGCGCGCTTCCTGCTTGAACGTGGTGCCCGCAGCGAGCCGGCCGACGGTACCCCGGTACTGCTCGCCGCCGCGGCCACCGAAGACGACGACCCGGCCGGCGTGCAGCTGCTGCTCAAGCACAAGGCACGCGCCGATGCCCGCGACCGCCAGCGCCGCAGTGCGCTGCATGAGGCAGCATTGGCCGGTCACGTTGAAATCATCGGCGTGCTGCTCGGTGCCGGCGCCAATCTGGAAGCGCGCGACGCACTGGGCCGCACGCCCTGGCTGGAAGCCGCCCGCGCCGGCCGCGCCGCGGTGGTCGAACACCTGCTGCCGCACAAGCCGGACCTGATTGCCGTGGATGGCGAAGGCCGCAATGCCGTGCAGCTGGCCGCGATGGCCGAGGATGTTTCGCCGTTGCTGATCAAGCGTCTGGTGGAACTGGGCATCGCCGCCGACGCGACCGATCCGGTCGGTCGCCGTGCGGTGGACTACGCCGCCGAAGCCGGCCGCTGGGCGATCGTCGCGCTGCTGGATCCCGCCTATCCGTTGCCGGCCGCAGTCAGCGATGGCCTGGCCGAGCGCGGCGACGCGGCCGCTGCCAGTGGCCTGTTGCCGGACCGCCCGCCACTGACCCTGCTGCGCGAAGCGCTCGGCTTCGGCAACACCGACGGCATGGCCGCACTGGCCAAGCTGTGCCAGCCGGAAGAACTGGGCGGCCTGCTGCTCGATCCGGAACTGGCGCTGGAGCCGCGCGCGGTCGACTGGCTGCTGGCCCACGGTGCCGATCCCTACGTACGTGATGCCTGCTCGGACACGCCGATGTTCGCGCTGTTGTCGCGCGGCATCGATGCCGTGCCGGCGCTGCACGTGATGCTGCAGCGTGGCCTGTCGCCGGCCGGTCGCGGTGGCCTGGCACGCTTCCTGGCCGCCTGCGCGCAGCACGACCAGGCCGCGCGTGGCCTGGAACAGCTGGCGCTGGAACTGCTGGAACGCGGCGCCGACCCGTTCGCCGCGTCGCCGGCCGGTGATCCGCCGCTGTCGCTGGCGGTGCGCCTGGGTTGGCTGCGCCTGCAGCAGGCGCTGCTGAAGGCGGGCGTCGATCGCGAGGCGCGCGACAGCCACGGCATGACCGCGCTGCATCTGGCCACCGCGCTGGCCCGCGAAGGCGCGCTGAAGCTGCTGGTGCAGCACGGCGCCTCGCCGGAGGCCCGCGCCGCCGATGGCCAGACGCCGCTGGGCGTGGCGCTGTCGATCGGCCGCCGCGATCTGGCCGACTGGCTGGACTGGCGGGTGTGGCCGTTGCCGCGCCGCACCTTGCGCGAGGCCGATCTGCCGGCTGCCGCAATGGCCGGTGACGTCGATGCAGTGCGCCGCCTGATCGATCTGGGCTTCGCCGTCGATGCCGTCGATGCGCAGGGCTGCACCGCGCTGCTGCGCGCGGCCGGTGGCGGCCATCTGGCGGTGACCGACCTGCTGTTGGCGCGCGGCGCCGATCCGCAGCACGCGGCGGCCAGTGGTGCCACGCCGCTGTCGGCGGCGGTGAGCATGCGCCAGGTGGATATCGTCTCGGCTCTGCTCGACGCCGGCGCCAAGCTGGAACACCGCCTGCCGGGCGGGGTGACCGTACTGATGCTGGCCTCGGCGCTGGGCCTGCCGGACATCGTTGCGCGCCTGCTGACCGCCGGCGCCGACGTGCATGCCGGTGATGCGCAGCAGCTGGGCCCGTTGCACTGCGCCGCGCTGTACGGCTTCAGTGCCCGCGACCGCTCGCGCCTGCTGGCGCTGCTCGACACCCTGCTGCTGGCCGGTGCCGAACCGGACCAGGCCGCCGCCGGTTCGGTTACGCCGCTGCTGCTGTTGCTGGGCGCGCGCGCCGAGCCCGGCACCGCCTGCGATGAGCAGGTGGTGATGGCGGCGGTGGAGCGCCTGCTCGATGAAGAGGTGAGCCTGGAGGTACGCGATCCGCGTGGCTTCGGCCCACTGCACCTGGCCGCCCTGCATGGCCTGCCGCTGCTGGTGCAGCGCCTGCTGCGCGCCGGTGCCGATCCGGAAGTGCGCGACAGCCTCAACCGCAGTCCGCGCGAGATCGCGGTGATGCGCGGTTTCATCGATGTGGCCGGCGAGTTCGAACCGCGCGTGCCGGGCGTTTCGTCGATGGCCCGGTTCCTGCGCGACAACGGCTGATCCCCCAGAGGGGTAGTGCCGGCCGCTGGCCGGCAACCTCATGAATCCTGCGGAATCCCCAGGTTGCCGGCCAGCGGCCGGCACTACCGGGTCCGTCATCGATCGGGTGGGTGCCGATCCTGCCCACGGTGGGTGCCGACCGTTGGTCGGCACGCCTACTTGTCGTCGCTTTCCGCGTCGGCCTCGAACAGGTGCATCAGATCGTTGCGCGCATCACGCGAGGTCTGGATCACCGCCGCCTCGTCGTCGTAGACCAGGTACTGGTCGCGCAGCAGCTGTTCGTCGTGCTCGCGGAAGCGCTGCACGTGGCGCTCGGCCACGTTCGGCGCCACGCCCAGTGCGGTCAGCACACGCCCGCTCATCTCCAGGCTGGTGCCGAACACTTCGCGGAACGGTTCGGCCGACATGTCCATCAACCGCCACGCATGCTGGCGGTTGCGCGCACGCGCCAGCACCGTCGCGTCCGGGTACAGCCGGCGCACCATGCGTACCGCACGCAGGTTGGTTTCCGGGTCATCCACGGTGATCACGAACACATCGATATGCTCGCCGCCGGCCGCGCGCAGCATCTCCGGCCGGGTCGGGTCGCCGTAGTACAGCTGGTTGCCGAAACGGCGCAGGTCGGCCACAGTGTCCGGGTTCGCTTCCAGCGCAACGAACGGCACCTTCTGCGCGGTCAGCAGGCGCGCGATCACCTGGCCGAAGCGGCCCATGCCGGCGATCAGCACCTTGGGCCGGTTGTCCGGCGCCACCTTGTCGGCGTCGGCCGGCTCGCGCGGCGCGGCCTTCTCCTGGCCGAGCAGTTTCAGCAGCGCGATCATCAACAGCGGCGTGATCGCCATCGACAGGCCGACGATGGCCACCAGCCGGTCGTGGTTGGCGTTGCCCAGCAGGTGCGCGCGCTGCGCCTCGTTGAACACCACGAACGCGAACTCACCGCCCAGCCACAGCACGCTGCCCAGCAGCAGCGACTGCCGCGAACTGAGCCGGGCGACGCGGCCGATCGCGTACAGCAGGCCGAACTTGACCACCAGCAGGATGCCGACGCCCCCGGCAATCATCCACGGCTCGGCGGCGATGCGGTCCAGGTCGATGCCCATGCCCACCGCGATGAAGAACAGGCCCAGCAGCAGGCCCTTGAACGGCTCGATCTGCGATTCCAGCTCGTGCCGGAACTCCGAGTCGGACAGCAGCACGCCGGCCAGGAACGCGCCGAGGCTGGGGCTGAGGCCAGCCTCCTGCATGAACCAGGCGGTGCCCAGCACCACCAGCAACGCGGTGGCGGTGAACACCTCGGGGCTGCGGGTACGCGCGATGGTGCTGAAGACCCGGCGCAGCACCGGCCGCCCGCACAGGATCACCACCGCCAGCGCGCCCAGCGCCACGGCCGCATCTTCCCAGCGCAGGGTCTCGTTCTTCACCCCGCCCAGCAGCGGGATGGCGGCCAGCAGTGGGATCGCGATCAGGTCCTGGAACAGCAGGATGGCAAAGCCCAGCCGGCCGTGGTCGCTGTTGATCGCCTTGTGCTCGGACAGCAGCTGCAGGCCGACCGCAGTGGATGACAGGGCCAGCGCCACACCCACCACCAGCGCACTTTTCCACTGGAAGTGGTCGAGCAGCAGCAGGCCGCCCAGCACCAGCCCGGACAGCGCCACCTGCGCCGCGCCAGCACCGAACACCGAGCGTCGCATCACCTTCAGGCGTGCCGGCGACAGCTCCAGGCCGATCACGAACAGCAGCATCACCACGCCGATTTCGGCCGCGCCGAGGATGCGGTCGGCGTCCTGCACGAAGCCCAGCCCGTCCGGGCCCAGCACCACACCGGCCGCCAGATAGCCCAGCACCGCGCCGAAGCCGAACTTCTTGAATACCGGCACGGCGATGACCGCCGCCAGCAGCAGCACCAGGGCCAGTTCCAGACCACCGCTATGCATGGGAATACCTGGTCATCGCGGGGGCCTGTGCTGCGTTCGTCCGGGGGAGCGCGGCCGTGCAGGCCACCCCTTCATTATGCGCGCATGCGGGGGGGCGGATCCCCTTGCGCAGCAAGGGGCTCTGACCCCAAGGGCGTCTGACCATCCGCCCGGGCCAGGGTTGACCGGGCGTGCCGGCAGGTCCAGACTGCCCGCCGCTGCCGGCCCCGCTGTTGTCGAGCGTGTCAGGCAGTACACCCATCCCGGAGTTCCCAACCCATGTCCAGCGACAGTAGAAGTCGACCTCGTTCGACGCCAGCGATGGCCACCGCCTGACATCGGGACGGTTTGCCTGCGTTGGCGTTGCGCGAGGTCGCACCCCCACAAGGCAAACCCGATGAACCAGAAGCAATTGCTGCGCCCGGTGGCCGATGCCGCTGCCCTGGCCGCACCGCTGGCGAACTACAACACCGCCGACGCGGTGGAGTTTCTCAATACGCTGGAGCTGACCCGCGCCGCCGACACGCTGGCAGCGCTGCCGTTGCCGCGTGCGGTGAAGATGCTGGAAGCCCCCGAGCTGCAGCGCAGCGGCGAGCTGGTGGCGGTGCTGCCGCCGGCCCGCGCCGCCGCCCTGCTCGGGCTGATGGCCGACGACCGCGCCACCGACATCGTCCACGAGCTGGACGAGGACGAGCGCGCGCGGCTGATCCCGCTGCTCGGCACCGATGCCCGCCAGGCCATCCAGAAGCTGCTCAGCTACCCGCCCAACACCGCCGGTGCGCTGATGACCACCGAGTACGTGGCGGTGCCGGCCAGCTGGACCGTGGCGCAGACCCTGCAGCACATCCGCCAGGTCGAGCGCACCCGTGAGACGGTGTACGCGATCTACGTGCTGGACCCGGCTACCCAGCAGCTGCAGCAGGTGGTGACCATGCGCCGGTTGATCACCGGCCTGCCGGAGGAGTCGATCCTGGACGTCGCCCAGATCAACCCACCGGTGACGGTGGATGCGCTGATGGACCAGGAAGAAGTGGCGCGGCTGATCCGCCGCCACGACCTGCTGGCGATTCCGGTGGTCGATGCGCAGCAGCAGATGCTCGGCATCGTCACCGTCGATGACGTACTGGATGCGCTGATCGAGGAATCCACCGAAGACGCGCACAAGTTCGGCGGCATGGAAGCGCTGGACAAGCCGTACATGCAGATCGGCTTCTTCGAGATGCTGCGCAAGCGTGCCGGCTGGCTCAGCGTGCTGTTCCTGGGCGAGATGCTGACCGCCAGCGCGATGCAGCACTACGAAGACGAACTGGCCCGCGCGGTGGTGCTGACCCTGTTCATTCCGCTGATCATGAGTTCGGGTGGCAACTCCGGCTCGCAGGCCACCTCGCTGCTGATCCGCAGCTTGGCGCTGCGCGAACTGCGCCTGCGTGACTGGTGGAAGGTGGCGATCCGCGAGATTCCCACCGGCATGGTGCTGGGCGCCATCCTCGGCTGCCTGGCGATCGTGCGCATCGTGATCTGGCAGCTCGGCGGCCTGCATGACTACGGTGAGCACTGGATCCTGCTGGCGATCACCATCGGCGCGGCGCTGGTCGGCATCGTCACCTTCGGTTCGCTGTCAGGCTCGATGCTGCCGTTCATCCTCAAGCGCCTCGGCTTCGACCCGGCCAGCGCCTCGGCCCCGTTCGTGGCCACCCTGGTGGACGTGACCGGCCTGGTGATCTATTTCAGCATCGCCGCGATGATCCTGCACGGCACGTTGTTGTAAGCCGTGGCCGGTTGCGGGGTCGGATCCCTTCGCGCCGCGAAGGGCTCTGACCCCTGAAGCACCGTGCTCCGGTAGTTGCCGACCTTGGTCGGCACGCAAGGGTCAGAGCCCTTTCCTGAGGAAAGGGATCTGACCCCATCGCCACGGAATTTGGGTACCGTAGGCGCATGAGTACCTACCACCTGCAGTCCGTGTTCCGTCCGCAGTCGGTCGCGGTGATCGGCGGCAGCCCGCGCGAGCGCTCGGCCGGCCGCGCGGTGATGCGCAACCTGCGTGGCACTGGCTTCCCCGGCAAGGTAGCGTGGATCAACCCGCGGCATGCCGAGATCGATGGCATCCGCACGATCAAGCGGCTGAAGGACCTGGACTGGGTGCCGGACCTGGTGGTGATCACCGCACCGGCGGCGATCGTGCCGCAGGTGGTGCGTACCGCCGCCGAGCGTGGCGTGCAGGCCGCGATCATCCTCACCGCGCACCTGGGTGAAGGCCCGGGCTCGCTGTCGGCGCAGGTGGAAAGCGTGGCGCGCAAGCACGGCCTGCGCATCCTCGGCCCGCACTGCCTGGGCGTGATCGCACCACATGCGCGGCTCAACGCCAGCATCGCCGCGCATTTCCCACAGGCCGGCGATCTCGCGCTGATCTCCGAATCGTCCGCCATTGCCGCGGCGCTGGTGGAGTGGGGCGTGGCGCGCTCGGTGGGGTTCTCTGCCGTGGTGTCGCTGGGTGACACGCTGGACGTCGACTTCGGCGACCTGCTCGACTACTTCGCCACCGACTACCGCACCCGCGCCATCCTGCTCTACGTCGAGCAGATCAAGGACGCACGCAAGTTCATGTCGGCTGCACGTGCCGCCGCGCGTGCCAAGCCGGTGGTGGTGGTGAAATCCGGTCGCGCCGAACGCGTGCAGCCGGGCAGCCGCGATACCCATGTGCAGGCACTGGCGCGCGCCGACGATGTGTATGGCGCCGCGTTCAACCGCGCCGGCCTGCTGCGCGTGGGCGCGCTGGACGAACTGTTCACCGCCGCCGAATCGCTGGGTCGGCTGGGCACCTTCCCCGGCCGCCGCCTGGCCATTCTCAGCAATGGTGGCGGTGTCGGCCGGCTCGCCGTCGATCAGCTGGTGGCGCTGCGCGGCACCTTGGCACAGCTTTCCGACAGCACCGTGGAAACCCTGGACAAGGTGCTGCCACAGGGCTGGTCGCGCAGTAATCCGGTCGACATCGTGGTCGATGCCGATGGTGACCGCTACGCCGCGGCGATCGAGGCGCTGCTGGCCGACAACGAGAACGACGCAGTGATGGTGGTCAATGTGCCGACCGCGTTCACCTCATCGGCCGACGCCGCGCAGGCACTGACCCGCACGCTCGGCCTGCGCCCGCGCCACCATCGCGACAAGCCGGTGTTCGCGGTGTGGCTCGGCAACGATGACCAGGCCACCGCCACGCTCAACGCGGCGCGGGTGCCGACCTATCCGACCGAGGCCGAAGCGGTGCGCGGCTTCCAGCATCTGGTGCGCTATCGCGAAGCGCAGAACGCGCTGATGGAAACGCCGCCCAGCCTGCCGCAGGACTTCAGTGTCGACGCGGCGGCCGCACGCGCGCTGGTCGATGCGGCGCTGGCCAACGGCCAGCAGTGGCTGGACCCGCTGGCCACCCACGAACTGCTCAAGGCCTACGGCATTCCGTCGGCGCCGGTGATGCACGCGCGCGATGCGCACGAGGCGATGGATCTGGCGCAACCGCTGCTGGAGCGTGGCGCCAGCGTGGCGCTGAAGATCCTGTCACCGGACATTCCGCACAAGTCGGAAGTCGATGGCGTACGCCTGAACCTGACGACGCTGCCGGCAGTGCAGAGCGCGGCCAACGCGATCCTGTCGCGCGCCCGCCAGCTGCGGCCGGACGCGCGCATCGATGGCCTGCTGGTGCAGCCGACCATCGTCCGCCCCAAGGCGCGCGAGATCATCGTCGGCATCGCCGATGACGCCACGTTCGGCCCGGTGATCGTGGTCGGCCGTGGCGGCACGGCGGTGGAAGTGATCAACGACAAGGCACTGGCGCTGCCGCCGCTGGATCTGCGCCTGGCCCACGAACTGATCGGGCAGACCCGCGCCTCGCGCATCCTCAAGGCGTATGGCGATGTGCCGGCTGCCGACGAACGCGCGCTGGCCCTGGCACTGGTGAAGCTGGCACAGCTGGCCGCCGACATTCCCGAAGTGCGCACGCTGGACATCAACCCGCTGCTGGTCGACAGCAAGGGCATTCTCGCCCTTGACGCGCGTGTAGCGGTGGCACCCTCGCGCATTCTGCACAAAGGCCGCGGCCATCCGCGCTTCTCGGTGTTCCCGTACCCGAAGGAGTGGGAGCGCACCATCGAACTGTCCGATGGTGGCCGTGCCTTCGTGCGCCCGGTGCGGCCGGAGGACGACGCACTGTTTCGCGCATTCTTCGCCCGGGTCAGTGACGAGGACCTGCGCCTGCGCTTCTTCCAGTCGGTGAAGCACTTCAGCCACGAGTTCATCGCGCGCCTGACCCAGCTCGACTATGCGCGTTCGATCGCGCTGGTGGCGATCGAACCGCGCAGCGGCGAAATGCTGGGTGCGGTGCGCCTGCACGCCGATGCCGATTACCATCGCGGCGAGTACGGCATCCTGATCCGTTCGGACCTGAAGGGCCACGGCATTGGCTGGCGGCTGATGGCGATCATGATCGAGTACGCCAAGTGGCTGGGCCTGGATGTGGTCGAAGGCCAGGTGCTGCGCGAGAACAGCACCATGCTGGCGATGTGCCAGAGCCTGGGCTTCAAGACCCGACTCGACCCGGACGACCCGACGGTGATGGTGGTGACCCTGCCGGTGCAGCAGGTTGAAGTGCCCGAAACGCCTTTGTAGAGCCGAGCCCACGCTCGGCTGTTTTGCGCCTGAGCCGAGCGTGGGCTCGGCTCTACAGCATCAACGCAGCGGCTCCACCACCACCGCCGTGCCATAACACAGCACCTCGGTCAGCCCGGTCATCACGTCGGTGGCGTCGTAGCGCATGCCGATGATCGCGTTGGCACCCAGCTGCCGCGCATGCTTGACCATGTCGCGGTAGGTTTCCTCGCGGGCCTGCTCGCACAGCTCGGTATAGATGGTGATGTTGCCGCCGAACAGGGTCTGGATGCCGCCAAGGAAATTGCCGACGATCGAGCGCGAACGCACGGTGATACCGCGTACCACGCCCAGGTTGCGCACCACCCGATGGCCGGGCAGCTCGAAGGCGGTGGTGACCAGCGCATCGTCGAAACGAAGGGCGGGCGGTGAAGTGGGGCTGCTGTTGTAGGGATCTGCCATGGTCGCGTCCGTGTCGTAGCGTCGAGCTTGCTCGACTGCTCTGGGGTTTCGTAGCGTCGAGCTTGCTCGACTGTTCTGCGCACAGCAGTCGAGCAAGCTCGACTCTACAATGCAATCACCCGTTGCGGCATGGTTCCGTCACCCCGCTGGCGCGACAATAGCCCCATGACCGACCGTATTCCCCTGTTGCTGCTGCCCGGCCTGCTCAACGACGCCGAGCTGTGGCGTGCCCAGCTGGCCGACCTGGCCGATATCGCCGACTGCACGGTGGGCGACCAGACCCGTGGCGAAACCCTGCAGGCGGTGGCCGAGGATGTGCTGGCACAGGCGCCGCAACGCTTCGCGCTGGCGGGCTTCTCGCTGGGTGGTTTCGTCGCCCAGCAGATCCTGCGCATTGCACCGGAACGGGTGATGCAGCTGGCGTTGATCGATACCTCGATCCACGCCGACTCAGCAGAGCGCGCCGAGCAGCGCCGCAGCCAACGCGCCAGCGTGCGCCTGCCGGGCAGGTTCCATGGCTTCGGCGATGCGCTGATGCGCAGCTACATCGATGCCTCGCGGCTGGACGACTACGTGCTGGTGCAGCGCGTGCGCGACATGACCGCCCGCCTGGGGGCGGAGGTGTTCCTGCGCCAGAGTGCGCTGGAGCGGCGCGATGGCCATGACGTGCTGGCGGGCTACCGCGATCCGCTGCTGATCGTGTGCGGTGCCAACGACCGCATCACGCCGCTGGCGGTGAGCGAGGAAATGCACGCGTTGGTGCCGCATTCGCAGCTGGTGGTGGTGCCCGATTGCGGGCACCTGGCGCCAATGGAGAAGCCTGAAGAAGTCAGCGCGGCGATGCGTGGGTGGTTGCTGCAGAGCGAGGGATAAGCCCGCTTCTGGTCGGTGCCGACCAAGGTCGGCACCCACCGATTCGGTTCCGCAACCGCGGTCGGGATCAATCCCAGGCCGGCGCAATGCCTTCCGGGTTGGCAAGCCGGTGCCCCCGATCGAGCTTGGCGATCTGCGCCATGTCCTCGTCCGTCAGGCGGATCGCGGCCGCTTCCAGGTTGCTGGCCAGGTTCTCGCGTTTGGTCGAAGACGGAATGACCGAGAAGCCCTGCTGCAATGCCCAGGCCAGCGCGATCTGCGCCGGCGTGGCCTGGTGGCGGCCGGCGATGGCCTGGATCACCGGGTCCTTGATCACCTCGCCATAGGCCAGGCTCATGTAGGCGGTGATGTGGATGCCGTTGTCCTGCAGGAACTTCACCAGCAGGCGGTTCTGCAGGTACGGGTGGATCTCGATCTGGTTGGTGGCGATGGCCTCGGCACCAAGGATCTCGATGGCCTTGCGGGTCTGGGCGATGGTGAAGTTGGAGATGCCGATCGCGCGGGTCAGGCCCTGCGCCTTGGCTTCGGCCAGCGCCGGCAGGTACTCCTCCATCGGCACGTCGACCTTGTCGTTCGGCGACGGCCAATGGATCAGCGCCAGATCGACGCGGTCGGTGCGCAGCTTTTCCAGGCTGGTACGCAGGCTGGCCAGCAGCGCATCGCGCTTGAACTCGGTGATCCATACCTTGGTGGTCAGGTACAGATCATCACGCGGCACGCCGGACTCGGCGATGGCCTGGCCGACTTCGGCTTCGTTGCCATAGATCTGCGCGGTATCAACGGCGCGGTAGCCGACGTCCAGCGCGTTGCGCACCGAGTCGATCACGGTCTGGTCCTTCAGGCGGAAGGTGCCGAGACCAAAAGCGGGGACAGTCATGTGAAGCTCCAAGGGGGAGGGCGTCGCAGAAGGAAGAGGGTAGGGCAGGTGCCGTATGCATGCCGGCAACGCTGCATTGCATGAATCAATGTGCGGCCACGGCAATGCCCTCGGCACGGTCATCGATACCGTCGCGACGGTCCAGGCGGCCGCTCAGCACGGTCAGCGCATACGCGCCCACCACCACCAGCGCGCCCAGCCACGGCGTGTGCATCAGGCCGATGTGCTCCACCACCAGGCCACCCAGCGAGGCGCCCAGCGCGATGCCGATGTTGAACGCGGCGATGTTCAGGCCCGAGGCCACGTCGCTGGCCTGCGGTGCGTAGCGCTGCGCCTGCTTCACCACGTACACCTGCAGGCCCGGCACGTTGCCGAATGCCACCGCGCCCAGCGCCAGCACCGTCAGCAGCATCAGCCAGGTGTTGTAGGCGGTGAAGGTGAGCACGAACAGCACCACCGCCAGCAGCGCGAAGATGCGCTTCAGCGCCGGCACCGGACCCACGCGGTCGGCCAGGCGGCCGCCCCACAGGTTGCCGATCGCCACCGACACGCCGTACACCAGCAGCACCAGGCTGACCGCATTGGCCGAGAAGCCAGTGACGTCCTGCAGGATCGGCGCCAGGTAGGTGAAGGCCAGGAAGGTACCGCCGTAACCCAGCGCGGTCATCGCATAGACCAGCAACAGGCGCGGCTGGGCCAGCACCGCCAGCTGCTGGCGGAAACTGGCCGGCACGCTCTGCGGCAGGTTGCGCGGCACGAACAGCAGCGCGCCCAGCAGGGCGACCACGCCCAGCGCGGCCACCGCCAGGAAGGTGGCGCGCCAGCCCAGGTGCTGGCCGATGAAGGTGCCCAGCGGCACGCCGGTCACCAGCGCCACGGTGAGGCCGGTGAACATGATGGCAATCGCACTGGCCGCCTTCTCCTTCGGCACCACCGCGGTGGCGATGATCGAACCGATCGAGAAGAACACGCCATGGGCCAGGCCGGTGAGGATGCGCGCAGCGATCAGCGAGGTGTAGCCCGGTGCCAGGAAGGCGATGACGTTGCCGACGGTGAACAGCACCATCAGCGCCACCAGCAGCTGCTTGCGCGGCACGCGGCCGGTCAGTGCGGTCAGCACCGGTGCGCCGATGGCCACGCCCAGTGCGTACAGCGAGACCAGCAGGCCGGCCGAGGGCAGGCTGACCTGCAGGTCAGCAGCGATGGTCGGGATCAGGCCGACGATGACGAATTCGGTGGTGCCGATGGCGAAGGCACCGAGGGTCAAGGCCAGCAATGCGAGGGGAATGCCACGGATCATGGCAGGCTCCAGAGAGAGGGAAGGCGCGCAGTGTGCGCGGCCCACCTTTGCGGAAAAACCGGTCTTCACGCCAATCACTCTTGCCTGTCGGTCAATAATGGCGGCATGAAGACCACCCTCGACGAAATGCAGGCCTTCCTCGCCGTGATCGACAGTGGCTCGATCAGTGCCGCTGCCGAGCAGCTGGGGCAGACGCCTTCGGGCGTCAGCCGTGCGCTGGGACGGCTGGAGGACAAGCTGGGCACCACGCTGCTGACCCGCACCACGCGCCGCCTGCACCTGACCGCCGAGGGTGAGGCCTACCTGCGCCACGCCCGGGCGATCATCGACGCGGTGGAGTCGGCCGAAGAACAGATGGCCGCGCGCCGCGAGCGTCCGGCCGGACGCCTGCGCGTGGATGCGGCGATGCCGTTCGTGCTGCACGTGATCGCGCCGCTGGTGTCCGGCTACCGTGCGCGCTACCCCGAAGTGCAGCTGGAATTGAACAGTTCCGAGCGCTATATCGACCTGCTGGAACGGCGCACGGACCTGGCCATCCGCATCGGTCCGCTGACCGATTCCACCCTGCATGCCCGTTCGCTGGGGCGATGCCGCCTGCAGCTGGTCGCCAGCCCGGCCTATCTGGCCACGCACGGTGAACCGGCCAGTGTGGCCGCGCTGGGTCAGCACACCCTGTTGGGCTTCAATGAACCGGAGTCGCTGAACCGTTGGCCGTTGACCGGTGATGCCGACGGTCAGTTGCTGGTACGCCCGGATATCGCGGTATCCAGCGGCGAAACCCTGCGCCGGCTGGCGGTGGAAGGGGTGGGCATCAGCTGCCTGTCCGATTTCGTCACCGATCGCGACCGTGGCGCTGGCACGCTGGTGCCGGTGCTGGCCGCGCAGACGCTGGATGTGTATCAGCCGATCCACGCGGTGTACTACCGCAACACGGCGGTGTCGGCGCGGATCAGCTCGTTCCTGGATTACCTGGGTGAAGCGATGGCCAAGAGCGATTACCTGCGCTGAGGGTTGCCGGCCAGCGGCCGGCACTACCGCAGGTTTCGGTGGGTGCGGACCGTCGGTCCGCACTGATCCTGCCGTCGCCCGACCAACGGTCGGGCGCTACCCCGTCCGGTAGTGCCGGCCGCTGGCCGGCAACCGGATCAATCACGCCGCGCGCGCCAGCGCGTCCTTCGCTGCGGCGCTGGCCGACAGGTCGAACACATCCACCGCATCGATCAGGCGGTTCGCCTGCTGCTCCAGGCTGCGCGCCGCGGCGCTGGCTTCCTCCACCAGCGCGGCATTCTGCTGGGTGGCGCCATCCATCTGGATCACCGTCTGGCTGACCTGCTCGATGCCCGCGCTCTGCTCCTGCGAGGCGGCGGAAATCTCGGCCATGATGTCGGTCACGCGCTGCACCGACGCCACGATCTCGGCCATGGTGTCGCCGGCCTCGCGCACGCGCTGCGCACCGTGGCCGACCTGTTCCACCGAGGCTTCGATCAGCGCCTTGATCTCCTTAGCGGCACCGGCCGAGCGCTGCGCCAGCGTGCGCACCTCACTGGCAACCACCGCAAAGCCACGGCCCTGTTCGCCCGCGCGTGCCGCTTCCACTGCGGCATTCAGGGCCAGGATGTTGGTCTGGAACGCGATGCCATCGATCACGCTGATGATCTCGGCGATCTGCCGCGACGAGGTCTCGATCGCGCCCATCGTCGCCACCACCTGGCCGACCACGCTGCCGCCCTGCGAGGCGACGCTGTGCGCACCGATTGCCAGCTGGTTGGCCTGGCGTGCGTGCTCGGCGTTCTGGCGCACGGTGGAGGTCAGTTCCTCCATCGAGGCAGCGGTCTCTTCCAGGTTGGCAGCCTGCTGCTCGGTACGGCGCGACAGATCGTTGTTGCCGGCGGAAATTTCTGCGGCGGCAGTGTGGATGCTGCCGGAGGCGTGCTTGATGTCGGTGACGATGGTTGCCAGCTGTGCGGCGGTGGTGTTGGCGTCGCCGGCGATGCGTGCGAACACGCCCTGGAAATCGCCATGCATGCGCGCCCCGAGGCGGCCATCGGCAATCGCGCGCAGCATGCTGGAGACCTCGCCCAGGTTCAGCTCGGTGGTCTGCATCAGGCGGTTCAGGCCGTCGATCATCGCGCGGAAATCATGCTCGAAGCGCGCGCTGTCACCACGCTGGCTGAAGTCGCCGGCGGCGGCGGCTTCGGCCAGACGGCGGATCTCGCCATTGATCGCGCCGAGGTTGTGCTTGACCGCATCCAGCGCCTCGGTGATCACCGCCTTCTCACCAGGCAGGCGCTCCATGTCCTGGCTCAGGTCGCCGATGGCGTAGCGGCCCATGATCGCGATCGCGCGCATCTTCACCTGGATGTGCGCATCGACCAGCGTGTTGCTGTCGGCCACCATGGTGCCGAACGCACCGGGGAAGGCGCTGGCATCCATGCGGTGGCTGATGGTGCCGGCCTCATGCGCCTGCGCCATCGCGGTCTGTGCATCCAGCACGCCGCGCAGCGTGGACTGCACCGCCTGCATGGCCTGTGCGAGGCGACCGATCTCGTCGCGGCTGCGCACCTGCACCACGTGCTGCAGGTCGCCGGCGGCTACCGCGCGGGCGGCCGCTTCCACCGCCAGCACCGGCTGCACCACGGCGCGTCGCAGCCACCAGGCCAGTCCCATCAGCAGCAGCACCGCAGCCAGCACGGTCAGCGCCGCGCACAGCAGCAGGGTCTGCCGCGCCTGCTGCGAGCGCGCCGCCACCGCCGCTTCGGCCACCTGCGTAGCGTGCGTGCTCAGTGCGTCCAGCGCGCTCGCCACCGGGCGATCCTTGCCGCGCACCAGATTGTCACCGGCGGCCGGGTCATAGCCGGCTTCCGCGAACGCCTGCAGCGCGGCGTGGTAATCGCGCTGCAGCTGCGCGTGCAGGCCGGTGAACGCCTGCGCCAGTTCACGCGTGCGTGCATCCGGGCTGGCCAGCAGGCCCTTGGCCAGCTGTTCGACCAGGCGGCCCTCGCTGTCGAAGGCCTCCAGATGGCGCTTGCGCAGCGCATCGTCGTGGCCGCGCAGCAGCACGTTCTTCCATTCCTGCACCTGGCCGCGGAACTCGCGCTGCAGGCGTTCAGCGTCGCGGCTGTGCGCGACTTCGGGCGGGACTTCGGTGGACAGTTTCAACCAGGCAGATGCCAGGCCGGCCAGGGCGCACAGCAGAACCACAGCCAGGCCAACGGAAACCGCGCCGAGCAGCTTGGACTGCAGCCGCGGCGCACGGGTGGACTCATTCATGTGGGAGCACTCTCGGGAAGGGGCGATGCGGTATCGACCGGTTTCGACCACCTCTGAAGTGGGACATCCATCACATTCGCGTTTCGTTCAAGGAGGTGAAGGAAACATTTCATAGGACAAATGTGTCCAGATGGAACGAAAGCAGACCCTCGACAGGGGATTTAAATGTAACTATTGTAGTTACATGAAATCTGCGAACCCGCTTTCCGACGCCCTGCACGTGATGGCCCACCTGGTCGGCCAGCAGGGCCCGCGCACCTCCGAACAGCTGGCCGCGTGCCTGCCGACCCACCCGGTGGTGATCCGCCGCCTGCTGGCCCAGATGCACAAAGCCGGGCTGGTAAACAGCACGCGCGGCCACGGCGGCGGTAGCCAGCTGGCACGCGATGCCGCAGCGATCACCCTGCACGACATCTATCTGGCCGTCGGGGCGCCTGCGCTGGTGCAGGTCGGTACGCGCGATGCCGGCCATGGTTGCCCGATCCAGCAGCTGGTCAACAACGCCCTGCTGGAGGGCGCGCGCGAGGCGCAGCGGTTGCTGGAAGCGCGCCTGCAGGCGACCACGCTGGACCAGCTCGGCGCCGACTTCGCCCGTCATCTCGCTCATCACCGCTCCCTGGAAGGTCACCATGAATCCTGATGTGCTCATCGTCGGCGGCAGCTATGCCGGCATCGCCGCTGGCCTGATCCTGGCGCGTGCCCGTCGGCCGGTCACGATCATCGACGCCGGTTCACCGCGCAACCGCTTCGCCAGCCACTCGCACGGCGTACTCGGGCTCGACGGCATCAGTGGCGCCGAGCTGCTGAAGACCGCGCGCCAGCAACTGCTGGATTACCCCAGTGTGCGCTGGCTCAATGCCGAGGCCATGCAGGCCCGTGCCACCACCGACGGTGTGGAAGTGCGTACCGCCGATGGCCAGGTGCTGGCGGCGCGCAAGCTGCTGCTGGCCAGCGGCATCGCCGACCAGCTGCCGGCGTTGCCGGGCCTATCCGAGCGCTGGGGCAGCACCGTGCTGCATTGCCCTTACTGCCACGGCTATGAAGTCGGTGGCGGTGCCATCGGCCTGCTTGGCGGTCATCCGATGTCGGCCGCCAAGGCGCCGTTGTTTGCCGACTGGGGCAATGTCACCTTCTTCAGCCAGGGCCTGGCGATCACCGACGAAGAGCTCGCCGCCATGCAGCAGCGCGGCGTGCAGATCGAGACGGTGCCGGTGGTGGGTGTGCACGGCGATCAGCCGACCTGGCTGGAAGTGGAGTTGGCCGATGGCCGCCGCATCGCCCAGCGCGCACTGTTCGTGCCGGCCACGCAGGCGATGGCCACGCCGCTGGTGCAGCAGCTGGGTTGCGCGTTGGCGGAAAGCCCGTTGGGCGTGCTGATCGAGGTCGATGCGATGAAGCAGACCTCGGTGCCGAACGTCTACGCCGCCGGCGATGCGACCACCGTGGGCAACATCACCCTGGCTGCTGCCGAAGGCGTGCGCGCGGGCATCGGCATGCATCACGCGCTGGTGGCCGAAGACAGCGTGCCGCGCTGAACGCGCGTGTTCCGGTAGATGCCGACCTTGGTCGGCGCTGTTTCATCCACGCATGGCGTGGATCTACTGCAGGGCGGTCGAGCAAGCTGGACGCTACGGACGTGGGTGCATCTACATCCACGCAGTGCATGGAACCACCGCAATCGGGCGTGGTGGGTGCCGGCCCTGTCCGGCACCCTTCCATTACCCCTTCACGCACAGCACCTGCCGCAGCGTGTGCACCACGTCGACCAGATCCAGCTGCGCGGCCATCACATCGTCGATCGACTTGTATGCTGCCGGTGACTCGTCCAGCACCCCGCTGTCCTTGCGGCATTCCACGTGTGCGGTGGCTTCGCGATGCTGGGCCAGCGTGATCTGCTGGCGCGCGGCACCGCGGCTCATCACCCGGCCGGCACCGTGGCTGCAGCTGTGGAAGCTGTCCGCGTTGCCCTTGCCGCGCACGATGTAGCTGCGCGTGCCCATGCTGCCGGGAATGATGCCCAGCTCGCCCTCGCGCGCACTGACCGCGCCCTTGCGCGTCACCAGCAGTTCCTGGCCGTGGTGCGTTTCCTTCTGCACGTAGTTGTGGTGGCAGTTCACCGCCATCGCCGCCAGCTGGAACTTCGGCAAGCGGTGGCGCATCTCGGCCAGCACCCGCGACATCATCGCCTCGCGGTTCTGCCGCGCGTAGTCCTGCGCCCACGACACCGCCTCAACGTAGTCGTCGAACAGCGGCTCGCCTTCCATGAAGAACGCCAGGTCCTTGTCCGGCAGGTGGAAGCCGAGCACACGCCGTGCCAGCTCCTCGCGCGCCTTCTCGATGAAGTAGGTGCCGATCAGGTTGCCGGTACCGCGCGAGCCGCTGTGCAGCATCACCCACACCGTGTCCGTCTCGTCCAGGCACAGCTCGATGAAGTGGTTACCGCCGCCCAGCGTGCCCAGCTGGCGGTCGAGCTTGTCGGTGCGGATCCTCCGATGCCTGTCCTTGATCTTCTCCAGCCCGGCGGCCAGCCCGGACTGCACCAGCCGGGTGTGGATGCTGTCAGGCATGCGGTGATGCTCGCCACCGCGCCCATTGCCGACCGGGATGCTGCGCTCGATGCTGTTGCGCAGCTGCCGCAGGTCATCGGGCAGGTCGTTGGCGCGCAGCGTGGTACGCACCGCCGCCATGCCGCAGCCGATGTCGACGCCGACCGCGGCCGGGATGATCGCACCGCGGGTCGGGATCACCGAGCCCACGGTCGCGCCCTTGCCCAGGTGCACGTCCGGCATCACCGCCACCCACGGCCCGACGAACGGGATCGCAGCGATGTTGCGCAGTTGCTCGTGGGCCTGTGCTTCCAGCGGCACGCCGTTGACCCAGCCCTTGATCGGCGTGGTCCCCTCCGCGTGCAGCCATTGATAGTTCTGTTGCGTGTCCATTGTCTTGTTGAATGTCCTTGATGGGCCGGCGGCGCGTCCCTGCGCCGCCGCTACCCCCTACCTGATCGTCACCAGCTGCTTCAGCACGCCATCCAGGCCGCCGAACACGGTGAGCTTGTCGATCTTCTCGGTGACCTTCTCCAGCGCCTCCAGCTCCTTCAAGCGCATCAGCACCGGGTTGTCCTCGATCAGCTTTGCGGTGTTGAGCTGCGAACGCGTAGCGTTGGCCTCCTCGCGGCGACGGATCACGCTGGCCTGGGCCTGCTTCTCGGCCAGCACCACGCCGTTGAGGATCTCCTTCATCTCGCCCGGCAGGATCACGTCCTTGATGCCGACGCCGAGCAGGCGTACACCGTGGCCCTCGATCGCGGCCTGTACATGGGCGGCGATCTCGCCGTCCAGCGCGGCCTTGTCACCCAGCAGCTCGTCCAGGCTGCGTGCGGCGATCGCCTGGCGCAGGCCGAACTGCAGCTGCCGATAGATGAACTCATCGGCATTGCTGAGCGTGCGGTGTGCACGCACCGGGTCGACCACCTGCACGGTCGCGGCCAGGTTCACCCGCAGGGTCACCTTGTCGCGGCTGAGCAGTTCCTGGCCGGACACGTCCAGCGAACGCGCACGCAGCTCCACCCGCTCCACCGACACGTTGCCGTTGAAGTTCCAGAATGCGTGCAGGCCGGCGCCAAGCGTCTGCCGCAGCGTGCCATCGATGAACAGCAGGCCGACCGACTCGCTCGGCACCGTGCTGATCACCGCCACACGCGGCAGCACGCCCAGCTGACCCAGGCGCTGCTGCACGTCCACCGGCACGTACGGCTCGTCACCCAGCGCCAGCACGCGCACCTGGGTGTCGACCGAACCGCGCCAGTACAGACGGCGGCTGCCCGGCGGCAGGACCTCGTCGATGCGGCCGTTGCGCAGCAGCAGGCCGACCTCGCCGGCGCCGACGTTGGCCAGCACGAAGTGCGTGTCCAGCGTCGCGCCCAGCGCTTCGATCAGGCTGTCCTGGTCGCTGCCGGTGTAGGCCGCGCCCCTCGATGCGCTGTGGATGTCCACCTGCGGGCGGCCGCCGAACAGCGACAGGCGGTGCACACCCGGCAGCAGGATCTGCTGGAAACGACGGTTGCGATATACCAGGCCGCGCTCGCCGTCGCCGATCACGACCTTGATGGTCCAGAACATGGGAGTCTCTCCTTGTATGGCTCTGGTGGTTCGACCCGATGGAATGACTGCCATGACCCGGGTCGAACAGGTCGTGGCAGGGCCGGCGGCACATGCTGTGCCGCCGGCGGAAGAGGGCGGCCATCGGCGGACGGTCCGCGCGCGGAGCCTGCGGTGCGTCATCACGCTTGCGGCCATCGCTGCCGGCAGACAGCACCGGAGCAGGGTGGGGCAGGTAGTGGTGACAGGCCGAGGCCCGGCGTGCGGTCCGTTGCCCTTCCTGTGGCGCCCGAAGGCGTTCGCAGGACCGGCGACGATGGCCGCTGGGGCTTGCGCCCCGGGTGTTGCTTCACGTCATGACTTGGAAGGTCATGTGGTTGGAGTGGGAGTCGAACCCACGACAGACGGAATCAGGATCCGTTGCTCTATCCCTACTGAGCTATCCAGTGGTGAACCGCGCGGAATCGAACCGCGTGCCGGCGAACCGGCGCCTGCCTCCAGCAGGCGATCCAGGCGATGGCATGACCGCGACCTCCGGCATACGCCACGGCAATGCCGCGCGCACCAGCCCGTGGTTGAAACGGGACCGTTGGAAAATCTAGGGTGCAGGCCACCGACATTATCGCGAGCGATAATGTTTGAGTGCGATGCAGATAATGTCCAGGCGTTGCCATGCGCGCAGAGAAAATCCTCCGGCGAGGTGGGAAAACCTGGGTCAGTGCGTGGCGGGCTGCCGCGCGGGGTGCAGTTCTGGCATCGCGGGTCCTTGTGTCGACGCAAACGAAAACGCCCCCGGGACTTGCGTTCCGAGGGCGTCGTCAAGCCTCGGAGATCGGGGTGGCCGATCTCCGCAGGGCGGGTATCAGGCCGTTGTCAGCTGGATTTCCTTGCCGAACGCGCGCGCCAGCACGTCCATGCGCAGGCATGGCAGCAGTTTGGCGATGGCGACGGAATGCGCGTTCAAGGGAGGTTTCCAGTGGTTGTTGAAACGAGGTGCGCACGATAAACCACGATTTAGTCGTGCGCAACCATTTTGTTGAATTATTTTCTTTGGTGT
The DNA here is from genome assembly GCF_003028475.1 of Stenotrophomonas sp. Nf1. Lineage (NCBI taxonomy): Bacteria > Pseudomonadati > Pseudomonadota > Gammaproteobacteria > Lysobacterales > Lysobacteraceae > Stenotrophomonas > Stenotrophomonas sp. Nf1. Next base: position 115,769 of record NZ_PYTV01000009.1, on the reverse strand, counting down.
GGGTGTCATGCCGGCCAGCGGCCGGCACTACCGGGTCTTAGTCTTCCTTGCTGGCGGCGTCGAGTTGCGCGACATCCTGCACGCTCAGCGACAGGTTCGCGGCGGCCAGAAGGTCATGCAGCTGCTCGACGCTGGTGGCGCTGACGATCGGCGCGGTGATCGACGGCCGTGCGATCTGCCACGCCAGCGCGATCTGCGCGGCGGTCGCGCTGTGCTTGCTGGCCACATCATCCAGCGCCTCCAGGATGCGCAGGCCGCGCGTGTTCAGATAGCGCTTCACCACCGTCTCGCCACGCGCCGGGCTCTTGGCCGCATCGGCCGGCGTGCGGTACTTGCCGCTGAGGAAACCGCTGGCCAACGCGTAGTAACCGATCACGCCGATCTGTTCGCGCTGCACCAGCGGTTCCAGCTCGCTTTCGTAGCCGGCGCGGTCGTACAGGTTGTACTCCGGCTGCAGGGTTTCGTAACGCGGCAGCTTGTAGTCGGTGGACACCTTCAGCGCATCGGCCAGGCGCGTGGCGCTGTAGTTGGAGGCACCGATGGCGCGCACCTTGCCGGCTTCGATCAGGCGGCCGAATGCGGCCAGCGTGGCTTCCAGCGGTGTGGACTCGTCGTCCTCGTGCGCCTGATACAGATCGATCACGTCGGTCTGCAGCCGGCGCAGCGAATCTTCCACGGCGGCATTGATGTTGTCCGGGGTCAGGCCGGGGCGCTCGGCCCACTTGGCCACCTTGGTCGCCAGCACCACCTTGTCGCGCTTGCCGCTACGCGCGAACCATTTGCCGATCAGTGTTTCCGACTCGCCGCCGACATTGCCGGGCACCCACGCTGAATACACATCGGCGGTATCGACCAGGTTGAAGCCGGCATCGACGAAGGCATCGAGCAGGGCGAAGCTGGCCTTTTCATCGGCGCTCCAGCCGAACACGTTGCCGCCGAAGGCGAGCGGACGTACATGCAGGCCGGAACGGCCCAGTTCGCGGGTTGCCGTCATGGGCACGGACTCCTTGGGGGAAGTGTTCCAGAATAGAACGCGTTGTGTGACCGTGCTGCGGCGGTGGCCACAAAACAGTGTTCCGCAACGCGCACGCCGATAACGTTTTGTGAACACCTGGGGCGCTGCGGCTGCTAGTCTCGCCGCATCTTCCGCTGGAGTCGTCCCGATGATGCCTGCTTCGTCCCTGCGTGGTTGCCGCCTGCTGCTTGCTTCGGCCCTGCTTGCTGCTGTTCCCGCCTTTGCCGCACCGGCCACGGTGGCGCCGGCGAAGATCCAGGTTTCGCCGGCTATCGATGCGGCGGTGAAGGCGTCGACCCGCGATGCCAACAATGCCAAGCGCGACACCTATCGCCATCCCGCGCAGACGCTGGCCTTCTTCAAGGTCGCACCGGAGAAGACGGTCATCGAGATCACCCCCGGCAACGGCTGGTACTCGGAAATCCTGGCGCCGCTGCTGCATGACAAGGGCCATTACATCGCCGCCGTGGTCGACCCGATGGCCGTGGCCGAAGGCCGTGGCCGCGATTACCAGCAGCGCAGCCGCGACAGCCTGGAGAAGAAGTACGCCGCTGCACCGGCGCAGTTCGGCAAGACCGCCGTGGTGGCCTACGATCCGGCCAAGCCGGTGTTCGGCCCGGCCAACTCGGCCGATGTGGTGCTGACCTTCCGCAACGTGCACAACTGGCGCAAGGCCGGCCAGGCCCAGGGCATGTTCCAGGGCTTCTTCAACGTGCTCAAGCCGGGCGGCGTGCTGGGTGTGGTCGAGCATCGCGCCAAGACCGATGTGGCCGACGACGATGACACCGGCTATGTCGGCCAGCAGCAGGTGATCGCGATGGCCGAGGCCGCCGGTTTCAAGCTGGAGGCGCGCAGCGAGGTCAACGCCAACCCGCGTGACACCAAGGACCACCCGAACGGCGTGTGGACGCTGCCGCCGACCAACCAGCACGACAAGGCCGATGATGCGAAGTACCAGGCGATCGGCGAAAGCGACCGTATGACCCTGCGCTTCATCAAGCCGTAACGGGGCATGCGCTGACCCTGTAGAGCCGAGCCCATGCTCGGCTCACCGCGCGCGCCGGGATTCAATCGTATTCAAGGACATGGACTGTTGAAGAAGATCTTTTACATCGCTGTCGCGGTGCTGGTGCTGACGCGGCTGATTGATTTCGTGTTCTACGGCGGACATGCCTACGATCTGGTGGCGACGGTGGGATTTGCCGTGCTGTTTGCCGGTGCGCTGCTGGAACAGCGCGCGCGTGCCACGAATCCGCCGCCGGTTCGCCTGCGGCGCCGGGCCAATGTCATCGCGGCGTGCGGCATCGCGCTGGTGCTGGGCTCGTTCCTGCTGGAGTGGAAGGTCTTCGGCTGATCCCGCCGCAGCCTCGGCCAAAGCGATGCCCGGTAGCGCCGGGCCATGCCCGGCGAGCGACCAGCGGGGCATGGGACAATGCCTCATTCGCCGCCTGCCGTGCCCGCAATGCTGATCGCCTTCAACAAGCCCTTCAACGTGCTCTGCCAGTTCACCGACCGCAGCGTGCCGCCGCGGCCGACGCTGGCCGGGTTCGGCCTGCCGCCGCGCGTGTATGCCGCTGGCCGGCTCGACCATGACAGCGAGGGCCTGCTGCTGCTGACCGACAACGGCACGCTGGCGCACAAGCTGACCGACCCGAAGCACAAGGCCGACAAGACCTACTGGGTGCAGGTGGAAGGCACGCCCAGTGATGAGCAGCTGCAACAGCTGCGCGACGGCGTGGTGCTCAACGACGGGCTGACGCTGCCGGCGAAGATCGAGCGCCTCGATCCGGCGCCGTCGCTGTGGACGCGTGATCCACCGGTGCGCTTCCGCAAGACCGTGCCCGACAGCTGGCTGGCGATCACGATCCGTGAGGGCCGCAACCGGCAGGTGCGGCGGATGACCGCAGCGGTGAACCTGCCGACGCTGCGCCTGGTGCGCGTGTCGATGGGGCCGTACCGGCTGGACGATCTGCAGCCGGGACAGTGGCGGCAGATCGGTTGAAACAGTAAGGGCCGGAAACCTTGCGGCGTCCGGCCCTCACAGGCTGATGGGGTCAGACCCCTTCCGCAGGAAGGGCTCTGACCCACTCGGCAACTCAGGCGTCGCTGCCGATATCGCTGTGCTCGTCGACCACGGTGGCATTGCGGCGGTCGCGCGCGCTGATGCGATGCGCCTGGCCATCCACCACCTGGCCATTGGCGGCCTTCTTCTTCTGCTGCTTGCGGTACAGCGCATAGCCGAGCAGGCCGACACCGACCGCTGCGGCGGCCACCGCCACTGCCGGGTTGCGGCGCACGAACTTGGTGGCGGCCTTGCCGCCGGTCTTCACCGCGCCGATGGCGGCACCGGTCTTGATCCAGTCCGCATTGCGCAGGCTGCCACCGGCGCTCTTCAGGCCATCGCCGGCCGTGTGGGCCAGTTCCAGGGCGCGCTCCAGAGCGCGGTCGGTGATTACGGTCAGCTTGCTCATGCGGGGGTCCTTTGCCTCGGGTCGAAGTCCAGTGTCGCGTGTTGCCCGTAAACGGTATGTCAGTCGGCGTCGCGCGTGGCGTGACTCTACCGCAGCCATTCAGGATCGGGCAGGGTGGGGTCGGATCCCTTTCTTCTGGGAAAGGGCTCTGACCCCAGTACGATGGACGGGGGTCAGAGCCCATTGCGATGCAATGGGATCCGACCCCGCCCCTCACGTTCCGCGTGGCTTGGCGCGGTGCGTGGCCGTAGCCGTCCACGGGTCATCCGGCCACGGGTGGCGCGGGTAGCGGCCCTTCATTTCCTTCTTCACCTCGGCGTAGGTGTTCTCCCAGAAGTTGCGCAGGTCCTGGGTGACCTGCAACGGGCGGCCGCCGGGCGACAGCAGGTGCAGGGTCAGCGGCACGCGGCCATCAGCGATGCGCGGCGTGTCGGCCAGGCCGAACAGTTCCTGCAGCTTTACCGCCAGCACCGGTGGCAACGGCTCACCGTTCTCGCTGTCCAGCGCATAGGTGATCGGCCGTTCCAAGCCTGAAGGCACGGTGATGCGGGTCGGCGCATGGCGCTCGACCAGCTGCCGTTGTGACCATTCCAGCGGCGACTTCAGCGCTTCGCCGAAGCTGGCCTCGTCCAGCGCATCCAGGCGGCTCTTGCCGGCGAACGCCGGTTGCAGCCACTGCGCACGGTTGGCCAGCAGGGCAGCGTCGCTGCAATCGGGCAACCCGAGTTCCGGCATCCAGCGCCGCAACGACTCGACCCGCGCCTGCCACTGGCGCAGACCTTCGGTCCACGGCAACGCCTGCAGGCCCAGCTCGGCCACCGCATCGGTCAGCGCCTGCGCGGCGTGCTGCGGATCGACCCGGCCGGCCGAGCGACTGTCCAGCACGATGCGGTCGAAACGGGTTTCGCGCAGCGCCACCAGGGCGCGGCGTTCACTGTCCCAGCGCACCACATCCTCGGTGACGAAGCGCTGCGGCCAGGCGTTGCGCAGCTGGCCTTCGTCCACCGGCGCCGCGCGCAACAACAGCGCGTCACGTGCCTCGAAGCGCAGCTCACTGGCCACCAGCCACGGTTCGCCACGCAGGTCGCTCAGTTCGTGCAGGCGCGCGCTGCGGCCATTGGCCAACAGGTAACGCAGCGGATCGGTGGGATGCCGGAAGCCGATGCGGTCGGGGAAGGCATGCGCGAGCAGGTCACCCAGTTCGTGCGCCTCGATGCTGGTTGGTGGTGCGGTGTCGCAGCGCAGGCGCCGGCGCCACTGTTTGGCAGCGGCATCGATGGCAGCCAGCCCACTGCGATTGGCGTCGGCCGGTGCACGTCCACCGCGGAATGCAGCCAGCGCACGCCAGCGCGCTGCCAAGGCATCGCCGCCCTGGCGCAGCGGATCGCGGGCTTCCAGCAGTGCGGCCAGATCCGCCGCCAGTGCCTGCGCGCGTGCATCCGGCGCGGCCAGCAGCATCGCCGCCATGCGCGGGTGCGTACCCAGCGCCAGCACGCGGCGCCCGAGCGCGGTGATCGCGCCCGAGTCCGACAGTGCACCCAGGCGCTGCAGCAGTTCGCGCGCCGCAGCCATCGGGCCGGCCGGCGGTGGGTCGAGGAAGCGCAGGTCGCTGCTGCCCCAGGCGGCCAACTCCAGCGCCAGCCCGGCCAGCTCCACCTGGTCGATCTCGGCGCGGCGCTGCGGTTCCAGCCGCTGCGACTGCGGCCACAACCGCCAGGCCACGCCCTCGGCCACGCGTCCGGCACGGCCGGCACGCTGGTCGGCCGAGGCCTGCGCGATGGCCACCACGTCCAGTCGGGTGAAGCCGCTGTTGGGGTCGTAGCGCGGTTCGCGTGCCTGGCCGCTGTCGATCACCACGCGCACGCCGGGCAGCGTCACCGACGACTCGGCGACGTTGGTCGCCAATACCACGCGACGGCGGCCATCGCTGGCGGCCTGCAGCACGCGCGCCTGCTGTTCCACCGGCAGTTCACCGTGCAGGGCCAGCACTTCGACGTTGCCGTCCAGCGATTCCTGCAGGCCAGCTTGCACGCGCGTGATCTCACGCTGGCCGGGCAGGAACACCAGCAGGTCACCGGGGTGTTCGGCCAGGGCCTGCTGCACCGCGCGGCGCACCTGCAGCTCCAGCGCTTCATCGCGGCGCGCCGGGAAATGGCTGATCGCCACCGGGTAGCTGCGGCCCTCACTGCTCAGGCGCGGTGCATCGAGGAAGCGCGCCAGCCGCTCGCCATCCAGCGTGGCCGACATCACCACCAGGCGCAGGTCATCGCGCAGCTGCGCCTGCACATCCAAGGCCAGCGCCAGGCCGAGATCGCCACTGAGATGGCGCTCGTGGAATTCATCGAACAGGATCGCGCCGACCTCTTCCAGCATCGGGTCGTCCTGCAGCATGCGGGTCAGGATGCCTTCGGTGACCACCTCGATGCGGGTGCGCGCCGAAACTTTGTTCTCGAAGCGGATGCGGTAGCCGACGGTGCCGCCGACCTCTTCGCCCAGCTGTCGCGCCATGAACAGCGCGGCGCTGCGTGCGGCCACCCGGCGCGGTTCCAGCAGGATGATCTTGCGGCCCTGCAGCCACGGCGCATCCAGCAGCGCCAGCGGCACCTGGGTGGTCTTGCCGGCGCCGGGCGGGGCCTCCAGCACCAGCCGCGGCTGCGCGGCCAGGTGCTGCTGGATCTGCGGCAGCAGCGGGGAAATCGGGAAGAGCGGGGTGTTCATGTGCAAAGGATAAGGGGCCATGGCGGGCGCAGGTACAATGCGCGGGCACTTTTCCCCCGCGATGACCATGCACCTGATCGATATCGGCGCCAACCTGACCCACGATTCCTTCGACCGCGACCGTGACGCCGTGCTGGACCGCGCGCACCAGGCCGGCGTGGTGCAGATGGTCATCACCGGCGCCAGCCGCGAGCACTCGCCGCTGGCCCTGCAGCTGGCGCAGCAGCATCCGGGCTTCCTGTATGCCACCGCCGGCGTACACCCGCATCACGCGGTGGAGTACACCGAAGAATGCGATGCCGAGATGCGCGCGCTGCACGCCCATCCGGAAGTGGTGGCGGTGGGCGAGTGCGGGCTGGATTACTTCCGTGATTTCTCGCCGCGCCCGGCCCAGCACCGCGCCTTCGAGCGCCAGTTGCAGCTGGCCGCGGACAATGGCAAGCCGCTGTTCCTGCACCAGCGCGATGCACATGCCGATTTCATGGCGCAGATGAAGAACTTCGAAGGTCGCATCGGCCCGGCGGTGGTGCATTGCTTCACCGGCGAACGCGACGAACTGTTCGACTACCTGGACCAGGACTGGTACATCGGTATCACCGGCTGGCTGTGCGATGAGCGCCGTGGCGCGCACCTGCGCGAACTGGTGAAGAACATCCCGGCCAACCGCCTGATGATCGAGACCGACGCGCCGTACCTGCTGCCGCGCACGCTGAAGCCGATGCCGAAGGACCGCCGCAACGAACCGATGTTCCTCTCGCACATCGTCGAGGAACTGGCGCGCGACCGTGGCGAGGACGTGGCGGTGACCGCGGCCAATGCCACGGCGGCGGCGCGCACGTTCTTCCGCCTGCCCGACGCCGGTTGATGGTAGTGCCGGCCGCTGGCCGGCAACAGCATGAACACGGCAATCATCGCGCGATTGCCGGCCAGCGGCCGGCACTACCGGAGCAGGTCGCGCAGGCCTTCACGGTAACTCGGAAAGCGCGGCAGGAAACGCGCCGACCCCGTGTCGTAGAGTCGAGCTTGCTCGACTGCCGGGCGAAAGCAGTCGAGCAAGCTCGACGCTACGAGGGGTTCAAAGCGATTCCAGCAGGTCGCGCAGGCCTTCACGGTAATTTGGAAAGCGCGGTTGCCAGCCCAGCGCCGCACGTGTGCCACGGCTGTCGATGCGCTTGCTGCTTTCGTAGAAGCGCCGCAGGGACGGGCTCAGCCCCGGGTCGTCCCAGGCCACCGCCGGCGGCATCGCAAAGCCACCCAACTGTGCGGCGAAGGCCAGCACGTCCTGCGGCGGCGCCGGTTCGTCGTCACTGGGCAGGTACAGCCCCTGCAGGGTGGGTCGCTGCATCGCTGCGATGATTACGGCTGCCAGGTCCTGCACGTGCAGGCGGTTGAACACCAGGCCAGGCCGCACCACGTGGCGGGCACGGCCCTCGGCCAACTGCAGCAGGGCGTTGCGGCCAGGACCATACAGCCCTGGCAGGCGGAACACCGCCGAGGCAATACCGCGTTCTTCCGCAAGGGCGCGCCACTGGGCCTCGGCGCGCACACGCTGCACACCGGCCATTTCGGCGGCATCGGCCCTGCTGGTTTCGTCGATCCAACCGCCGGCGCGGTCGGCGTACACCGAGGTCGATGACAGATAGCCGACCCAGCGCAGGGCCGGGCTGGCCTGCAGTGCGGGCAGCAGCAGGCGCAAGGCAGGATCGCCCTCGGCATCAGGCGGCACGCTGCACAGCACGGCATCGGCCTGCGCGATCTCATCAAGCAGGGCAGGTGAAGGCGAGGTGTCGGCCTGCAACCGGTGCCGACGCAGGCCATCATCGGGCGCCGCTGCCGGATCGCGCACCGTCCCCGCCACCTGCACGCCGCGTGCCTGCAGCTGCGCGGCCAGCACGCGGCCACTCCAGCCCAGGCCGAGGATCAGCACCCGCGCCGGCAGCGCGCCCGCCTGCAGCGCGAGGCTCACGTGCCGCGCTGGGCCTGGTAGGCCTGCAGGCTGCTGTAGGCGACCTGCAGCAGCAGGCCTTCCTGGTCGGCCTTGCGCGCACGCGCCAGCATGTCGCCGACGATCTGTTCGGCTTCCACCTGCTGGCCGGCTTCCAGATCGCGCAGCATCGAGGCCTTCAGCGCAGATCCGGCCTGGGTCAAGGTGCCGCGCGCGGTGTCCTGCGCGCTGTCGGGAATCGGTTCACCGGCCGCTTCGGCCACCGCCAGGCATTCGTCGTACAGGCCGCGCACGATGGCCTGGCCATCATCAGTGGCGACGATGGTGCCGATGTCCGCGCGCAGCAGGCAGGTGGCGGCGGCCAGCGCGGTCAGGAAGGTGTACTTGATCCACTGCTCCTGGCCGATGCGTTCGCTGGCCAGGTGATCAAGATCGGCCTGCGCGCAGGCGGCGGCGAAGGCCTGCACGCGTGCGGAGATTGCGCCGCCATCGCGCTCGCCGAAGGTGAGCTTGGCCGGCTTGCCCAGGTGCAGCACGGCGCCATCAGCGGCCTTGGTGGCGCTGATGAAGCACAGACCGCCCAGCACCGCCTCGCGACCGAAGCGCGCATCCAGTGCGTTGTAGTGATGCAGGCCATTGAGGATGGGCAGCACGCTGGTGCTGGCACCCACGGCCGGGGCGATCGCGTCAATCGAACTGTCCAGGTCATAGGCCTTGCAGCTGAGGATGACCAGATCGAAGGGCTTTTCCGCAGCGAGCGCGGGCAGGGCGTCGGCAGTGACGTGCTGCACCGGGAAGCGGGCATCGCCGATCGGGCTGCGGATGACCAGGCCATCGCGGTCGAGCTGTGCAGCGCGTGCCGGGCGCACCAGGAAGGTGACATCGACGCCGGCCTGGGCCAGGCGACCACCGAAGTAACCGCCGGTACCGCCGGCGCCGAGGATCAGGATGCGCATTGCACGTTCACCGTGTTCTGGGGGAATCAGAACTGCGATTGTGCCGGAGATTGCAGACGAAAAAGCGCCGGCTCTAGACGGCCTGGGGTCAGATCCGTTTTCCGCAGGAAAACGGATCTGACCCCAACGGTCTCCAGCGCTTCATCCACGCATGGCGTGGATCTACCGTTGCCGGCCAGCGACCGGCACGGCTCAGCTGCGCATGCCCACGCCACGGCGCAGCAGCCACAGCGCCACCGCAGTCAGTACCACCACGAAACCGATCATCAGCGCATAGGCCACCCACAGCGGCACATCACTGCTGCCCAGCAGGCCATAGCGGAATGCGTTGACCATGTAGAAGATCGGGTTGGCATGGGTGGCGGCCTCGGCCCAGGTCGGCAGCAGCTTCACCGAATAGAACACGCCGCCCAGGTAGGTCAGCGGGGTCAGGATGAAGGTCGGCACGATCGCCACGTCGTCGAACTTCTTGGCGTAGACCGCGTTGATGAAGCCGGCCAGCGAGAAGATCGTCGCACCCAGCAGCACCGTGCTCAGCGTCACCAGCGGGTGCGGGATGCGCACCGGGGTGAAGAACATGGCGATGATCAGTACGATCACGCCCACCATCAGGCCGCGCAGCACCGCACCGGCCACGTAGCCCCACAGGATCACCCAGTTCGGCATCGGGCTGACCAGCAGCTCTTCCACGTGGCGGCCGAACTTTGCGCCGAAGAACGAGGAGCTGATGTTGCCGTAGCTGTTCTGGATCACGCTCATCATCACCAGGCCCGGCACGATGAACTGCATGTAGCTGTAACCGCCCATGTCACCCACGCGCGAACCGATCAGGCCGCCGAAGATCAGGAAGTACAGGGTCATGGTGATCGCCGGCGGCACCAGGGTCTGGCCCCAGATGCGCATGATGCGGGCGACTTCACGGCGCACGATGGTCATCAGTGCGACGCGGTTGCGCTGGCCGTCGGTCAGCTCGGTGGTGCTCATGCGGAGGTCTCCAGGTTGCCGGTGAGGCGCACGAACAGCTCCTCCAGGCGATTGCTCTTGGTACGCATCGAACGCACGCGGATGCCGGCCTCGTTCAGCGTGGCGAACACGCGGTTGAGGTCCATCGCGCGCGGCATGTCGATGTCCAGCGTGTGCGGGTCCGGTGCGCTCAGGGTCGCGCCCTCGATCACCGGCAGCTGCGCCGGCAGCTCACCGTCGATGTCCAGCAGGAAGCCTTCCACATCCAGCTTGGCCAGCAGGGTGCGCATCGGCCCCTGCTCGACGATCTGGCCGTGGTTGATGATCGCCAGGTGCCGGCACAGGTACTCGGCCTCTTCCAGATAGTGCGTGGTGAGGATGATGGTGGTACCGGCCGCATTGATCTCCTTCAGCACGCGCCACATGTCACGGCGGATCTCGATGTCCACGCCGGCAGTCGGTTCGTCCAGGATCAGCAGGCGCGGGCGGGTCATCATCGCGCGGGCGATCATCAGACGGCGCTTCATGCCGCCGGACAGGGTGCGGCTCATGACCTGCGCCTTTTCCCACAGGTGCGCGCGCTTGAGCTCTTCTTCGGCGCGCTGCTCGGCTTCCTCGCGCGGCACGCCGTAGAAACCGGCGTAGTTCACCAGGATGTCGAAGGGCTTTTCGAACAGGTTGAAGTTGATCTCCTGCGGCACCAACCCGATCAGGCGCATGGTGGCGCTGCGGTTGCGCACCAGGTCGCTGCCGAACACTTCCACCTGGCCCTGGCTGAGGTTGACCAGGGAGCTGATGATGCCGATCAGGGTCGACTTGCCGGCGCCGTTGGGGCCGAGCAGGGCGAAGAAATCGCCCGGGGCCACTTCCAGGGAGACCCCCTTCAGGGCCTGGGTGCCGTTGTCGTAGGTCTTGCGCAGGTCGCGCACGCGCAGGGCGGGCGCCATATCGTTCAGGGATGCCAAGCTCGAAGCCTTCGCGCCCATGGGCTGGCGCTGGAGAGGGGCGGGGAGGGGCTATTATAGAAGACCCCGAGGGCTTGCCCCGGCTACACACTGTCCCGAAAAGTCGTGCCTGTTCAATTCCCCCTCAAGCTGGTCGGCCGCCGCATGCTGGCCCCGACCGTCGGCCACTACCAGTTCGTGCGTGACGACGGACAGCCGCTGGACTTCCAGCCGGGCCAGTTCATCCAGGTCCATTTCAGCTACGCCGACGGTACCGAAACCAAGCGCAGCTACTCGCTGGCGACCATCCACGACCACGCGCTGGGCCCGGGCGAGGCGGTGGATATCGCGGTCAGTTTCGTGCCCGGCGGTGCCGCTACGGCCCTGTTCGAAGCGCTGGAGCATGGCGGGCAGGTCAGCGCGTCCGGCCCGTACGGCCGGTTCTGCCTGAACCCCGGCGACCACAACGCCCGCTACCTGCTGATCGCCACCGGCACCGGCGTTACCCCGTACCGCTCGATGCTGCCGCTGCTGGAAACGGCCATGGCCGAGCGCGGCGTGCAGATCGTGCTGCTGCAGGGCGCACGCAGCCCGGGCGAGCTGCTGTACAGCGAAGATTTCTACAGCTTCGCCGAAAAGCATCCGAACTTCCGCTATGTTCCGTGCCTGTCGCGCGAACTGCCGGCCGATCCGCACCCGGACGTGCAGCACGGCTATGTGCAGCAGGCACTGGCCGGTTTCACCCCGGACCCGGCCACCGACATCGCCTACCTGTGCGGCAACCCGGACATGGTCGATGCCTGCGCCGAGCTGCTGAAGGCCGCCGGCCTGGGCAACCCGCAGATCCGCCGCGAGAAGTACGTAAGTTCAACCACCAAAAAAGCTTAGTTGGCCTGTTGACGGTTCGGGCAGGACGGCGTAGCGTCAGCCTGAACCTCGCCCGAGCCAGTCCGATGCAGCTGGTCATTCCCCCTGCGGGAGCATTCGAACATGTGCCAAAACTGCAGCATGTGCCGATTCTCATAGGCGAGGACGGGTCATACCCGGTCGAAGCAAATCGATACCTGGATGAACGAAGTAACGCTGAATGGCGGTTGCCCGGTGCAGAGGACTCTGACCAACTCGTACCGACCGTCAGCGCTCGTAGAGGTATTGCGGCTCGGCTTTCAATATTTCTTGAGTGGGTCAACAAAGCGAAAGCAGGGGACTGGCGAGGACTAACATTTCAAGAGGGAATACTTGACCATTACCAGCCCGACTTACTTTTGGGGACAGGGTCGAGAAGCGGAAAGAAGCTCAAGCCATCTACTGTAAATGCCTACGTTGGTGAAGCTTGCTTATTTCTTGCCTGGGCGTTCGAGCGAGGCTATCGGGCGGAGTTCAGGATCCCAAAAAACAGAACCTCTTACGTCTATCACTCTGCGACCAGCTCGCACAGCGGCAGCCTGAGGGGGAGTGACAAGCGGATAGGCGCCCTGCTTACAGCAGAGGTCCCCATTCAACTTCCCTCGGATAGAGAAGTTGAGCGTTGGATGAGGCAGGTCCACATCCGTGCGCCGATCAAAGCGTTAGTTTTCGAGCTGATTCTGCGTTGTGGGTTGCGGATCTCGGAGGCCAATTCACTACGAGTGACTTGCTTCCCGAGGAAGCAAGGCTCTGAGGGAAACGGCTGGCATCCTGACTGGCTACTGGCCGGCGAGGTGCCCATGACTATTAGGTATGGCACGAAAGGCGCAAAGGTCAGCCCGTCCTCTGATCTTGGCACCCGCTGGAGAACTGTCTTCGTGCCGATCGATCTTGCCGACAGGATCTGGCATTACATCACTGTGATTCGTCCAACCCAGCTCGGACGATATCATCGGGGGGAAAAGAGGCATGAAAGGCGAGTTGATCGCTTGTGGCTTGGCGAGGGCAAGAACCAGCCGATTAGTAACGAGATGCTCCGCAGAGTCTGGAAATCGGTCAGCCATTGTCCGTCTGGATGGCACCCTCATAGCGGTCGACACTATTTCGCGGTCCAAAAGATAGCTGCACAAACATCAGCTCATCTCAAGCTGATAGGTATAGCTAGCACCTCAAGTGCAGACTTAGGCTGGCTCCACGGGCTCATGGCAGGTCAGGTCAAAATGATTCTGTCTCCAATCATGGGGCACGCTAACGAGCGGACAACGATGCGCTATCTGCAAGCGGCAGTAGCGAAGGTCGCACGGGACCGAGGCCACCCTTCGATATCGTGGAACGCCATCATCGATAGGGAGTAGTAGACCCATGCAGTCGATGTATGAGCTACAGCAAAAAGAAGGTCTATGGACGGTGCTGTGCAAGCACCCCGACTACATTTCACGGCGAAATTTGCACGATTTCTCGGCTCTGGCTGATGGCGTCAGCAACAAACTCGCAGTTGGGCGCAATCACCGATGGGGAGGGGGATTCACTGGTAGGCCAGAATTGCTAGCGGATCTCTGGCCATCGTTGAGTGCAAATTTGAGCACGAAAACGCCCGTCTCGGCGGCGATGAAGCGCTCCTCGTTGATCGGGTTCTGGCGATTCCTCGACACTTTCGAAGCTTACCTGGCTGAGCAAGGTGGAAGCGTCCCGCGGGTCATAAGGCTTCACGATTTGACTGCGTATCACCTCAACGCATTCTCGTCACCTGGGCCTGATGGCAGGTGGGAACCCTGTCGAGGGACGCAGGCGCTTGTCGTGAGAAGCATCATTAGGGCCGCTGTCGCCGACAATGAGTTGCCAGAGCTAATTGTCCCGTCAATCAGCTCGACAGTTAGGGGACGGGAGACCCCGCCGGACGATAGCGGCATCGCGATCATACGGTACCTCAGAGCAGAAGCTTTAGAAGTAATGCGGAGATGGCGCCGAGCTGACGAGCTGGCACTGGAGGGTCGGAATCTAATCGAACTGTTCGAGCGCGACGATAAGTTCATGAGATCTCCGGAGTTCGTTGCCACTGAGGCAGATGCTCACGCCACGTTTCGTGCGCTAGTCCTATCGACGGACAGGGTGCTACCGCGCATGGTTGACCTCAGTCGAAAGCTCGGTCTCAAAGACCGCAGTCTTCCGAACTGGTGGCCGAGGTACCCACAGGAGCACGAGCATGCCGGAAGTAGGGTGAACTGGAGTTGCATGATCTCCGGCATGTACCCGACGAGTCGGGACATCGCCGTATTCTTTCTTCTGTTCGTGGCCCGGAGTGCTTGGAACGTAGCCACCGCAGCCTCCATAAACATTGAGCAGTGGAGTTCTGCCTACGGAGAGGGACATCACTGGATATTCGCCCCTAAATTCCGATCAGCAGGGGCACTGCAGTGGACGGTCTCCAACGAGCATACGGAAACGAGCTGCTATTCGCTCGTAAAAGCTCTTCTGGCAAGAGGATGTTCCCTGCGCCAACATGCTCAGCACTATCCGGGAAGCTGCAGTCTCCCAGATGTTGCGATCAGGTCCCCTTGGGTGGGTGTGACTCCCAAGGGCGGGTTGAAGCCGCTATTCGTCCTGAGTCCGCATGAACCTAGGACACTGAACAATTGGCTTGCTGACATTGTTCGTAGCTACAACTCTGTTGCTGAAAAGAAGGTTCCTTCGATGTCCGTCAGTGACTTCCGGGACCTAGCTGCGGCAGTCATGTATAGAGAATCAAAGTACTCGAGCTGGGTTGTCATGGTGCTGCTAGGCCACAAGAATCTGGCAACTACGCGAAGTTATGGATTCCGGCGTGCCGCTTTCGCAGAGTCTTTTGGACTTGTAGCGGAGGCCATTGACGATGTCTTTAGCCAAATTTCAGAGAAGCGTGTATTCGATATCACGCTAACTCGTGCGAAGCTAAGCAAAATGGATGTGAGTAGTGAAGACATCCTCAGGCTCGAACAGGCGCGTAAAAATCGGACTTATGACGGAGCCGGCTGCGCAGATCCTTTCAATCCGCCGTTGGAGATCGATCCCAACAATAAGCGTGATGGGTGCTCCATATGCGCGCAGCAGCACCGCTGCGTTGCTAGTGGATGCTATAACGCGTTCGTGTTCTCAGACAGCATGGAGGGGATCTGCAGAAGGATTGCCGAACTCGAGACAATCCGAAATTCGGTTGGCGCTGTCAGATTCAACGAAAGCTCCGATTCAACCGACTTGCGGATCCTTCGCTCCACTCTCAGGCAATGGCCGCCACTGATTGCTTCCGCCGAGATTGATCGGTGGATGGAGAAGATCGCAAATGGTCGGCATATGCCGATATTCTTTGCAGGACAGCATGAATGAGCGCAGAAGCTCCGCTAGCCTTGCGGCTTCCTAACGGCGATCGGGCCGACGCCGGTACATGCTCGCATCCGATTGAGCCAGCGGCCTTGGGGGCTGCGTCGGAGAGTCAGTTGAGGTCATTCCAGGGCTTGGCACGCCTTGGTTCAACCTGGGGCATTCTTGAGATCCCGGAGGAGCTGAAGTCAACCGCACGGACGATGTCACTCAACCTATGGGAGCATTTGCCGCCGTATTGTCTGAATGATCCGAAGCTCCAGAACGATGTTGTTCGGGAGGTGATGAGAGTCGCTATCGCCATGGCACTGTTCGCAAGCCGGCAGGGAGGGTACTACAAGAGATCAACCCTCGTTAGTACAGTAGCTGGCATCTATAGAATAGTCCGCCGCACTTCTAGCTATGGGACTGGAGGCAAGTTCTGGCAGTGCGTTGACGTCACGCGCGAGTCTTCGATTGCGTGTAGGTCCCTGATAAGTGTTCTTCGCTACTACCACGGTATCGGTTGCTTGCCTGACGCGCCTACAAATGGCCCGTGCATCCGCGGAGTGGAAGGGCCTAGAGATAGGACTGGCGAGCCCGAGCATGAGAACGCTATTCATAACGTACAGCAGATTCAGCCGTATCCTGATCAATTTGTATCCAAGGCAGGCTGGGCCTCGATGGTAATGATTGAAACAATCGGCCCAACGCTTCTCGACGCACTCGAGGCGGCGCTAGCCATCCCTATCCGAACGGAGAAGATTCGGGGCAGTGGTGAGTTGAAGTCCTGCGTTGGACGCGCAGGAGAGGCCCGGGATCCTATCGTGAGAAATTGGAACTGGCGCGGGCCTGACGGGACAGACCTTGCGCAGGTACCGATAGGATTCGACTTTAAGCAGGGCAGGAGTAAGGAGGTGGCTTCTTGGCCGCCACGTACCTTCAAGAACTTGCTAAGGATGGTCACCATCCTTCAGGGCGCACATGCATTCCCCGTTGCCCTCTGCGCCGGTCCTCGGCACGGGGAGCTGCTCTCAATGAAGGTGGGGGCGCTCAGTCGAAGAGGTGAGTCCGAGGTTTACGAGTTCAGGACCTGGAAAATGGAAGGTGAGGGTGGAAGACTTAGCGAAGCCCCTTTGCCGAGGCTTGCTGCGCAGGCCATTTTGCAACAAGAGCGCCTGTGCAGAATTCTAAGGAGTCACTATGGCGTCGGAGGTACAAATCTATGGGTGTCCTTGAAGGCTCCCAACCGGTGCCCGGACATGCTCAACACGTTCCGCCAGTTCGTTAGAAGTCTAGGGCTCCAAAACCAGCTTGGAGTTGGTGGAATGAATCCTCATCGGTTTCGTAAGACGCTGGCTCGCATCGTGGCACTGGCCTTGGTGCATGCGCCAAAGATTCTCATGGATGTATTTGGTCACCGCGATGAGCAAATGACCATAATGCGCTATATCCTCTCCGACCCCAAAATTCTATCTGAGGTTCAGCAGGTCGTCCGGGAGATGGTCATTCTTAAAGGGGTTGAGGCCATTGAAAAGTCGGCACAGCTCCAAGGGGCTGGTGCAGAAAAATTGAAGCGAAGCGTTGAGCAGTACGCGCAACTGTTGGGCAACTCCGCTCTTGAGCCGCAGAACATGCTGGAGTTTGCCCGCGCGATGACTGCTGAAGGCTCGTCTTGGGCGATTATCGCGCCTGGAATTGTGTGCACAAGTTTTACCAGCGGTGGGCTGTGCAACAAAGGCCATGGGCAAGCGAATCCGCACTACTGCCATCCTAAATGCAGTAATCAGTTGACCTTCCCTGAGGAGGCCGAGGACCTCTCAGGCAGCGTCGCGAGGGCGATTTCCACCATAAACTACAACTTGGAACTGCTGCAGCAGGCGGTTCAGAGCGAAGAATCCATGCTGATCGCTCAATTTCAAGGTCAGATCAGATCATTGCTTGGCAGGTGGAAAGAGGTTGATCGCTACTTCGCCCAGAGCCAATTGTTGAAACAGATGATCCCAGGCACGGTGCTGATCACATGACCGAGACCAAAAAGACCTTAGCCGACGTGGGGCGGGTGAGAACTGATTCTTTCATTGCAGCGATTCGACGTGCCATGGCTCAGGTGGACAAAGAAGTCAAGGACAACGAGGGGGTGTATCCCCATAATTCGGGACGGATCAATGCAGCGGAATTGTTTCGCCGGGCTGGGGTGAGCCAGACCTCGCTTTACGGCCCAAAGCACAAGGCAAGTACGCGGCTTGAAGTCGAGCAATGGCTTCACTCCCTTCGCGCGCATATTCCTGTGACTACCAAGGGCGCCAGGAAGAGAAGTCAATCGCAGGCGCTCAGTTGGAAGGAAAAGTACGATTTGATGGCTGCGCAGTTCAAGAACATGTACTCCGTGGAGATTGTTCAACGGGATGCGGAGATCGAGTCGCTTCGGCAAGAAGTGCTCGATCTCAAGCAGCAAGTACAGGCCATGCAGAACGGCGGGAAGGTTGTGCGTTTCGCTGGCCGCGCAAAGCAGTAGAAGCTGCGCGAAACGAATGTGGAATTGCCACGGCGATCGGGATCGTATGTGTCGTTGTGCCAGCGCCGGGATCCGCTCACGCAGATCGAAATTGCGATCAGGGCGCGGGACGTAGCGCATAGCGCTGGAGCTCATCCGTGCCACGGCCAGTGCCCGCCGCTCAATGTGTCCTCGATCCATCAAATGCCGCACCAGCGTCCTGCGCGGCGGTGCGTTCACAACTTTTTTCGCAGGGCATCCTTGAAGAAATCGTTTTCCAGCAGCTGCTCGGACAGCCGCTTCTTCAACCGCTTTGCCTCTGGCGCACTCATGCCGCCGAACTTGCTGCGCCACAAGTGGTAGGACGCTTCACTGAACCTGTGACGGCGGCATAGCTCTTTCACCGCCATGTCGGCCTCTGCCTCAGGCAGGAAGCGGATGATCTTCCTCGGAAAGGCGCTTCTTCATGTCCAATCTCCGACTTTCTGGGATTGAACTCCGATTCGCCGTGCTATTCAAAACTGGGGAGACGTCGCGGGCGCTCATCGCTATAGGGCGTCCGCCATACTTCAATTTTGTTTCGTGCATCGGGCAAGTAGAGACGCAAGGCGGGTCGCTTTAACGCCCCGCGGCAGCGGCCTGCTGCAGGATGCGCACCACCTCATCAATTGCCTTACCCCGCTGATAGAGGTAGTGATCGGAGTAGATGACCAGAGTGGATGACGCTGCGGGTAGCAACGCACTGTCCAATGGCACCGAACCATCGCCAGGCGGCTGTTCGCCGATGAGAACCCCGGCAATCGTGTGGTAGGAAACGCCGGGATGAGGCATCAGTGACTCTCCAGCCCGACGTACAGGCTGCGCCACCCTCAGGGTGACGATGCTGTTTAGCCGAGACTGCAGGTAGCTTTCGCGTAGTTCTTCGCGCACCGCCGTCGGCTGCGCTTCGGCAAGGCGGACGAGCGCCTTCAGCTCCGGTGCTCGTCGACCCACCAGGCGGTTCACCACACGGCCAAGCCAACCATCCGCGGCGGGTGCGCCGCGGTGCGGCGCGGCCAGAAAGATCGCACGATCAACGCCTGGGTAGTGCGAGAACAGAAACGTTTCGCGGATGACGTCGCGATCCGCCGGTGGGACCTGCAGGGACTCCAGGGGCACGTTGAATGCCGCTGACCAAAGCACCTCGCCGCTGTCGGCACTCAACAGTCTGGCCACGACTCCCCCCATGCTGTGCCCCACCAGCACCATGCCCTGGCGTGCCGGGTCATCCCCTTCTGGATCCAGCGTGCGCCACGCCGCATCCAGGTAGGTCTGGATGCGGCGTCGTGTGATCAGCAGCGGTGCGTTGGTCTGGTACACCACATGCCAGACCTGGAAATGCTGCCGCAGCAGCGGATCGCCCCAGATTGCATTTGATGTCTTTGCCCAGATCAGCGGGCTACTTCCAAGGCCATGGATCATAACGACCGGGCGCCGGTTGGGATCGTAGTCCTCAAGCAGATAGACGCCGGCACGAAGGCCGACCTTCTTGCCGCCCAATAAACCCCAGACACCTTGCCTGTTCAGCGCCGAGGCGCGCGCGCCGAGCGCATAGGCCGCCGAACGATCCACCGACAGTGCCCCCAGCGCAATGGGGACGCTGGCGTTATCCGGGTCGCCGATCACCAGCACCGGCAACCCATGGCCCGCCGCCGGTTCCACCCATGCAGTCACTGCGCGGAACACCCCCTCCGCCGGCATCAATGCACAGGCCGGCCGGTCAACACAGCGTGGCGACGTGGCCACGAGTGGAACGCCGAAGCCGATGCGAGCGTGTCGTTGCCCGTCGTAGATGGCCATCGACACGTCCGCCGCACGTGACAACTCAAGTGTTCTTGGCAGGTTGGGCGAAATGCCGTGGAAGGTGACCTGCATTTCAATGCCGCCGACATTCCGCCGGCCTTCCGTCCACCCGCGCCGGTTCACCCGCAGTGCCGCGCGCAGCAGTTGATCGGTGCAGCGGTTGGCCAGCGGCACCGCACCCGCCCTGTCATCTCCCATCACGGCCGCGACGTATGCTTTTTCTGCACAAGCGAGCCAATGTCGGTTGGCGGCAGCGTCATCGGAAAGATGCTCGGCACGGAGGGCGGAAGTCCGCGCCATGGCCATAGGCCGCGCGCACGTGGCCGCAGCTTGACAGGGCACAGATTCCGCTGCGGCGTCGGCACGTATGGCCTCGGGTGTGATAGCACAGCCACCAAGAAACGTGGCAAGGGCCAGCAATCCAGCAGGCCCGCGCCACAAGACAACAGATCCAAGCGCACCCATCATTGTCTCCAGCGGCGGAACATCAGGCCGGGGTGTTTGAAAGTCTGAAAATCATACGCGCGCCGGAAACGGAATCCCAATGTGATCGTGCACGACTGTGTCTGTAGGCGGTGAACTGAAAGCACATTCACGCCGACGTGCGTATTCATGCCGAAGTACCACTATATTGTGCATCTCAGGATGGTGCGCCTTGTCCGTACTCTTCGTCGAACTCGGTGCGTGGATGATTGTGGCATCCGTGATCATGCTAGCGCGCAGGATCTCGCCTTTCCGGGCAAGGTGCGTACTCACTTGTTCGATCAGTTTCGACGTCAGCCCATGCCTTTCCAGCAAACGACGGAAGTTCCGGGTCGTGGAATTGTCTGGAATGGCATTCAGTTCGCCGATACGGGCGAACTGGCGCATCAGGCAAATCTCGTGCAACGCCTCTTCCATGCCCGAATCGCTCAGTGCGTACCACTGTAGTAGTGGATGGATGCGCAGCATCGTATCCAGCACCTAAGGTGAACAGCCAGAACGTCTCGATCGCGAGTAGTATGGCTCGATCTACGCCGTTAGCGCCTTTCAAGGTACCAGCTACACTATCGCGGCTAGCAATATCTCGCACCGGGTCTGCTTTCGCTTGCATAGGCCCTGTGCAACGCCAAATGTCAGTTGCATGGTTCGCTCCACTGCCCAGAACCAATAGTGTCGTTCAGCCCGACAGCCCAAGGTTTGCACTGCAGCAAAATGTGAGGTGAGGTGGAACATGGATACAGCGCTTGTCCAAAGGGCCGCGCACCGGGCCGCCGCCGGGGCAAGGGAGGGTGGAATCCATTTCGGATGAATGATCTATTCCTCTCTAGTAGCCTCGAAGCTTTCGCTCAAGTGATCGATTAATGCGCGTACCGAGGGCAGAAGACCGCGCCTGGAAGGGAAGATCACGTGGATGATTCCAGGCTTTGGGGTCCAGTCCGTCAGGATGGGAATCAAGTCTCCACGCTTCAACTCGTCAGCAAGCATCATCTTCGGTAGCATGACGATTCCCACTCCAGATAAGGCTGACGTTTTCAGCGAGATCATGTCGTCAGTCACCATTCGCGGAACGTGGTGAACAGACGCAATCGCGCCATCTGGCCCGTACAACTCCCATACATGGGAGCTGTCGCGACTGGCTAGGTCGACGGTAGGGATACGCGCTACATCAGCTGGGACGTCGGGGACACCGTGCCTCGCGATCAGAGAAGGACTTGCGGCCAAGCACCACGTGCGCTTCGATAGCACGCGCACGACAAGATCGCTGTCCTCCAGCGGGGGTGGGCGCACACGAATGGCTAGGTCTATACCTTCGCCGACAACATCCACGCGTCGATTGGTTGCGTCCAGCGAGATTTCCACTTTGGGGTTCCTTGCCAGGAAATCTGCAAGCATGGGTCCAACGCTCGAGTGCAGCAATGCCACAGGACATGCGATACGTACGATGCCTCTAGGCTCTGAACGCGTCAGTTCGATAGCTTCTTCCGCCGCGGCAGCCTCCACAAGCATGGCCTTGCAATGCCGGAAATAGTCTTGACCTGTCTCGGTCGTGGAGAAGCGGCGTGTTGAACGCTGAATCAGGCGGACGCCAAGGCGCTCTTCCAATAGCGCGATCCGGCGGCTCAGCTTTGACTTCGGAACTCCAAGCGCTCGACCGGCCTGGGAGAATCCGCCGTATTCCACCACCCATGCGAAGTACAGCAGGTCATTGAGGTCCACCGCTCGCCCCGGCATCTTCATCATCATCTATTCCTTTGCCTCAAAATTCTCGACCAGGTGATCGACCAATGCCCTCACAGACGGAAGCATGTGCCTTCTGGATGGCAGTATCGCGTGGACAATATGCTCTGGGCATGTCCAGTCTTCTAGAACACGACAAAGTGCACCTGTCTTTAGGTCGGAATTGACCATTGAAAGGGGGAGGATCGCCAGCCCTGATCCGCCGTGCACCGCTGCCAGAATGGTTTCAATGTCATCGCTGCAAAGTCTTGGATGGTGGCGAACACGCGTATTGCTTCCATCGTGTTGGGAGAATCGCCACTCATGGACTCCCGGCATGCTTGTCAATTCAAGCGTTGGGAGTGCAGATATGTCTGCCGGTACTGCCGGACGATCATGCTGGTCCAGCAACATGGGGGCCGCCACAAGGACCTGCTCGCGCTTGGCGAGTACGCGATGAACAAGCTCTGAGTCGGCTAGCTGACCGCTGCTTTCGCGTATTGCAACGTCAAAGCCCTCACTGATGACATCCACCGGTCGGTTGTACGCCTTCAGGTACACATTGACTCGAGGGTAGATGGCCATGTACTCGGCCACGAGTTTGCTGACTCCTCCGGACAGGAGTTCGGTCGTACAGGTAAGGCGCAGGTTTCCGCATGGCTCGGTCTGATTCACCTCAATCAAAGCCCGTGCTGCGGCGGCCTCTTCCAGCATCGCCTTACAGCGGCCGAAGAATGCCTGGCCCAACTCGGTGATGGAAAAATGGCGCGTCGACCTTTGGATGAGGCGCACCCCCAATTGCTCTTCAAGAAGGGCGACTCGTCGGCTCAGCTTTGATTTGGGTATGCCGATGGCGCGGCCCGCCTGAGCAAAGCCCCCATGCTCAATGACCATGGCGAAATAGAAGAGGTCGTTCAGATCTTGCATCGGCCGTTCCTCCTGGCTCGCGTGTACAAGGTGGCGGAGGCGCTGCTCGCTTGAATAGGCTCCGAGCACATCGTTCTCCGAATGGGACTCTGAGGGTAAAACTTGACGACTACCGCGTCTATCGTCTCGGGAATACCTTCTATGCAGCACAAGGGTCGGGCCACCGCCCGGGACGGAGTTCACGATGAAAGCAGTTGTCGGCGTCTACAGCGCCCCACGGCCTCACTGGGTTGGCGACGGGTTCCCCGCACGCTCCCTGTTCTCCTACAGCACCCACGGGAAGCACATGAGCCCGTTCCTGCTCTTGGACTATGCGGGGCCTTACCGTTTCGACCCCACTACGCAGCAGCGCGGCGTCGGTCAGCATCCTCATCGGGGCTTCGAGACCGTTACGATCGTTTACGAAGGTGAAGTCGCCCACCGTGACTCCACTGGCGCGGGCGGGACCATTGGCCCTGGTGATGTGCAGTGGATGACCGCCGCCTCCGGGATCCTCCACGAGGAGTACCACACCCCTGATTTTGCCCGCCGTGGTGGCACCCTCGACATGGTCCAGCTGTGGGTGAACCTGCCTGCCAAGGACAAGATGAGCGCACCGGGCTACCAGACTCTTCTGAACGAAGACATCCCGGTGCTCGATTTGCCTGAGGGCGGCGGCCGCGTTCGGGTCATCGCGGGCGAGTTCAATGGAGCCAGAGGCCCAGCCCACACACATTCCCCGATGAACGTATGGGATGTGCGGCTGCAGCACGGCCATAGCGCCACGTTGCCGGCACCGGAAGGGTGGACGCTTGCGGTTGTTGTTCTCAAGGGCAGCGTTCGCGTGAACGGCGGACAGAATATTGGCGAAGCCCAGATGGTGATGCTTGATCGCTCGGGTGAAGGAGTGTTCGTTGAAGCTGCCAGTGACGCCACGGTTCTGCTGCTCAGCGGTGAACCCATTGACGAGCCTGTCGTGGGCTATGGCCCGTTCGTGATGAACACCCAGGAGGAGATCTCCCAGGCGGTCAGCGACTTCAACAGTGGCCGTTTCGGCCAGATCACGCATTGAATGCTTCAACGCGGCGGCCTTTGGCCCGTCGCGTCTTTCGGGCCATCGCCCACCCTCCCAGGAGACTAATCATGAGTACCCCGGCCAACTTCAACGGTGCGCGTCCGGTGATCGACCCGGATAACGCCGCGATGCTGCTGATCGACCACCAAAGCGGTCTGTTCCAGACCATTGGGGACATGCCATTCACCAGCGTGCGTGCCCACGCCACCGCGTTGGCCAAGATGGCGACCTTGTCAAAGATCCCAGTAATCACCACTGCTTCGGTGCCGCAGGGCCCGAATGGCCCGCTGATTCCTGAGATTCACGAAGCAGCACCGCATGCAAAGTACGTGGCGCGTAAGGGCGAGATCAATGCTTGGGACAACCCCGAGTTCGTCGCGGCCGTCAAGGCGACCGGTCGCAAGCAACTGATCATCGCCGGAACGATCACCAGCGTATGCATGGCGTTCCCATCGATCTCCGCTGTGGCCGATGGCTATCAGGTGTTCGCGGTCGTTGATGCCTCAGGTACCTACTCGAAGATGGCAGAGGAAATCACTTTGGCACGCGTGACCCAGGCCGGCGTGGTACCGATGGATACCGCCGCAGTGGCTTCGGAGATCCAGCGTACCTGGCACCGAGATGATGCCCAGCAGTGGGCCGAGATCTACACCAAGATCTTCCCGAACTACCAGCTGCTGATCGAAAGCTACATGAAGGCGCAGGACGTTGAAAAGAATCACGAGCAGCTCGATTCGCAGCGAGGCTAATGCTTGCCGCAGACCTCGGGACTCTCCTTGGGGTCTGCTGCCAAATCGGAGATGACCATGAAAGCCACTAAAGACGACACACTGCTTACACCTGAGAATCACGCGCTACTTCTGATCGATCACCAGTACCTTCAGCTACTAGCACTGCGCTCCCATCCCAACGAGGCAGTGGTAAACAACGCAGTGTTTCTTGCCAAAGCGGCCAAGGTCTTCGATGTACCCACGCTGTTTACTACTGCTTTTGCCGAACGGCAGGCTCTATTCAAGGAACTCCAAGCGGTACATCCGGAACAAGTGCCGATCGACCGGACAGGCCTCAATTCCTGGGATGATTCCCGAGTGCGTCAATGGGTTAAGCAAACCGGCAAGCAGAAGCTGGTAATGGCTGGCCTCTGGACTGAAGTGTGCCTGAGCATGCCTGTCCTCTCTACTCTGGCGGCAGGTTACGAAGTCTACTTTGTCACGGACGCTTCTGGCGGCACTGAAGAAGGACACGAGCGAGGAGTTCAACGCATGATCCAAGCCGGAGCCCGCCCGCTCACCACGATTGCCTATGTCAGCGAGCTACAGCGGGATTGGAGCCGGCCGAGCGCCGAGGCGATTGCGGAGCTCTTTGCTGAGCACGGTGGTGGCTTCGGCCAGGGCTTGCGCTGGGAGTGGCAACTGTTGGGCCTCAAGGAGGGCACACGGTAGTCCCGTCGTTTGCTTACGTCCGGACTAAGTTGAATCCGCGAAGAACTACGAGCTCGCCGCACGGCGGAACTGAGTTTCGGCTAAAGGCGCCCCGGGGGCGGCTCTCCTTCCGTCCCCGCAATAGGTGACATCATGCACTGGGCCAATGCACTGCCATATTTGCAAGCCCCCCGAGTGGCGGCACATGCGTTCAAGCGGGGTGTTGCTATCGTTCCTTTTGCACAGACCATCAATCTGGCAATGGGGGAAGCATGAACGTGTCGCCGCCCCCCATTGGGTTAACGTGCGCCCTTTTCACGTTCGCCAGCGCTTCCACGGCCCTTGCACAGGAAGTCTCCATCTCGGCCCCTCCGCCCATAGATCCTTGGCGCTACTCGGAAGACTACCGCTATCTCGCAGATCCGGCCGATCGGACGGGAGCTTGGTGGGAGTTTGGAAAATGGATGCAGCTGGATGAGTCCTCGGCCCTGACGGTTGGCGCTGAGCTACGGGCACGCTATGAGCACTACGAGAGTAGCCAGTTCGGCGACGCGGAGATTCCAGACGAAGGCTATGAGCTCTACCGTCTTCTGCCCTACGCCGACTTGCACTTGGGCGAGCATGCGCGTGCTTTCACGCAGCTCAACCTGACCACGGCCAACCGCGACAGCCGTACGGTTGGCCCGGTCGACGACACTGGCTCCGAGGTTCTACAGGGGTTCATCGACTTGTCCTATCCCTCCTCTGAGGCTGGCGCCACTGTGCGTCTGGGCCGCCAGATCATGGCGTACGGCAGCGAGCGCCTGATCTCGGTCCGTTACGGACCGAATGTGATTCGCTCGTTTGATGGTGGCACGCTGAGCTGGCAAACCTCAGATTCCCGCACTGATGCCTTCTTCGTCAGGCCGGTGCGCAATGCGCTGGGTTCGTACAGCGATCACGGCGATCGAGACCGGCGGCTCTGGGGCATCTACGCCACGTTCCTGGATCCCGGGAAGAGCATAGGCACCGGCGTTGATGTGTATTACCTCGGACTCTCTGCAAACAACGCTCGTTACAACCAAGGAACTGGACGGGAAACCCGCAATACCGTGGGTACTCGCCTGTTCGGCAAGCGCTCGGGTTGGAGCTGGGATCTGGAAGGCTTCTACCAGTTTGGCAACTTCGCCGGCGCTCGCATTCAGGCTTGGTCGCTAGCCAGCGATGTCCGGTATACCTTCCGCGACGTCAAGCTGCAGCCACGCGTCGGTATGAAGGCCAACCTTATCAGCGGCGACCGCGATCCGAACAAACCCGAGCTGCAGACCTTCAACGTCCTGTTCCCGAAAGGGAAGTACTTTGGCGAGATTGGTCTGATTGGCCCGACCAATCTCATCAACTTGCATCCGTCGGTGACGCTTGATCTTGGCAGTGGTTGGTCACTGGGAACGGCGATGGTTTTTTACTGGCGCGAGAGCACCCGGGACGGTGTGTATGGCGTCTCCGGCAACTTGTTACGCGCCTCGGGCGAAAGCCGCGCCCGCTACATCGGAACGCAAGGTGATGTCGTGCTGGGTTGGGAGATCTCCCGTCAGCTGAGTTTTGAAGCCGCGTACTCCGTCTTCAAGCCTGGCGACTTCATTCGCGAAACGGGCAATGCAGAAACCGTTCACTTCGTTGGAATTGAGGCGCTCTGGCGCTACTGACGGGAAAGTGCCGCCCCAATTGTGGGGCTGCAACCACCTCTTGGGACCATCCGCATGAACAAGCAGACACTGGCACTCACCCTCGCTCTTGTCTCCGCGTTGGCAACAGCCGCCGCATCGGCCAAGCCAGTTACATACACCATAGATCCGACACACACTCAAGTGGACTTCCGTTGGAACCACCTCGGGTTGTCCAATCCGGCCGCGAGTGTGGACGTCGTGTCCGGTACGCTGATTTGGGATGGGGAAGATCCCACCATGTCGTCGGTCCAGGTATCCATGCCGGTCAGTAGTATTCGTACTCGTGTTCCGGTTCTGGATTCTGATTTCCAGAGCGAGAAATTCTTCAATGCAGCCCTGCATCCGATGATCACGTTCCGGAGTACGCGCCTCGAGCGCATCGGGATCAGCAGCTCGTTCCGTATTCATGGTGATCTGACACTACACGGCATTACGCGTCCAGTCGTCCTCGATGCAACTCTGAACGGTGAAGCCCAGCATCCCATGTTCAAGGCGCCAGCCATTGGCTTTGACGCAACCGCCACGATCAGACGTTCCGACTACGGGCTA
Organism: Stenotrophomonas sp. Nf1; assembly: GCF_003028475.1. Classification (NCBI taxonomy): domain Bacteria; kingdom Pseudomonadati; phylum Pseudomonadota; class Gammaproteobacteria; order Lysobacterales; family Lysobacteraceae; genus Stenotrophomonas; species Stenotrophomonas sp. Nf1. The sequence continues at coordinate 88,323 of NZ_PYTV01000009.1, read as the reverse complement.
TCTGTGGCGTTGCCGATGGTCAGCGATGAGGTTGAGGTTCGCATCACTGTGGAGGCACTTGAGGCCAGGGCAGCTGCGAAGGCATCGCCCGCGCGTTGATGCGACCAAGGCGCACTCGTGCTGTGCGCCTATTCCTGTTCAAGCCAAGTCACGGAGTCGGCTGTGCGCCCCTTCCCCCTTCTGCTTTCACTCCTGCTTCTTTACCCAGGAACGTTACTTGCCCAAGACGCTGATGTTGTTCTTCGCAATGGCCTGCTTCTGACGCAGGATCCTAAGTCGCCGCGAGCCACCGCACTTGCCGTTCAAGGAGGGCGAATTCTGGCGGTCGGCAGTGATCGTCACATTGAAAAGCACATCGGTCCGAGCACGAGGGTCATCGACCTGCAGCAGCACACCGTTGTGCCTGGATTGATCGATACCCACGCACATGCAATCCGGGGTGGCCAGACATACACGTTCGAGACTTACTGGCACGACGAAACAAGCCTGGCCGCAGCATTGTCGAAGCTGGAGCGTGATGCCTTGGCCCGTCCCGCGGGACAGTGGGTGGCCGTCGTCGGTTCATGGCATCCCGAGCAGTTTGACGAAGATCGTGCCCCGACTCGCGCTGATCTGGATCAGGCCGTTCCGAATCACCCTGCGTATGTGCAGTATCTGTACGACTACGCAATGGTGAATAGTGCGGGTGTCGCCGCGCTTGGCCTGGATACGCCAGATGTGCAGTTGCCAATGGGAGTTACAGTCGAGCGAGATGCCAGCGGTCACGCCACAGGTCGCCTGCTCGGTGGTATCGCCCCCTTCAACGCGCTGTTCGCACGACTCAGCCAAGGTGCCGACCACTATCAGAGTCTCAGAGCATTCTTCGCCGATCTGAATTCGCGCGGTGTGACAGGGTTTATTGACCCGTCTGCTGGCCCTTCCGAGGCTTATGAACCTCTGTTCCTGATGCGTGATCGTGGGGAGTTGACCCTCAGGGCCGGCTATCGAATTTCTGCCGCTACCAATGGCGGTGAGGCGGATTGGTTCAGGCATGTCATGGCCTATCGACCACCCCAGCATGACGACGGAAAGATTGCGTTCCTGGGCTTGGGCGAGAACCTGGTTACTGCCATGAACGACGGGGTACTGATGGCGCCAGGCTTCAATCCTTCCTCCGAAGCACGTGATGAGCTGATCAAGGTTGCGAGGTTCGCCGCGGAGAAACGGATCCCTCTGGAGATCCATGCCTACACCGACGATGCCGCAAGCGCGATCCTAGACGCGTTTGAGGTGGTTGCCCGTGAACATGACCTTCGACCACTACGCTGGTCTATTGCTCACCTCAATACAGGTTCCAAGCACACGTTGCAGCGTATGGCGCGCCTGGGCCTGGCATACAGCGTGCAGATGGGGCCCTATTTTGAGACAACCGCCATCCACAGAGCCAACTCGGCCGATGTTGCAGCATCTGCAGCACCCGTCAATGCGGCCCTGGAACTAGGTATTCCGGTGGCTGGTGGAACCGACTCCACGCGCATCGGCGTATCAGGTGTGTGGCATGCCATCCAGTTCCACGTTGATGGTCAGCCACTGGCAGGTGTACGTCGGCAGGACGATAACCTGATCAGCCGTGGCGCTGCGTTGCGCATGTACACACGCACAGCCGCATGGCTCTCCTTCGCAGAGAACGATCGCGGCTCGTTGGCACCAGGAAAGCAGGCGGACTTTGCCGTTCTGGATCAGCCCTATCTCACGATGCCAGCCAAGAAGATTCACACGATCAGGTCGCTGCTGACGTTCGTGGATGGGCATGTGGTTCATGACACTGGGGTTCTGACAGTCCAGTAGGACCCGTGAAGACCGCCTTTTGTTAACTGAACGTCGGTACCAGTCAGTAGCAAGCCCACAGCCGCCTAACCGTTCACGCCATAGGACGGTCAGGTCATTTTTTGGGGTCTACACGACTCTCTTCCCCATCACTAACGTTGACCCCGAAGTGTTTTCAGCCAGACAGGTGTCCCATGAATGAACTCAATGTGCTGGTCGTACTCCGTGCCAAGCCCGGCCGCGAAGACCGCCTGCGCGGCAACCTGGTGGGCTTGGTCGAGCCGTCGCGGGCAGAGGCAGGAAATCTTCGTTACGACCTCTACCAAGACGCCGACGACAAGGGCCGATTCGTCTTCATTGAGCGGTGGGCAAGTCCTGAACACCAGCAGCATCACCACAACAAAGGGCCGCACATTCAATCCTTCCATGACGACGGCGATGAAGACATCGAGTCGCGAGACATTGTCATGACGCTTGAGCGTTTGGCCTGAACTTTGCCGCCCTTCACAGGGCATCCACTGCGGCACATCGCCGCCAATCCCCCCGGAGACATGACATGTCCAGTGAACCGATCCGTGATCCCAAGAAAGACGATCTCCTGACGCCGCAGAACTCCGCCTTCGTCATCATCGATTACCAACCCGTGCAGGTGAACTCCATTGCCTCGATGGACCGCCAGTTGCTGGTCAACAATATCGTCGGCGCTTCCAAGGCGGCCGTGGCCTATGGCCTTCCGATCGTGCACTCGACCGTGAACGTGAAGACTGGCCTGAACAAGCCGCCGATTCCGCAGCTGCGCAAGGTCTTGGCCGACTACCCGACCTACGACCGCACCAGCATCAACTCCTGGGAAGACATCGAGTTTCGCAAGGCCGTCGAAGAAACTGGCCGCAAAAAGCTGATCATGACCGCGCTGTGGACTGAGGCCTGCCTGACTTTCCCCGCGCTGGACGCACTGCGGGAAGGTTACGAGGTCTATGTGGTCGTTGATGCGGTCGGCGGCACCTCCGTCGCTGCCCATGAAGCCGCGCTGCGTCGCATCGAGCAGGCTGGCGGCAAGATGATCAGCGTACCGCAGCTGTTCTGTGAGTTGCAGCGCGACTGGCAGCGCAAGGAAACCGTGCCGGACTTCATCAAGCTCTTCATCGAGACTGGTGGTACGGCAGGCATCCAGTTCTCCTACGATCAGTCCGAGTAAGTCGTACCCACGGGGACGGGACATTCGTCCCGTCTCCCTATTTCCGAGCAGCGCACTATGTCCGCATCTACTGCGCCACTCACCCCTGCGCTCATGACGACCCACCTGGCCACGTGGTGGCAGGAAGATCGGCCACGCCTTCTGCACGCCACGAAGACATGCTTTGCCTTGGTGCTGGCGCTTTGGGTGTGCATGCGTCTGAATCTGGCTCCCCCACGCACAGCCACCGTCTCGGTGGTCATTCTGATGATGCATCAGCACGTCGGGATGGTGATCGCACGCGGTGTCTATCGTGCGATCGGCATGCTGATAGGCTGCCTGGCGGGGCTGGTATTGATTGGCGCCTTTGCGCAGCAGCCGCTGGTCTTCTTCGTTGCCCTCGCAGCCTGGCTAGCGGTTTGCGTGTATGGGGCAGCGTACTATCGCAACTATCAGTCCTACGGCTTTGTGCTGACGGGTTATGCGACGGCTATCGTGGCCATTCCTGCCTGGAGTGCTCCGTACGCGGTCTTTGACAACGTAGTACATACGGCGAGCGAAGTCGTTATCGGTGTCGTGGCCGCAGCGCTGGTCAGCGCTCTGTTGTTCCCACTGCATGTCAAGGAGGCCCTGTTTGCTTTGGGGCACCGGCATGCCAGTACATTCATCGGCTTCATTCGGGACTCCCTACGCTGGCAGATCAAGGACGCCCAGCCACGGGCGAGTCGGCTGCATCTGCAGTTACTGGGAGAGCGAGCGCAGATCGAGCAGCTGCGCAGTGCGGCGATCTTCGAGGACCCAGCCCTCCGACTTGGTGCGCCATTGATGGCCAGCCTCAACCACGACTTTCTGGACACAGCCGCCGGCTTCCACATGATGCGGCAGATTCGCGCCAGGGCCGAGCGAGGGAACGCGGAACGAGCACTTGCGGCTATCGACGCGCTTTTTGATGAGGTGTACGAGCTGCTTCCGGAAGCCAGCGACGACGGCCGGATCCCACTGGATGAAGTGCGCGCCCTGCAGCTGCGGCTGGACGCATTGGTGACCTCCTTGCCGACAAGCATCGCGCGGCTGCGGAGCATACACGTCAACGATACAAACACTGAGGATTTCTTTGCGGCCGCGGCAGCGGCGCTGTACTTCGCCGTAGGTGATCTGCGTGCCTACCTGCGCAGTTTCATCGCCATCCGTGACCGTCCTGCACATCCGGATCGCACCAATCCTCCCCGCAGAACCCGCATCCTCAGCACCGCCAATGCCATGGCTGCGAGCGCGGCTGGGTTGCGTGCGGCCATTAGCGTCTTGCTGGTCGCAGGGCTATGGGTGGCTTCGGGCTGGTCCGGAGGCGGTAGTGCAGTGATTGCAGCGGCTATCACCAGCGCGCTGTTTGCCGTGCTGCCATTTCCTTCCAAGGCGAGCAAGAACATCTTCCTGGGATGTCTGGCCGGCTGGCTGGCTGCGTTCGTCTTCGATGCATTCGTGTTGCCGAGTTTAGACGGGTTCGCCCAGCTTGCGGTGGCCATCGCGCCGGTGATTTTCATCGGCAGCTATCTAGGCACCTTCCCGAAGTTGGCTGTCTTTGGTCTTGGCTTCAACATCTATTTCTGCTTCATCAGCAATATCAACAATCCGCATCAGTACGACCCGATGGGCTTGCTTGACACCGGTTTTGCGATGCTGATCGGCATCGGTGTGGCTAGCCTATCGTTCTCCATTCTCGTGCCTTACGCCGGGGAATGGGTCACCGCGCGCTATCTCACCCAGATCCGGGCGCTGGTTGCACGCACGGCCACCCGAGCGCCAGTCACCCCGACGCTTCTGCTGCACTTCGAGAGCAGCATGCGTGACTTCATCCTGCAGGCGATGGGTCGCCCGGAAGAGGGACGAATTGGCAGAAAGCAGTTGCTTGGCTGGGCCTTCGCTTCAATGGAGGTTGGACGGGCCATCATTCAGATCAGGGAAACCAGCCGGAGGCTCGCAGCTCAGTTACCTCCGCTTTGGCCTGCGGCACGCCGGAACTGGGCCAGTGCTCTGGCCGACCTGTTTGAGCACCCCGGCCCTGCCAACCATGAAAGGGCACTCGCTGCTACGCACGAGGCCCTCCAGGCCTTGCCACGGGTGAGCCATTTCAGTGAAGAGCCACTGGTGCTGGCTACGTTCCGCATCCGTGCCTTGCTTCGATCAGTCGAACTGACCCTGACCGACGAAGAACTGCCGATCCATTCCAGTTTCACGCCAACCACGTTCGGAGAACCTCATGCCGCGTGAGATCGGATTCCTCGGAATGTTGGTCCCTGGCCTGTTGCCGATCCTGCTGGCCTGTGCGGTGCTGTTCGTCGGCCTGGACCTGATGTTGTCTCGCACAGGACTGTACCGCCATGTCTGGCATCCCTCGCTGTTCCGTGCATCCCTGTTTCTGGCGCTGTTTTCCGCTGCCGGATTGACTCTTGGACGATAGAACCACCGCCTACGTTGCCGCTATGACCACTCATTCTTGGATCCGCTTTGCCCTGACGGCCCTTCTGCTGGCTATCGCCCTATTGCTCGCCCATTGGCTCTGGGAGGATTACATGCACGCGCCGTGGACTCGGGACGGACGCGTACGTGCCGATGTGGTGCAAGTAGCCGCCGATGTGTCCGGCATCGTGGTCGAAGTGCACGTCCATGACAACCAGGTTGTGAAGAAGGGGCAGCTCTTGTATGTGATCGACCCGGCACGCTTCCAGGATGCGCTAGCTAAAGCTGAAGCAGACGTGGCACAGGCGGCGGCTCAGCGGGGCCTGTCACGTGCCCAATCTGCGGAGCGCGCTTCGGAAAGCAGCATGAAGCAGGCACAGGCCCGACGTCGCGCTGCACTGGGTGAGCTGGTCATCTCGCGTGAAGCCATGGCCGATGCCTCAGCGGTCGCTGACCAGGCTCGCAGTAGCCATGCCGCGGCTCGCTCCGGAGTACACGCCGCCGAAGCGGCCTATGAAGCCGCGCTCGCAGCCCGGCAAGTCGCCGAACGCGATTTGGAGCGCTCCAAGGTAACTGCCCCGGTCGATGGCGTCGTCACCAACCTGACGCTGCGCACCGGCGACTATGGTCAGGCCGGCCAGTCGCGCATGGCCATCATCGCCAGCGGGTCGTATTGGGTATACGGCTACTTTGAGGAGACCCGTCTGCCCGGCATCCGGATTGGTGACTCGGCCGATGTCCGCCTGATGGCGGGAGGCAAGCACTTGACAGGGCGTGTGGAGAGCATCGCTACCGGCATCGAGGACCGCGACAACGCCGGTGGAGACGGCCAACTGCACAACGTCAATCCGGTGTTCACCTGGATTCGACTTGCCCAGCGCATTCCAGTACGCATCGCCCTGGATCCAGTACCCGCCGACGTGATGCTGGTATCCGGCATGACCTGCACGGTCACACTCACCCCCGCGTCGACCAAGCGTGCTGAAACAGAAGGTCTCTTGCAATGAACGATTCAACGACCCTCAATGACGTCCTCCTGCTGGTTGGACGGATGCTGCTGATCGTGCTGTTTGTGGCAAGTGGTATCGAGAAGCTTCTTCACTTCAAGACGGGTTTGGTTGAGGTCAATGCCAAGCGCATTCCGCTGCCGGCCCTCGCACTCACGGCAACCATCGTCCTGCAGTTGATCACGGGAGCCTGCATTGCGGCTGGCCATTACGTCATGTGGGCTGCGCTGGCGCTGGCGGTATTCACGCTGGCCACTGCAGTAGTCTTCTACCCGTATTGGTCCGCGCTACCTGTGGAGAAGGCAGCCATGAAGAATGGCTTCTTGGAGCACGTCAGCATCATTGGCGGGTGCCTGCTGCTGATCGCCGCCGGCCCGGGGAAACTGGTGCTGTAACCTGTAACCGGGGCGGTTCATGGCCCCGATGACGCAGCCCCGCGCAGAATTCGTACCATTTCGTCCACTGCCTGGTCCTGCTGATAGATGTAATGATCCGAGTCGATGACCAGAGTGGATGCTGCACCCGGCAACAGCGCACTATCGAGTGGAACCACGCCGTCGCCTGGCGGCCGCTTTCCAGCGAGGTGCCCCGCGATCGTATGGTAGGGAACGCCGGCATAAGGCATCAACGACTGCCCCACCCGGCGCACCGGCTGCGCCACTCTGAGTGTGGCGCTGCTGTTCAATCTGGACTGGAGGTAGCTGTCGCGGAACTCCTTAGCACACCGCGCTCAGCTGGATGATGGGCACCAAGGCGACAGCCTTCAGCTCAGGAGCACGTCTCCTGACCAAATGGTTCACGGAGAGGCCTGAAATAGGTGCCTCAGTCGGCGAAACATGCCTAAGACCACGACCGCGAAGCGGGGATGGTTCCCTAGGATGTCCGGCACGCTGCACACCGAACGGTGATGCAGCCCGGGGCCAGCGGCATCGTGTAGTTGGGACCGAGGGTGATATAGGTCACGAACGCTTAGGCGGCGAAGGCAAGGAGTGTATCGACGGTCATAGCGAAACTGGAACGCGGTCGAGCCTCGCGAGGATTAAGGAGGAGCGCAGGAGAAGATACGCCGCGCACACGGAGGCCATCGATCACGTCGCTGGTTAACTCATGGGGCGCCATGACAATGCGTGACGAATCCAGGTCGCTGTGCAACTCGCTGGTAATAGTCCCGTACCGCGTCCAGACGTGGGTGATCGAACGGCGTGGCGAACCAGCGATGGACAGACAAGCCAACCGCAATGTCTGCGAGACTGAACGTGGTGCCAGCGACATAAGAACCGGTCTCCATCAGCCGCCCTTCCAAAACAGACATGAAGCGAGCCCAAGCGTGCAACGATGTTTGGACCTGCGCTGCGTCAGCGTGCCCCGGGGATTGCCGGACCAAGGACATGAAGGCGTAGCTCCAGGAACGGTTCAAGTCCGATGCCTGCCAGTCCAGCCATTGGTCGACGCGCGCCCGGTCCTTAGCGACATACGGATAAAGCAAACCATCACCGTAGCGATTGGCAAGATAGCGAAGAATGCTGTTGGATTCCCACAGCACGAAGTCGTGGTCCAGCAGCACAGGCACCATCGCGTTAGGGTTGAGCGCGGTGAATGCCAGACCCGATGATGTTGGTGCCCACGTCGCGAGATCGTGGCCGCCGTCTTGCTGCTCGAAAGGCAGTCCAAGTTCAGCACATGCCCAAAGTACCTTGCGAACATTGATAGAGGAACGCCTACCAAGAATGGTGATCATGGACATTCTCGTGTTGAAAACATGCAATCCGCATCGGCCGGCGGAAGTGCCCCATTTCGAGGGGCGCGTTCAAGCTCCGCGGCGTACTGTAGGCAAGGTAGAACCTAGCCCGGAGCATGCGCGACGTGGGCCTCTTCTCGCCGTCCTCAGCTACGTGGTGTATCGCTACGCTAACGGAGTCGACGCTGGCCAAACGTGCGACGCTCCAACCGGACAGATGAGCCAAGGTCCGACCGCAACCTGGGGTAGCGGCATTGAATCGCGCCGCAGTACCAGCTGGATGCCGGTTTGCTGGACCTCTGGTGCGCTCGTCAAGTTGATGCTTGCCAGTACATTCGCAGGCAAGGCCTGAACCTCGGAACCCGGTGTGTCCGAGAATTGTGCGCGCAGTAGCTGCGGCGTCGGATCGAACTGAACTTCGGTCTCGAACAGTGTCGGCCGCGAGGCATCTTTCACCATTCTCTGGCAATCCGCCACCGGACCACTAGCGAAGCCAATGCAAGTAGTCGGGTTGGCGGCCGATACGCACCAGCTGCATCGCCGAATCCGACTCAGCACGAGCAACATGATCGGAGAGACCAGGTGGTTGAATTCATAGTCGATGACGACGCTAATATGCACAAAGTCCGATCTCAGGATCGGTAGGAAAATGCGATGTGGTCCATCGTAGGACCCCGCACTAATACAATCAAAAAATTGTCATGGATACATTGTTTGATGACAAGGGCACGCTACAAGCGTCTGGTTGACCGCTTCGCCACCGACATCCGGGCGGGTCGGCTCGTGCCTGGGACCCGGCTGCCGACGCATCGACAATTGGCGGCAAAGGAGAATCTTGCCCTGGCCACAGCCACCCGGGTCTATGCCGAGCTGGAAAGTATGGGCCTGGTCAAAGGTGAGATCGGCCGCGGTACGTTCGTGCGGGAACACATGCTTTCGCCCAATCATGGGCTAGATCAGCAAGCTGTCGCGGCCGACTTGATCGATCTGAGCTTCAACTACCCCGCTTTGCCTGAGCAGACCGAACTTCTGCGAGCCGCGCTGCGCCAGCTTGCCAGCTCTGGCGAACTCGATGCCCTGTTGCGGTATCAGCCGCACGCCGGTCGCATGCAAGAGCGCGTCACCGTGGCCCGGCATCTGGCTCGTTCGGGCCTGTCGGTGGATCCCGACCGTGTGTTGATCGTCAGCGGCGCGCAACACGGGCTGGCGGTGGTTACCCTGGCCTTGCTGCAGCCGGGAGATGTGGTGGCCGTCGATGCCTTGACCTATCCCGGCTTCAAGACGTTGGCCGAGCAATTCAAGCTTGAACTGGTACCGGTGCCCACGACCGCGACCGGCATGGATTTGGATGCGCTGGAGCGGCTTTGCCAGAAACGCACGGTGCGCGCACTCTACACGATGCCGACAGTCCACAACCCATTGGGTTGGGTGTTGGACCTGGCAAGCCGCCAACGCCTGGTGACACTGACGCACCGGTACGGGTTGATACTGATCGAGGATGCGCCCTATGCCTTCCTTGAACAGAATCCGCCGCCGCCGCTGGCCGCACTGGCGCCCGAAGTGTGCGTCCATGTCGGTGGGCTGTCCAAGAACGTAGCGACCGGGCTGCGGTTCGGCTTTCTGGTGGCGCCCAGCGAACTGATTCCGAAGTTGGAGCGGATGATCCGCGCCACGGTTTGGAACACGCCGGCGACGATGACTGCGATCGCCTGTGCCTGGTTGGCCGATGGGACGGTAGCTCGGCTGGAACAGGCGAAGCGACGGGACGCGATGACCCGCCAGAACATCGCTGCCAAGGTATTCGAAGGGATGCATGTGATCCGTCACCGGGCGTCGTACTTCCTGTGGCTGCCTCTGCCCGAGGACGTGCGCGCCGATGCCGTGGCCCTGACCTTGCACAGGCAGGGCGTATTGGTCTCTACTGCTGCGCCGTTCTCGGTCGGGCAACGAGTTCCTCATGCCCTTCGGGTCGCTCTGGGGTCAGTCGATCAGGATACGCTGCGCCAGGCGCTGAGCAGCGTGCGCAACGTGATCGAGCGTGCATGACGCCTGTCCAGATCAGTCCAGTCCCAGTTCATTGCGGTTCTGCACGATACGACCGACCAAACCGTAGGCGACCGCCTCCTCGGCCGGCATCCACAGGTCACGCTCGATATCTTGGCGGACGCGCTCGACGGGTTGGCCACTTTCGCGCGCGATGACTTGAGCGATACGCTCGCGCGCCTTGATGATCTGCTCGGCCTGCAGCGCGACGTCGCTGGCCGGGCCGCCGGCGCCACCGCTTGGCTGATGGATCAGGAATCGCGTCTGCGGTAGGCAGACGCGGCGCTCTCGCGGCACGCCTAGATACAGATGCGTGGCTGCGCTGCCGACCCAGCCGGTACCGAGCATGCTGACCGGCGAAGAGACGAAGCGCACCATGTCGTGGATCGCATCACCCGACTCCAGATGACCGCCTGGCGAGCAGACGACCATGGTAATGGGGGCGCTCGATTCGGAATCCAGGACCAGCAGCTTGCGCACAGTTTCGGCAGCCAACGTGTCGGTGATGGTTCCAAACACCAGCACGGTGCGAGAACGGAAGGCCTTTTCTTCGAGGAAGGCGCTGCCCTGCGTGCTGGCTGGCCTTGCTGGTGTTTCGGTCTCCTGAAGCAACATGTGCAACCACTCCTTTGTGTTAGTTTCATCCTGTAAACGAACGAGCAGGTTTTTCCGTGACACACAAGGCTGATTCCCATCCGCTAATTAACGATGAAGCGCTGCGTCGCAGGCTGGTCAACCTGGCCCGGTACTGGCTTGCCCACGAGGAACTGGCCGAGGATTTGGTGCAAGAGACTTGGCTGCGGACGGCAGAAGGTTTCCCAGATCTTTCCGCAGATGGGCGACAAGCGTGGCTGTTGACCGTACTGCGACATCTGTGCATTGACGCCCGGCGTCGGCAGGAACGCCACAAGGCCGCGCTAGAGCATCTAGTCGCTTCAGGTGATGAGAATGAGACGCAGTACACACCCGAGGCGCTTGCAGATCAAGCGCAACGCGTGGAGCAGGCGCTACATCACCTCGTCAGCTCCCTACCAGCCGACGACGTGGCGATCGTTCTGCTCCATGACTTCTTCGGTTACCGTCATACGGAGCTGGGTGCGCTTGCAGGGTGCAGCGAAGCCGCCTCGCGCCAACAGCTGCACCGCGCCCGGCAGCGCATGCGCCGTTCCACACCCATACGGAAGCTGGAACATGACGATGCCGTCTGCCTTGTCGCGCTCTGCCAACTCGCTCTGGCTCGCCACGATCCCGCTGGCCTCGTGGCCGTGCTGCGCACCGCTCGACCTCATGCCCTTGCGCTTTATTTACCGACGGCGGATAAAGGCGCTGAGGCCACGTTGGCGTCACGAACCCCACAGACTCGCTGGGTCCAGTTCGGCGACATGATGGCTTTGCTTACGGTTACTGGCGGGTTCATCGCTTGCCTGCCTTTGAATGAGTCGAACGACCAAGCGCTTGCCGCTTAACCGTCAGATCGGCTCACTATCATCAAGGGCAGGTGTGATCAATTCCATGCACTAGACCAAAATCTACGCAAGTGGAGGCCGAGAGACATCGACGAAGCCCATAGACGGACCATGGGCATGGTCAGTTGGGTCGGCGCCTGGCATTCGCACCCACGTGGAGTCAAGGCCATCCCCAGCACGCAGGACCACATGTTGCTATCGCACATGGCGCGACGTTTGGGTACTCGGGGCTATCCCGCAGTGATGCTCATCGCCGGAGAGAATGGTATCGACGTCTTTCTTCAAGATGTAGGCCAATAGCGGCGTCCTATGTAGGGTCATCTAAGACGAACTCCTATCGCCGAGTGGTGATGTTACGCCGTATTAGCGGCACGTTTACGCCTGGCTCAGCCGCAGTGGAGTCATAGCCTAGGTGGCCCGTCTCCGCAATCGCCTCGCTTTGAGCATTGCCATCGGGCTGACGGATGGAGCCGGCGCAATCAGGCTCAGGTGCTCCGCCAGGCCAAGTGCTTTGAGGACACAGATCAGCGTGCGAATAGATGATCCTTGGCCGCCTTCAAGCTGAATCAAGGCTCTGCGAGAAATCCCTGCCTTGTCAGCCAGAGCGGCCTGCGAGATGTTAGCTGACAGACGGCGCGCCCGGATGCGTCGACCTAGGTCCTCCGCAAGCTCGTCAGGGGACTGAATCGGTATGTGACTCATTTGCGCGCAAATGTGCTCATTGATGGGCTAATTAGCCGTTGTGCGCTGAAATGTGAACAACAGCAGCGCCCTGACACCTCACACGATGGCCTTGGATCTCAACAGGCACGCCCGATATGCCCGCGGTCCCGCGAGTAGTTGTCCAAATCATTGGTTAGGCGAATGGGGTTCAGGACTGAGTGTTGCCAAGCGAGATTCGCTCTTTGATGCGCTGTGCCGCAATTTGCAGACCCATGTCATTTTGAGGATAGGGAGCGGCGAACAATGGGGCTTCGACCCAGAACAGAAGCTGGCCGGGGTGCACATAGGGTTGGTGATCGTCAAGTAGTAGCGTTTCACCTAGTCGGGTTGACACAAATCGCAGATCTTTGGTCTGCCCAACCCACTCGACGTATGGAAGCTTCAAGAACCATGGAGGAGCAGATCCTTCCTGCACCAGAAGTGCCGCTATCTCGGCAACCAGAGGTTGAGGCACGGAAGTGAACAGCACGATCTTGCTGAAGGTGGATTGGGCGAACTCCATAAACGTCATGAGCCCTGGTCTAGGTATCTGGCTGATCGCATTGGAGATCAGGGTTCCTTCGAGGTCGAGGGCGAGAATGGTTGGGCGCATTTTTTTAAGCCTTGTGTTGCCTTGATGGGCCGCACCGTTGAGGTGCGCCTATTGCGACCGCTCGCGTTCATACATAGATGGGCGAAGGCTGCGCGAGCCAATAGTCATCTCCAATTCTCAAGATGCTGTGCAGAGCTACATCAACCATCAGAGGCCGCCGCCAAGCCTTCTCTGGCAAGAAGCAGAAGTCCGAGCAGTGCAGTGCGCCCCTAGTCTCCTTCTGGCAAAGCCAGCGTGACCTTCGCCGTATCTCACAGGCGAGGGCCGCTAGGGCTGCGTCTTCGCTCCCCCCGCTGCTCAGAAACTGACTGGCGGCCCCCCTCACGGAAGACCAAAGCACGTATCTCTTTCGGCCAAGGCTGAGTCGATTCCAGTCTTCCTCTTGGTCACTGAGGATTTCATTTGCCAAGTGACTGCCGAAGCGGTGCTTTCGAAGTAGCGAAGCTAAGTACGCAGTGGCCTCTCGTTCTGCCAGCTGTCGCCAGACCCAGAGCTTCTCTTGAGGTGTAAGTACCGGGCGCCAGGCGGCTAGCATCAGCGACAGGGCCGCGTCTAAGTTGCCGGGCAATTGCCAGTTCTTCTGGTACGACCAGCTGACCGGCTCGTACAAAGATCGCTTAATGGGCCCGTTGTTGCTTTCTTGAGGCGCAACAACTCCTGCGCTCCTTAAGAACACAAGCAACTGTTGTGTGACTGCTGGGTCAGCAGAGACAGGGGCGCTAACGGTCGTTGAGCGCTCTAGGGCACACCAGGCACAGGTGTAGAAGGGGCCTAGCGATACGACGAGTGCGTCGAGTTCGGGCCACGAAGGAAGGAGGGTCTGTTGGCCAAGGCCACAGATCACTCGATCCCCAGCAAATTAACCAGACCAAATGCTACCAAGCAGAGCCTGTGTCGTCCACATGATTTTCATGTAACGCGAGCGTCGGCCATAGATTGCCTACCGCTTCCTGAGGCGGACCGGATGGCTACGAAGACGATCTATCAGGACCCATACCTCCGGTTGGTTGGCAAGCTTCGTGAGCGTCGGGAGATCTTAGGGGTCAGTCAGTCTCAGGTCGCTACCCATCTTGGGTGGCATCAGCAGCGGATTTCATCCATAGAGTCTGGATCGCGTCGCTTAGACGTTCTGGAGTTCTGCCAGCTAGCATCCGCCTTGGGTTTCTCGCAGGCTGAAGTGTCTGAACTGATCGGCAAGGCGCTGAAGGCCGTGCGGGTCCAAAAGGTCAAATGAAGGACCTCACGTAAGAGAGCTTCTTTCGTGAAATGTAAGTCATTGATTTATTAGGCTCAAATAGAATCCGCATTGTTTTTTAGTTCCTCAGCAGCAAATAGGCCACGGTGGTGCCGGTCGCTGACCGGCAACCGCATGGAGCAGGGTAGTGCCGGCCGCTGGCCGGCAACCCGATGAACCGGAGGCGGCCTCACGCCGCCCCCGGAACCTGGCTCAGTACGCGATCCAGGCATCGCGCCAGGCCGAGCCCACGCCCGGCCGATACGCCTCTGCATTGACGTTGCACCACGCGCCTTCCGGGAACGGTCGGCAGGCGTACAGCTTGCCGTCGCTGCCCTTCACCACGGTCTGGCCCGGCACGTAGCTGCCGATGCCGACCGGATACACGCTGTCGTAGTCACCGCCGGGCGACGGCGTGCCGGGATCCGGCACCTTGGTGTCGAGCTGGAAGCGGTTGCCGTCTTTCAGGTACACGCGGTTGGCGGTGGCCGAGGCCGACGGCGTGATCACACCATTGGCAAGCACGCCCACCCGTGCATGCTGCGCGCTGGCATTGACCTTGCGGGCCAGCGCCAGCGGCCACTGCGCAGCTGCGGTCTGGCCACTGGCCAGCGTGGCTTCCACGCGTTCGACGTCATTGCCGTTGGCGTTGAACACGCGCAGCGCCAGGGTGGTGCCGACCGGCAGCTCGCCGCGTGCGGTCACCGGGCCGGCATCCTGCCATTGCGGCGCCGGTGTCGTACCGCCGCCGCCCTGGAAGCGCACATCCATGCAGGTGTAGAACGCTTCGGTCGAATCCGAACGCTGCCAGGTGTTGTAGATCACGTGCTGGCCGGTGCGCTGCGGCAGCGTGCACTGCAGCTTGTAGGTGCCATCGGCCGACAGCGGTGTGTTGCCCAGCGTGCAGAATTCCTGCAGGTCGGCCCAGCGCAGCGGGCTGCCCGGCTGCCAGCCCTCGCGGGTGACGAAGAAGCGCCAGTCGCGCGTGGCGTGTGGCGCGGTGGCCTTGAACACGAAGGTGAACCTGCCATTGGCATCGGGCTGGATCGGGGTGGTCTGCCAGTCGCTGCGGTCCACGTCCAGGCCGCGGAAGGTCGGGTTGTTGCCGCTGCACAGCTTGCCGTCGGGTACCACCGCCTGATGATTGCCGTTGGCGTTGGCCTGGTTGATGCCGTTCCAGTCGTAGAACGCCTGTGAGCCGCCGATCGCCTTGGCGGCGGCACAGGCCGGATTGGTTGGATTCTCGGGATTGCCCTGGAAGCAGGCATAGACGCGGCTGACCGGTGTGGTCATGGTGCCGTGGGCGGCCGCAGTGCCGGCCAGGCCCAGGCCGGCGGCGGCGAACGTGGTGGCCAGCAGCAGCGGTGTGGATCGGAATGACATGGCGCATCCTTGTGGTCGTCGAAAGGGAACGGTGACCGCAGGAGCTGCGCTGCGCGGCGGACTTTCGGCGGCACCCCCGCGAGTATCGAGTCGCGATGCAGGGGGCGGAACCACGAAGATGCCGATCCGTGACTGCGCATGTGAAGCCCTTCCCGCAGGCTTCACGTGGGGCTGAACGGATGCGCGGGCGATCACGTGATCGGCGTGCCATCGATCACGTCATGAAGGTCACGCGGCGGGGATGCCACAGCGACCCGATCGGCCTGGCACGAGAAGCATCCGTGGGCCGCGTTGTGCAGCTGGACGAAGGCCACCGCCGGATCGGCGAACAGCCGATCCAGCTGCGCACCGACCTCGCTGCCTGCGGCGATCTGCGCCTCCCGCATCAGCGCGGCGTGATCGTAGGCACGCAACGAGATCATCCGGCGCTGCACATAGGGCGGTACTTCGCCAGGTGGCAGCACGCGTCGGGTCGCCCCGCGCTGGACGAAGATCGGGCCGGACGCGTGATAGGGCGAGTGCAGCGGCAGATGGACATGCGAGAGCAGGAGCAGCTCGCTGCCCGGCGGCGGATCGCTCAGTCCCACCCGGCAGGGGTGGCCGCCGTGCGCGCCGGCCCAGCGGCGCTGGATGCCCAGTGCGGCCAACGCCGTGTCGCTCTTCTCGAACAGGTGCAGGAACGGGCGGTGGTCGATGCCACCGAGGTACCACGTGTGCATGCCGGTCTCCTTGTGTGCGCCGCATTCTGCGCCGGGGCGCGCGCAGGGTGCTCGCCGTTTCCCGACCTTGCATTCCACGGCCCGGGCGGGAGCCTCAGCCGGTGGCTGCAAGGCGCTAAGATGCGCGCGGCGCCCCTGCCGACGAGCGGCGAATGTCCCTGCATTTCCCTACCATCACCGTGCTTGGCTTCCTGCTCTGCATCGGCATCGCGATGGGATTTTCGCTGCTGCTGCTGGTGCTGCGGGGGCAACCGGTGCTGCGCCAATGGACGATCAGTCTGTGGCTGATGACGCTGGGGGTGACTCTGCTGGCATTGCGCCCATATCTGCCGCTGGTCCCTGCGGTGCTGGCCGGCAACGCGGCAATGGCGGCCTGCGGCCTGATGATGCTGCGGGGCGTGGCCCTGCACCTGGAGCGACCGTTGCCGATGTGGCGGCCGCTGCTGCTGGCGGCCACGTTCATGGCCTGCATCTTCGCGTTCCTGGTGATGTGGCCCGACCTGGGCATCCGCCTGCAGGTGTTCAGTGTGTTCGCGATGCTGGTCAACGGCTGGATTGCCGTGCTGCTGCTGCGCTACGCGCCGCCGCAGCAGCGCACCAGTTGCCGGCTGGCTGCGGCGGTGTTCCTGGCCGAGGCCGCACTGTATGCGGTTCGACTGTGGCTGCCGGTTGCGCCTGACGCCGGCGAGGACATCATGCGCACCGGATCACCGATGTTCGCCACCTATCTGGCCGGCGTGATGCTGGAGCTGGCGCGCTGCTTCGCCATGGTGCTGCTGCTGGTTGAACGCATGCTGGTCGACCTGCGCCACGCCGCGCGTACCGATGGACTGACCGGCCTGCTCAACCGCAGTGCGGTGCTGGCCGATGGGCAGGCCCGGTTGCTGCAGTTGCGCCGCCAGCGACGATCGTTGGTGCTGCTGCTGATCGACGTGGACCACTTCAAGACGATCAACGACCGCTGGGGCCATCCGGCCGGCGACGAGGTGCTGCGCCACTTTGCCCATGTGCTGCAGCAGTGCCTGCGCGGACGCGACCACCTGCTGGGGCGCTACGGTGGCGAGGAGTTCGTGCTGGTGCTGGCAGGCAGCTCGCAGCGCGAAGCGGTGGAACTGGCCGCGATGATCCGTGTGCGCCTGCAGCAGTGGCCGGCGTCCCTGGCCCAGGGGCCGGTGGCCGTCACCGCCAGCGTCGGCCTGGCCGTGGACGCCGGGCAGGGCGAGCTGGGCCTGTTGCTGGCGGCTGCCGACGCCGCCCTCTACCGTGCCAAGGCCGAGGGACGCGACCGTCTGGTCTGTGCAGCCCCGGAGGCGGTTTCGCCATTGCCCATCGCCGCCGACGCCGTGCCCGTGTAAGTTGGGTCACATCTTCCGCGGCAGTCCGTCGTGGTCGGCAGGAACGTCCTCCAGGGGAAACGAGCACGATGCAAAGACACCACCTCGCACTGGCCACCATGCTGGCCAGCCTGATGCTGGCCGGCTGCGGTCCATCACCCTCGGGCAATACCGAGGGCGGTGCCGATGCACCCAGCCGCCGCTACGGCACGCTGGCATTCCAGCCCTGCACGCTGTCCAGCGAAGGCGCCAGCGCCAACGTCGCGGCCCAATGCACCACGCTGCAGGTGCCCGAAGACCGCGCCCGGCCTGACGGTCGCCGCATCGACCTGCGCATCGCCTGGCTGGAGTCGGGCGACAATGGCGCCAGCCAACCCGATCCGGTGTTCTTCCTGGCCGGCGGCCCCGGCCAGGCCGCCAGCGAAGTGGCGGTCATCGTCGACACCGCGCTGCGCCAGGTCCGCAAGCAGCGCGACATCTTCCTGATCGACCAGCGCGGTACCGGCGGCTCCAATCCCCTGACCTGCCTGGGCTCGGATGGCAAGCCGCTGCCCATCGACGAGGAGGCCGCTCCCAGCGAGGCCCTGTTGCGCGACTACGCCCAGCGCTGCGCCGCATCGCTGAAGGGACGCGCCGACGCGCGCTTCTACACCACCAGCGAGGCAATCGTCGACCTGGACGCGGTACGCCAGGCATTGGGTGTGGACCAGCTCAACCTGGTCGGCGGCTCCTACGGCACCCGGGTGGCCCAGCGCTATGCCGGCGCCTACCCGCAGCACACCCGCAGCATCGTCATCGATGGCGTTGTGCCCAATGAGCTGGTGGTCGGCGGCGACTTCGCCAACACCTTCGAAGACGCGATCACGCTGCAGGCAGCGCAGTGCCGCAAGAACGCGGCGTGCAGCAAGCGTTTCCCGGTCGATACCGCTGCCCAGCTGCGCAGCGTGGTTGCAACCCTGCGCCGTGCACCGGTGACCGTCGACTATCGCGATCCGGGCACCAACGCGCCACGCCAGGACGTGCTGAGCCCGGACAGCGTGGTGGGCCTGGCGTTCGCCTTCTCCTACGTGCCGCAGTTCTCCTCGCTGCTGCCGCTGGTGCTGGATGAAGCCGCACAGGGCCGCTACGCACCGCTGGCATCGCTGGCGCGCGGTGCCAACCGCAGCATGGATTTCCAGATCAACCGCGGCATGCAGTGGTCGGTGATCTGCAGCGAGGATGCGCCGCGCTACCGCGCACCGCCTGCGAACCCCGACCGCCTGTTCGGCAACGAAGTGGCCAGTGCATTCTTCGCCGCCTGCCCGGTATGGCCGCACCAGCCCGCGGCGCCGGCCAATGCCGAACCTCTGCGCAGTGAGGTACCGGCGCTGCTGTTGTCCGGTGAGCTGGATCCGGTCACCCCGCCGCGCTACGCCGAACAGGTCCTCAAGGGCCTGCCCAACGGTCGCGCACTGGTGGCCCGCGGTCAGGGCCACGGCACCCTGGCTGCCGGCTGCATGCCGCGCCTGCTCGGCCAGTTCATCGACAAGACCGATGCCAAGGCGCTCGACGCCAGCTGCCTGGACACGCTGAGCTACGTGCCGGCGTTCACCTCGTTCAACGGATGGGAACCATGATCGTCGCCGACAACCTGCACAAGGCCTTCGACACCCGCAGCGGGCGCATCCAGGCGGTGTCCAACGTCGGCTTCCGCGCCGAGGATGGCCGCATCACCGGCCTGCTTGGCCCCAACGGCGCCGGCAAGACCACCACCATGCGCATGCTCTACACGCTGATGACCCCCGACCAGGGCAGCATCACCGTCGATGGCATCGACGCTGCGCGCGACCCGGTGGAAGTGCGCCGCCACCTCGGCGTACTGCCCGATGCGCGTGGCGTCTACAAGCGCTTGACCGCACGCGAGAACATCGCCTACTTCGGCGAACTGCACGGCCTGTCCGCGCAGAAGATCCGCGAACGCATCGAGGTGCTGTCCCATGCACTGGACATGGGCGACATCCTCGACCGGCAGACCGATGGCTTCTCGCAGGGCCAGCGCACCAAGACCGCGATCGCGCGCGCGCTGGTGCATGACCCGCGCAATGTCATCCTGGATGAACCGACCAACGGCCTGGACGTGATGACCACCCGCGCACTGCGCCGTTTCCTGCTGGGGCTGCGCGAAGAAGGCCGCTGCGTGATCCTGTCCAGCCACATCATGCAGGAGGTCGGGGCGCTGTGCGACCACATCGTGATCATCGCCAAGGGCACGGTGATGGCCGCCGGCAGTGCCGATGAGCTGCGCGCGCAGGCCGGTGAACCCAATCTGGAAGATGCATTCGTGACACTGATCGGCAGCGAAGAGGGCCTGCACGCATGAGCATGATGTCGACCCTGATGACGGTGATGCGCAAGGAACTGCGCGATCTGTCGCGTGATCGCCGCACGTTGCTGCTGACCCTGCTGTTCGGGCCGCTGCTCTACCCGGTACTGCTGCTGGGTATGGGCAAGCTGGCCGAAAGCCGGGTGCGCACGCAGATCGAACAGCCGTTGCAGATTCCCACCATCGGTGCGGAGAACGCGCCCAACCTGGTGCGCTTCCTCGCTGCGCAGGGCCTCAATGCCACCCCGGCACCGAAGGAACTGGCGGAGGCGATCCGCAGCCAGGACATCGACGTCGCGCTGCGCATCAGCGATGACTTCGGCAGCAACTGGGCCGATGGCAAGCCGGCACTGGTGGAGGTGATCAAGGACAGCACCCGTCGCGCCGCTGAAGTTCCCAGTGCGCGCCTGGAAGCTGCCCTGGCCACCTACAACGGCCAGGTGGGCGCGCTGCGGCTGATGTCGCGTGGCATCGACGCGCAGGTGGCACGCCCACTGGATGTGGCACGTCAGGATATGGCCAGTGCCGAAGCCAAGCGCGGCATGATCCTGTCGATGCTGCTGCCGGTGCTGCTGACCCTGACCTCGTTCATCGGTGGCGCCTATCTGGTGATGGATGCCACCGCCGGTGAGTGTGAGCGGCAGTCGCTGGAACCGTTGTTGGCCACGCCCGGCTCGCGCAGCGCGATCGTCAGCGGCAAGATCGCCGCGGCCTGCGTGGTCGGCTTCATTTCGCTGCTGTTGACCCTGGTGGCGTTCAAGGTGAGCGCGCAGATCGCACCAGGCAATGTCGGTCGCCAGTTCAACATGAACATCGGCTCGATGCTGCAGATGCTGCTGGTGATGCTGCCGATGCTGCTGATCGGCACCTCGCTGCTGACCTTCCTCTCGGCCGCCGCCAAGAGCATGAAGGAAGCGCAGAGCCACATGACCTGGTTGATGCTGCTGCCGATGCTGCCAGGCTACGCGCTGGTGGCGTACCCGCTGAAGAGCGAACTGTGGCAGTACGCAGTGCCGTTCCTGTCGCAGAACCAGATGCTGCTGAAGGTGATCCGCCACGAGATGATCACCCCATCGGTGTGGGCGATCTACCTCGGCGCCAGCCTCGGCCTGGCCGCGCTGCTGTGGTTCGCCGCCGTGCGCCGCTACCACAACGAGCGCCTGGCGATCTCCGGCTGAGCGCGGGTGGTAGCGCCGGGCCATGCCCGGCAGATCTGAAACGAGGCCCGGTCATTCCGGGCCTCGTTGTTCCGGGAGCGGTTCATGGGGTTGCCAGGACGGTGAGGCCAGATATGCCTCCAGCCATGCCCCACGGATCTGTGGCGGCCGATGCGGGTCCGCGCATCGGTAAGAAATATTGCAAAAGTAGTGGGATGGCGCAGGCTGACGTTTCTGCCTCTTAATGCCGTGAGCATGGGGCCGTACCGTGGCATCACACTTCTGCACCGTGATCCAATGGACCTGGACTCACCTCACGCCGCCCCCATCGACATGGGACACCGCACCTTCCTCGCGCAGACGCATGGCATCGTCGATCAGGCGTGGGTCGCTGCCGCGCAGTTCGCCGATCTTCCGGTCGAACCGTTGAACCCACCGTTGCTGGGTAGGCGCCTGCACCTACCGCCGCTTCTTGTGCCACTGCACGCACTCTCATGGCAAGCGCGGCTTGAACTGCTCGAGCGCGCCGATGCCCACCTGCGTGATCGCGGTCGGCCGCTGTTCTGCACCCTGCTTGCGAGTGACGCACCCGACCGGGTTCGAAACCACCTGATGAGCCGGATGGCGCCCTTGCGCCCGCGAACCGGCAGGGTGCTGTTCCGCGTACACGACGCACGGGTATTCCGTCATCTCCGCTGGATGCTGGCACCCTCCCAGATGGCACAGTTGATGGGGCCGATTTCGGCCTGGACCTGGCATGAGCCCTTGGGCAATACGTGGCGCACCCAGCAGCGCCCGCCCACCGAGGGTCCGCCCGGTCCGTTGATCCAACCTGACCAATGGGACGACCTGGCCCAGGTCGCCTGCATCAACGGTTGCCTGAGAGACCTCGCCGAGGCCGGTGCCGGCCACGCCAGCTCCCTGCTGCCCGCCTTGCGACAGGCGATTGGCGAAGCCAGGAGCGTGGGGCTGCAGGATCTGGACGATCTGCAGATGTACGCGTACCAGCGTCTGCGCGATGGCGGGGGGGCGGCCCAGCAAGCGGCACTGAACCTGAGGCTCAAGCGTGTCCACCAGCAGGGGATGTCCTATCGCATGGCCTGCCAGCTGGAGCGACAGCACGGTCTGCAGACAGAGGCGGCATGACTGGGCCCGAGACCCACCCCGACTATTGCCCGAACTGCATCACATCGGGGTTGCCGCTGCTGCTTACGCGCTACGCAGTGGCGCGGGCAGACGACGAGGTGCGCGAAGCAGCGCCCGTGCTGCAGGCACCGTTCGACGACATCAGCAACGCACAGCCTCTGCCGGCGGATGCAGCGCACTACACGCTTCGCCTGCTGCGGGGTGGCTATGTCTACAGCTACCATCAGGCGCGTGACGAGTGGAAAGCATGGCAGTTGAACGAATACGGAGACCTGAGTGCGTTCGACATCCGTGATCTGACCCCGCCGCCCCAGAACGACACGCAGCCGGCGAGGTGCTCGCGCCACGGCGAAACGTTGCTGTCCAAGTGCATCATCGTGCCCGACGCCTCCCAGGCAACCCTCCTGTGGCTGGCCTACAGCAGCGCGCCGTGGACGCGCAGAGTGTGGCAGAAGCACAAGGACGAGGCCTATCGCCAGCAGCATATGCGGTGCGTCGATATCGCCGCGTGGCGCACAGGAGCTTCCGCGCAAGCGCACATGGCCGGTCTTGAGCATGGCCTGAGCCAAGTGGCCGAGATCCACCTGGCCAAGCCATCCACGACATTGACAGTCTCACGCGATGACAGGGGCGTGCAGGGCATTCCGGCGATCAATGCGGTTCCCGGTGTGCATGCATTCGAGTTCAGCCTGGATCAATGGGCAAACTACTCCATGGCGCAAGTCGACCTGTTGATCGCACAGGCAGACATCGCTGCCGGTCATCCGCAGGTATCGCCGCCCGCGCTGGTGGCGCTGGACGACCCGATCGGCATCATTTCCGATCTGAACCAGCTCGCCACCGAACGCATTCTGGAATGGGAGGCCGAGCCCGAGCGCCAGGAGCGGCTGCAGTCGGCTTCCTCCATTTCGATGATCGAGGGCGCTGTGCGTCAGGGCGCATTCGAAGATGTCGCGTACCGCCGTAGAGACGCCGCCCTGTTCGGCCGCGGCGTGGTCAGCATCCTGGGCGGGAAAACCAATGCGGATCAGCTGGCCAGACCCTTGCAGGCATGGAATCACGACATATTTGCAGTCGAGGATGAGGAGGAAGTGCTGGTCAAGGCCGAGAAGTCCTGGCGCAAGTACAGCCGCCACCTGCGCCAGCGCGATGCACACACGCACTGGCTGGATCAGGTATACGCCCCCGCGCAGGCGCGGTTCTATGAAGACGCCGTGGCCGATCTGGACAGGGCATGCATTGCATGGTGGAAGGCGCCGGCTTTCATGCAGCACATGCAGAGCAACTACGACAGCAGGGACAGCACCAGCGGGGTGCTCTACCAGGAAGTGGTGACCAACCTGCTGCGTGACTCAAGCTCGCGCGGCCTGATCATGGGCTACCTGCTCGAGCGGATGCAGCAGGATGACGTGCAGGACCCGCGAGCCATCCTTCTGCGAGCGCAGATGTGGAACCAGGATGCGTTGCTGAAGACATGGAAGGACACCATGGAGAACGCCAGTGTCGCACCGGGCACGCGGGACTGGCTGACAGCGGCCAACGGCCTGTCAAACGCGCTCAAGGCGCTACTGGATGCAGAATCCGCCGGTAAGCTGGGCGCGATGTTCCAGGGTACGGCCAAGCTGGTGGAGCAGCTTTCCGCACCCCTGACACAGATGATCGGCCGAGGAGTGGGGCGGCTATTCGAGGGCGGCGCCATGCTGTTGCCCACCCGGATGCAGGTGGGGATGCTGACCGCACTCGCACAGTCGGCATCGCCCGGCAGCGAGCTGGTGGATCTGAGTGGGCACACGACGCCCAAGCGCGCCCGCAATGCTTTGGCGATGGTGGTCAGCGAGCGTGCCGGGTTGAACGCGGCCAGTCAGGCGCGCGCCGTGGCTGCTCACGCCGTTGCCGCAGCCGATGCGGATATGGAGGGAAAGCGCTTCAGAATCGGCCTTGTTGCCTTGGTGGACAGCGATCAGTTGCGACTGTTCAAGGCGCTCAATGCCAAGGCGGTGATCACCGGCACGTCGCGTCATGCCGAACTGGCGCGAACGCTGACAACCGTGGATATGTACGACGCCATGCGCGGCAGCTTCGCCAAGCTTGGCAACACCTCCTTCGCCTATGGCACGGCCAGCCTGGTATTTGCCTCCGCCAGCCTTTCCGAACTGAGCAGGCAGTACAGCAAGGCACTGCCACGTGAACGCTCACTTCTGGGCGCCAACTTTGCTGCCGGCGTGGGTGCACTGGTGGGCGACTCGGCGATGCTGCTGGGCGAGATCGGATCGAAGTTGCCGTGGTTCTCGCAGAAACTTGCCGAGCCGTTGGGGCGTTGGGCGTCCTATGCGCAGACACGTGCGGCGGTCGTCTACGCTGCTGGGCGTTGGCTGAGCGGAATTGCTGGGATGGTGCTGGGTGGACTGACGGTCTACGAAGGCGCAAGGGACGTCAGACTGGCACCTGCGTATGGGATAGGCATGATTCTCGGAGGGTCAATGGCCATCGCTTCAAGTATCCTTCTACTGGCAGGAGCTGCGCTTCCAGTTGCGATTATTCTTCTCCTCATTGCGTCGGTCATTACAGTGGTCGTCGGTTGGATGAAGCCCGACGAGGTCCAGCGATGGATGGACAGGGCGCTGCATTTCGGGATCAATCGGGCAGGTTCATTTGTAGACATCGATGAGCAGTGCAGTGAGCTATCAAGGTTGAGAATCTAGGCATGCTCACGGGTTGGTATCCCACTTTCAAACGGGGAAGAGTATTGGCGCGCCGAGAAATTGAGAGCGAGCTGCGTTCTGACGCTTCGGTCGGCTACTCTCCAGATGATGCATTCGGAATCATCAGAATGAACTCGACGTTCGTTGAGTTCATTGAAAGGACGTTCAAGCTTAAGGGAATGGCCGTCACCGCTATGTGCTCGGTATTCATTCTCTTTGAGATGATTATCATGGCCTTCTCTCTTCATAGCCTTTACAGCCATCCAGCTATATCTCTGGAAGAGAAGGTGGCTCTCAGTATTGCTATGACCGCTGTGCTTGGCGGGCTGGGTGCCATGATGTGGATGTTGCTGCTCCGCAACGACCTCTTCCAGTACACCCACTACCCGGTTCGCTTCAATCGCATTACCCGCAAGATCTACTTCTTCAGGCACAACGGGCCAGACGGTGTGACTGTCGTTCCCTGGGGTTCTCCCTGCGCCTTCTTCCACATCGGCCGTGGCGCGCAGAATCCTGAGCTACGTGACCTTAGGTGCCATCTGCTCGATCGCAATCGGCAGATACAACAGACCTTCACCGTCGGACACTTCTGGCATCACGACGATCACATTCTCGAGCAATGGGCATTGATCTGCCGCTACATGCAGGAGGGCCCGGAATGCTGCTATGACGACCCGTTGGACCGGGTCATCACGCTCTCGGCGGATCCAACGATCCGCAACTGCTGGCTGATGGTCATCCTGATGATGGGCACCGCGCTGATGCCGTTGCGTACCAATCTGATGTTCCCGATCTACGGCGCGCTGACGCTCTGCCGGTGGCTGACCTTCAAGACCTGCCGCAAGCCGGTGTTCCCACCGGAGATCGAGGCAGAGTGCCAGATCGATCCGGAAGATCCCTATCGACTTCCAGAGCCACGGTTCATGGCGGAGTTCGCGAGTGATCCGGCGATCTATGCGCGCGCGTTGGAACGCCACAAGGAACGGATGATGTGGCGTCCGGAGAACTAGATCGCCCGGCATGGTCCGGCGTTACCCGGGGCAGCGGCGCGAATCCCTGTTCACCTACGCGCCAACCCAGCTTTCATCCAGCCCCATACCGCGCCGGCGTCACCCCCATCTCGCGCTTGAACACGGCGATGAACGCACTGGGCGTGTCGTAGCCCATCGACAGCGCAACACTGATCACCGACTCACCCATCAGCAGGCGTGGCAGCGCCAGCAGCACGCGCAGTCGCTGCCGCCACTGGCTCAGCGTCATGCCGGTCTCGGCCAGCCAATGGCGGGCGAGGCTGCGGCTGGACAGCCCGCCGCTGGCGGCCCAGCCCTCGATGCTGCGGTTGTCGTGCGGGGCGCGCGCCAGTGCGGCGGCGATCCGCCGCAGGCGTCGGTCGCGCGGTTGCGGCAGGGCAAGCGGTAGCGGTGTGCTGGCAGTGATCTCATCGGCGATCACGCCGGCCAGGCGTTCCTGCGCCGCGTCCAGTGTCCGATGCTGCCATTGCAGCGCCCGCACCGTCGCGGCCTGTAACAGCGTGCTGGGCTGGAAGATGCGCGGTGTCGTGGGCAGTTCCATGCAGGCCGCAGCGCTGAAGTACAGGCTCCAGCCATCGAACCCTTCCGCGCCCACCAGTGCGTGGGGCAGCAAGGGCGGAATCCAGGCGACGTGCCCCGCTGGCAGCAGCCAGTGCAGGTCGCCGGCCTCGATCCGCAGCAGGCCCCGATGTGCGCCCAGCAACTGCCCGCGCGCGTGCTGGTGGCGGGCCGTGCGGCGTCGTCCGGGCACACGCAGCTGGGAGGCGAGCACGCTGGGGCCGCCTTCGGTGTTCGCCAAAGTGGGGTCGATCAAGCGCGTTGGTGTCTGATCTGCCATATCGGTTGGCAGTTATACGGCAGAAACGTCGACGCGCGGGCGCCACACTGGGCGCCCAATCTCACAGGAGCACCCTCATGCAGCCACAGGACATCCTCCCTGACCATCAGAACGAGGTGCAGGTGAACGGCCTCACCGTGCGCAAAGGCAGCGTCGGTGCCTTCCTGGCCAGCGTCCGCCACTGGCAGGATCCGGCCAGTTCGGCTGCCACCCGCGCCACTGCCGAGGCCGACCTGCGTGCACTGCTGCCCGGCCTGCACGCGCTGGGCCTGTTCCAGATCCTGGCCGCGCGCGACCCTGCGCTGCAGCGGCTGATCGATGCGGCGGCCTGAAACGCACAAGGCCCGGGCATGCCGGGCCTTGGCGTCAGGGAGGGGCGGAAGCGACTTAATCCCCTCCGTCCCCTTATCTGTTGTCAGCCGCCCGGTGCGAATACCAGCGTGCGGCGGGTGGTGACCGGCGCGCCGACCGGCTCGAAGCGCCAGCGCTTCACCGCGTTCAGCGCCTCGCGATCAAACACGCGCGACGGGGTTGCACGCAGCACGCGGGCGTTGATCACCGAACCGTCCGTGCCGACCGTGATTTCCACCAGCACCTCGCCGGAGGTACCCGCACGCAGCGCCTCGGCCGGATAGCGCGGTGCCGGTGTGCTGACCGGGCGCAGGTTCGGTGCAGCAGCGGCAGCCGGTGCGGCGGCCTGGCGTGCGGCACTGGCCTGCTGGGCAGCGGCCTGCTGCTGCTTCTGCTCGGCCTCGCGACGGGCGGCGGCCTGGCGCTCAGCCTCCTGGCGCTCGTTGTCGCGGCGCGTGGCATCCTGCTGCGCGGCAATCTGCTTGGCGGCGTCGGCTTCCTTGGCGCGCTGCTCGGCCAGGCGCTGCTGCTCGGTCTGCTGCTTGCTGCGGTCCTCGGCGTCCTTCTTCGCCTTCTCGGCTTCGGCCTCGGTGCGCTTGGCGGCGTTCTGCACGCCCTTGGCCAGGCCATCCTTCAGCCGCGGCAGTGCCGGCGCGGACGCATCCACTTTCTCGATCAGTGCCACCAGCCGCTGCGCTTCGGTGAAATCCTCGCGGCCCAGGTGCTGTTCGGCGGCGATCAGGGTGTAGGGCAGCAGGTCGGTCAGTGCGCTCTTCACCGACGCATCGTCCGGCGTCTTGTCGCGCAGGGCGAGGTAGTACTCGATGGCGTTGTCGCCGGCCGGGGCATACATGCGGTTCTCGCGCAGGGCCTGGCTGGCCGACTCGCGCAGCTGTTCGGTGCCCATCGACTGCACCTTGGCCGCGACCGCCGGGGCGGCCGGCGCGGTGGCCGCCGGTGCGGAACCCGGTGCCGGTGCGGGTGTTTCCTCCTTGCCCGAGCAGGCGGCCAGCGCCAGTGCCAGGGCAACCGGCAGCCACCGGCGCGCGGCGGTGATCGTTGAGACGTGCGACATCCTGCTCCCCTCTAGAAGACGACGTGACGTAAATCATTGATACGCATGGCCGGGACCTGCGGTCCGGGCGCGGCAGGGTGGCGTTTCCCGACGCCACCGCCGGCAACGGCGAGGGTGCAATCTAGCATCCCGGCCACCGCCGCGTACAAGGGGCGATGGCCGGGACGGGGCAGCAGCGTCATGCCGCTGCCGGCAACGACATCAGTGGTCGTGCGGCTTGCTGTGGCTGTTGGACATCAGCTTGTCGGTCCAGGCGATGCCGATGGCCGACAGGATGAACACGCAGTGGATGATGGTCTGCCACAGCACGCCATCGGGGGTGAAGGTCGAGCAGGTCTGCTCGCCGATGTTGGCCGCGGCCGATGCCATCCGCTCCGGCGGGCACAGCGGGATGCCGCCCAGCGCGCCACTGGCGATGAAGGTCTTCAGCAGATGGATCGAGGAGATGCCGATGATCGCCATCGCCAGCTTCACTTTCAGCACGCTGGCGTTGACGTGGCTCAGCCATTCCGGCTGGTCCGGATGGCCTTCCAGGCGCAGGCGCGAGACGAAGGTCTCGTAGCCGCCGACGATCACCATCACCAGCAGGTTGGAGATCATCACCACATCGATCAGGCCCAGCACGATCAGCATGATCTGCTGTTCGCCCATCGAGGCGGAGTGTGAGATCAGGTGCCACAGTTCCTTGCCGAACAGGAACACATAGACGCACTGCGCCACGATCAGGCCCAGGTACAGCGGCAGCTGCAGCCAGCGCGAGGCGAAGATCAGGGTCGACATGGGGGAGATCGGCGGACGGTTTGCACTCATGCGGGGGATGCTGCGTTGCGGGGGAGTGGCGAGGTTACTGGCCCGCCATGACGGTGCCAACCCAACTCACGCACTAGACTTCAGGTTCCCTTCCGTACCCCGAGCCGCTGCCATGATCGACCTGTATTACTGGCCCACCCCGAACGGCCACAAAGTGACCCTGCTGCTGGAGGAAGCCGGCCTGGAGTACCGCATCCACCCGGTCAACATCGGCTCGGGCGACCAGTTCAAGCCGGAATTCCTGGCCATCTCGCCCAACAACAAGATGCCGGCGATCGTCGACCACGCCCCGGCCGACGGCGGCGCGCCGCAGAGCGTGTTCGAGTCCGGCGCGATCCTGCTGTACCTGGCCGAGAAGACCGGCCGCTTCCTGCCCAGCGACGCGCGTGGCCGCGTCACCACCCTGGAATGGCTGTTCTGGCAGATGGCCGGGCTGGGCCCGATGAGTGGCCAGATGGGCCACTTCAACGTGTACGCACCGGAGAAGATCCCGTACGCGATCGAGCGCTACGACAACGAAGTGCGCCGCCTGCACGGTGTGATGGACAAGCGCCTGGCCCAGCATGCGTTCCTGGCCGGCGAGGAGTACACCATCGCCGACATGGCCAGCTACCCGTGGATCGGCGCCTACGACAGGATTCCGGTCGATTTCGCCGCCTTCCCGAACCTCAAGCGCTGGCACGAGGCGATTGCCGCGCGCCCGGCCACCCAGCGGGCCTACGCCCTGCGCCAGCAGGTGAACCCCAACGCCGGCAAGCCGCTCAGCGACGAAGAACGCAAGCACCTGTTCGGCCAGCGCTGACCCAGGACGGCGTCATCCACGCATGGCGTGGATCTACTGGTGGTGGGTGCCGACCGTTGGTCGGCACTCCTTATGGGCAGAAGGTCATGCTGCCTTCCCGCACAGGCTTGGTTAGGATGGGGGACGACCGCTCCGCGTCCATCGCGGGGGCGGACCTGCCGTTTGCCGGGATCCTCCATGCGCCACCTGTTCGCTTCGCTCGCCCTCATGCTCGCCACCACAACCGCTGCCCACGCTGAAAAGCTGACCCTGGAAGCCATCACCGGCCCGCTGCCGCTGTCCGGCCCGACCCTGATGAAGCCCAAGGTGGCACCGGACGGTTCGCAGGTCAGCTTCCTGCGCGGCAAGGACAGCGACCGCAACCAGCTGGACCTGTGGAGCTACGACATCGGCAGCGGCCAGACCCGCCTGCTGGTCGATTCCAAGGTCGTGCTGCCGGGCACCGAGACCCTCAGCGACGAGGAGAAGGCCCGCCGCGAGCGCCAGCGCATCGCCGCGATGACCGGCATCGTCGATTACCAGTGGTCGCCGGACGCGCAGCGCCTGCTGTTCCCGCTGGGCGGCGAGCTGTACCTGTACGACCTCAAGCAGCAGGGTGCCGCGGCCGTGCGCCAGCTGACCCACGGCGAAGGCTTTGCCACCGACGCCAAGCTGTCGCCGAAGGGCGGCTTCGTCAGCTTCATCCGCGGCCGCAACCTGTGGGTGATCGATCTGGCCAGCGGCAAGCAGCTGCAGCTGACCGGCGACGGCAGCAGCACCATCGGCAACGGCGTGGCCGAGTTCGTCGCCGACGAGGAAATGGACCGCCACACCGGTTACTGGTGGGCGCCGGATGATTCGGCCATTGCCTTTGCCCGCATCGACGAAGCGCCGGTGCCGGTGCAGAAGCGCTACGAGGTCTATGCCGACCGCACCGATGTGATCGAACAGCGCTACCCGGCCGCCGGCGATGCCAACGTGCGCGTGCAGCTGGGCGTGATCGCACCGGCCGCCGACGCGCAGCCGCGCTGGGTCGACCTGGGCAAGGAACAGGACATCTATCTGGCCCGCGTCGACTGGCGCGATGCCCGGCACCTGAGCTTCCAGCGCCAGTCGCGTGACCAGAAGCGGCTGGACCTGGTGGAAGTGGCCCTCGATTCCAACCGCCAGCGCGTGCTCGCCCACGAGACCAGCCCGACCTGGGTGCCGCTGCACAACAGCCTGCGCTTCCTGCAGGACGGCAGCGTGCTGTGGTCGTCCGAGCGCACCGGTTTCCAGCATCTGTACCGCATCGACAGCGCAGGCAAGACCACCGCGTTGACCCAGGGCAACTGGCCGGTGGACGAACTGCTGGCGGTCGATGAAAAGGCCGGCAAGGCCTACTTCCGCGCCGGTATCGACAGCTCGCGCGAAAGCCAGATCTACGCGGTGTCGCTGCAGGGCGGCCAGCCGCAGCGCCTGTCCAAGGCACCGGGCATGCACAGCGCCAGCTTCGCCCGCAATGCCAGCGTCTATGTGGACAGCTGGTCCAACAGCAGCACGCCGCCGCAGATCGAACTGTTCCGCGCCAATGGCGAGAAGATCGCCACCCTGGTCGAGAACGACCTGGCCGATCCCCAGCATCCGTATGCGCGCTACCGCGATGCGCAGCGCCCGGTCGAGTTCGGCACGCTCACCGCAGCCGACGGCAGGACCCCGCTCAATTACAGCCTGATCAAGCCGGCCGGTTTCGATCCGTCCAAGCGCTACCCGGTGGCGGTGTACGTCTACGGCGGTCCGGCCAGCCAGACCGTCACCGACAGCTGGCCCGGCCGTGGCGATCACCTGTTCAACCAGTACCTGGCCCAGCAGGGCTATGTGGTGTTCTCGCTGGACAACCGTGGCACCCCGCGCCGTGGCCGCGACTTCGGTGGCGCGCTGTACGGCAGGCAGGGCACGGTGGAAGTGACCGACCAGCTGCGCGGCGTGGCCTGGCTGAAGCAGCAGCCGTGGGTGGACCCGGCGCGCATCGGTGTGCAGGGCTGGTCCAACGGCGGTTACATGACCCTGATGCTGCTGGCCAAGGCCTCCGACAGCTACGCCTGCGGCGTGGCCGGAGCCCCGGTCACCGACTGGGGCCTGTACGACAGCCACTACACCGAACGCTACATGGACCTGCCGGCGCGCAATGAAGCCGGTTACCGCGAGGCGCGCGTGCTGACCCACATCGACGGCCTGCGCTCGCCGCTGCTGCTGATCCACGGCATGGCCGATGACAACGTGCTGTTCACCAACTCGACCAGCCTGATGAGCGCGCTGCAGAAGCGCGGCCAGCCGTTCGAGCTGATGACCTACCCGGGTGCCAAGCATGGCCTGTCCGGCGCCGATGCCCTGCATCGTTACCGCGTGGCCGAAGCCTTCCTGGGGCGTTGCCTGAAACCCTGATCCATAGCCGGGAAGGAGCCCGCCGATGACCCTGCCACCGCCCATTCCCAGCCACTGCACCCGACCCGCCGGATGGTGGAGCCGGCACTGGCGCTGGGCGATGCCCCTGACCGTCGTGATGGTGTTGGGCGTGGCCGGCGGCATCGTGGCCTGGAGCGTGCTGCGCTGGAGCGAGGCGGCACGCGCGAGCCCGCCGATGCGCGAGGCGTTGCGGCGCGCCGGCTGCAGTGTCGAACTGGTGGAAGCGTTCGGCGAACCCCTGCGTACCGGATCGATGCCGCTGGGCAGCATGCAGACCGCGATCGACGGCCAGCGCGACGTCGGCCTGACCGTGGCCCTGGAGGGCTCCCGCGCGCACGGCCGGTTGTTCGTGCAGGGCAGCCGCCGCGATGACGTGTGGGATTACCCGGTGATGTACGTGCTGGGCGAGAACAAGCAGACCTTCGACCTGAGCGCGCTGGATGACGATGAAGCCGCGGACGAGTGCGCGCTGCAGGAATGCCGTGATCGCGGCGAATGTCCACTTACCGCAGCGCTGTGACTTCCGAGGGCAGGCCACTGAGGGACGTCGGCCGGGCAGCGTCGACTGGGTAGAGTCGACTGGGTAGAGTCGACTGGGTAGAGTCGACTGGGTAGAGTCGACTGTTAGTCGACTACTCTCCGATCAGATAGCGAAAAACCCCGCGCTGCGCGCGACCGTCGACTGACAGTCGACTCTACGCCCCGGCAGGTTTCCGCGGAGCCGGCCGTACAACCCGGTCGCCATGACTTCCCGCAGATTGTCGCCATCGCCCTGAGCGCGTAGGGTGCGGGCAACCCTGTCCTGGAGTGCACCATGAAGCCGATTGCGCTGGCCGTTGCCCTGGCCCTGACCGCCGCCCCGCTGCTGTCCGCCCCGCCGGCGCTGGCCGCACCCACCGCCAAGGCCGCCACGCCGGCCAGCCCGGCCTGGGTGGCCCGCAGCAATGCACTGGCGCAGATCCTGCTCGATGCCCAGGGCCCGTTCCAGCCAGAGGAAACCGGCTTCTTCGGCGTGCCTGGCTATGACGACAAGGTGGCCGATCTCGGCCCCGACAACGACAAGCGCTACCGCGCGGCGATGGCCAAGGCGCGCGACGAACTGAAGGCGAAGCTGGCCACCGAGAAGGATCCCAACGTCCGCCAGGACCTGGAGATCATGATCCATGCCGCCAACCAGAACATCGAAGGCAGCGAGCTCAACGAGAAGTATCTGCTGCCGTGGAGCGACGCCCCGCAGACGGTGTTCAGCGGCCTCAACCTGCTGCTGTCCGACCAGGTGCCAGCCGAGCGCCGGGCCAAGGCGATCGATCGTCTCAAGGCCTATGCCGGCCTGCAGCCGGGCGGCACCGCCTTCACCACGCTGGCGCGCCAGCGCTACGAGGAGCGGCTGAAGGACAGCAGCCTGCTGCAGCCGACGAAGATCGAAGTGCAGCAGTCGCTGGACAACGTCGAGACCTACATCAGCGGCATCGAGTCGCTGCTGAAGAAGTACCAGATCGCCGGCGCCGATGAAGCGATGAAGACGCTGGCCGGGCAGATGAAGGACTACGCGGCGTGGACGCGCAAGGACGTGCTGCCCAAGGCGCGCACCGATGCACGCCTGCCGGCGCCGCTGTACGCCTACCAGCTCAAGCAGGTCGGCATCGACATCGACCCGAAGCTGCTGATGCAGCGCGCGCAGCTGGAGTTCATGGAAACCCGCTCGACGATGCAGCAGCTGGCGCCGTTGGTGGTGAAGGACAAGGGCCTGAAGGTGGCCGACCCGAGCGACCCGGTGGCGGTGATCCGCGCGCTGAAGGCCGACAAGATTGCCGACGACCAGCTGGAAGGCCACTACCGCAAGGTGATCGATGCGATCGATCCGCTGATCCGCGAGCATGCCATCGTCGATGTACCCAAGCGCGCCATGCAGATGCGCCTGGGTTCGGCGGCCGAGAGCGCGGCCAGCCCGGCCCCGCACTTCCTGCCGGCGCCGCTGGTCAACAACACCGGGCAGCAGGGCACCTTCGTGCTGCCGCTGGGCAACCCGGCTGCCGGCCCGGGCGCACAGTACGACGATTTCAATTTCGGTTCGGCCGCCTGGACCCTGAGTGCGCATGAAGGCCGCCCCGGCCACGAGCTGCAGTTCACCGCGATGGTCGAGCGTGGGGTGTCGCTGGCGCGCACCATGTTCGCGTTCAATTCGGTGAACGTGGAAGGCTGGGCGCTGTATGCCGAAGCCGAGATGGTGCCCTACGAGCCGCTGGACGGGCAGATGATCGCCCTGCAGTTCCGCCTGCTGCGTGCGGCGCGCGCAATGCTCGACCCGATGCTCAACCTCGGCCTGACCGACCGGGCCAATGGCGAGCGCGTGCTGATGGAGCAGGTGGGTTTGTCCAAGGCGATGGCCACCCAGGAACTGGACCGCTACATGGTGCGCATGCCCGGCCAGGCCGGCAGCTACTTCTACGGCTACACCCGCATCCTGGAACTGCGCATGCAGACCGAGCTGGCTCTGGGCGCGAAGTTCGACCGCCTGGCGTTCAACAACTTCCTGCTCGACCAGGGCCTGCTGCCGCCGGACCAGCTGGCCGATGCGGTGAACAAGGTGTTCGTGCCGAAGTACAAGCGCTGAGCATCACCGGGTAGTGCCGGCCGCTGGCCGGCAACCGGTGTTGGTAGATGCCGACCTTGGTCGGCGCTGTGGGTTCGTGCCAACCAAGGTTGGCACCTACCAGAGCGATGCGTCGGTTGTTGCAGGGGTAGTGCCGGCCGCTGGCCGGCATTCCCATGGCGCAGGGAATCCTGAGGTTGCCGGCCAGCGGCCGGCACTACCGAATCGCATCACCGTTGCGGTTGCGGGGTGATCACCTGTGTCGGCAACCGCGCCGGCGGTGCCGGGTTCGGCACCCAGATCGCCACGCCGGCGGCACGCTTCTGCGTGGTCGGAATGCCAATGCCGACGCCACCGCCGACATGCGAACCGAAGGTGCCGGCACCCACCGACATGCCCACCGGCGAGCCGCTGCTGCCCACGCCCATCAGCACCACGCCATTGGCGCCCAGTGCCGCCGCTTCTCGCTTCAGGCGTGCCACTGCGGCATCGGTCTGGCCCTGCGTGCCGAACCCGACCGCCGAGGCCGACTCCAGCTGGGCAATCTCCTGGGAGCCGGCCGGTGGCGTCGAATAGATCTGCACCAGCGCCGGATCGATCGGTGCCCGGGCGCGGCCCAGCATCACCTTGGAAGTACTGGCGCAGCCGGCGCTGACCAGCAGGATGGCCGCCACCGCGGCCCAACGGATGTTCATGGCACGACCCCTGTAGGACTGGTTGCGATCATCGACGGGCCACTCTGAATCGGCGCCAACACCCGCCCGTGGGCAGGCACCGCAGACGCTAGCACGGTGCCGGTGACAGCCCCGCCAACGACAGTAGGCGGCGGCCCCGGGAACGATTATGGTGGAGCCAGGAACCAACTGCAGGAGGGCGGCATGGGTGTGATCAGTCTGTTGTGGGGTGTGTTGGCGCTGCTGTGGATGATCCTGGCGCTGATTCCGCTGCTGGGCTGGGGCAACTGGTTCCTGATCCCGTTTGCCGCCGTTGGCGCGGTGATCGCCGCGCTGGGCATCCTGTTCACCCACCCCAGCAAGCGTGGCCGGGCCTGGGCTGGGCTGGTGCTGAACGGCATCGTGGTGGTGGTCGGCATCCTGCGCCTGGGCTTGGGCGGCGGCGTGATCTGAACCGCCGGCGGGTGCGACCGGGCGTCGCAGGCGCACGGCCGGTGGCCGGGCAGGGGCGTACAATGAATGACTGCGCGAGCCCCCCGCGTGCCTGTGAATCCGCGCCTGGCGCGGCTGCCCGATGATCATCCGACCCCGTCCCCACGGCTGGCAACTGCTGTACATCCTGCGCGGCTCGATCGTTCCGGCGATCGCGCCGAAGGTGCTGGCCATCCTGATCCTGTCCATTGCCGTGGCGGCGGTGGTGGAGCTGGCGCCGCCGACCGGCATCGAGCGCTTCTCGGTGACCCCGTTCACCCTGCTCGGCCTGGTCCTGTCGATCTTCCTCAGCTTCCGCAACAGCGCCTGCTACGACCGCTGGTGGGAAGGGCGCAAGCTGTGGGGCCAACTGGTCTACGAATCGCGCTCGCTGGCCCGCCAGGTGCACCTGCTGCTGCCTGACGATGCAGGCCGCCGCCGCCGCATCGCCTACCTCACCACGGCCTTCGCCCATGCCCTGGCGGCGCGCCTGCGCGGGCGCGTGGTGGCGCTGGCGGCCGTGCCTTGGCTGGACAAGCCGCAGCGCGAGCAGCTGGGCCAGCGCGAAAACGTCCCTGACGCACTGCTGGCGATGATCGCCGCCGAACTGGCCCAGTCGCTGCGCAGCGGCGAACTGGACCCGATCCTCTACACCCAGCTGGAGCAGCGCCTGCACGCGATGTCGTCGATCCAGGCTGGCTGCGAGCGCATCCTGACCACGCCGCTGCCGTTCGCCTACACCCTGCTGCTGCACCGCTGCGCGTGGATGTTCTGCGTGCTGCTGCCGTTTGGCCTGGCCAGCTCGCTGGGCTGGGGCACGCCGGTGCTGTCGGCGGTGCTGGCCTACGCCTTCTTCGGCCTGGACCAGCTGGGCGAAGAAATGGAAGACCCGTTCGGCCTGGAGCCGAACGACCTGCCGCTGGACGCGCTGGTGCGCACCATCGAGATCGACCAGCTCGACGCGCTCGGCGAACGCCCCTTGCCCGAACCCCTGCTGCCGCAGGGCTACCTGTTGCAATAGCCACTCCTCGGAGCCTGCCATGTCCCATCCGCTGTACCGCCCGCGCCGCATGCGCCACGACGAGTTCTCGCGCCGCCTGATGCGTGAGAACACGCTGACCACCGACGACCTGATCTACCCGGTGTTCGTGCACGAACTGGCCGGCCGCACCGCAGTGCCGTCGATGCCGGGCGTGGAGCGGCTGTCGATCGAGGAACTGCTGAAGGTGGCCGAAGAGGCGCTGGAGCTGTGCATTCCGGTGATCGACCTGTTCCCGGTGATCGACCCGTCGCTGAAGTCGCTGGATGCCTCGGCCGCTTGGTCCGAAGACGGTCTGGCGCAGCGCGCGATCCGTGCGCTGAAGTCGCGCTTCCCGGAACTGGGGGTGATGACCGACGTGGCGCTGGATCCGTACACCACCCATGGCCAGGACGGCATCATCGACGACAAGGGCTACGTGCTCAACGACATCACCGTCGAGGCGCTGGTCAAGCAGTCGGTGTCGCATGCCGAAGCCGGCGCGGACATCGTCTCGCCGTCGGACATGATGGACGGCCGCATCGGCGCGATCCGCCGCGCGCTGGACGCCGAGCACCACCTCAACGTGCGCATCATGGCCTATTCGGCCAAGTACGCCTCGGCGTTCTATGGCCCGTTCCGCGATGCGGTGGGCAGCGCGGCCAGCCTTGGCAAGGCCGACAAGAAGACCTACCAGATGGACCCGGCCAACGGCGACGAGGCCTTGCGCGAGATCGCGCTGGACCTGGAAGAAGGCGCCGACATGGTGATGGTCAAGCCGGGCATGCCCTACCTGGACCTGGTGCGCCGGGTGAAGGAGACCTTCGGCGTGCCGACCTTCGCCTACCAGGTCAGTGGCGAGTACGCGATGATGAAGGCCGCCTTCGCCAATGGCTGGCTGGACGAGCGCGCCTGCGTGCTGGAGTCGCTGCTGGGCTTCAAGCGCGCCGGCGCCGATGGCGTGCTGACCTATTTCGCGCCGCAGGTGGCGCGATGGCTGCGCGAGCGCTGACAATAGCGCCTCGATAGACGGAGGAATGCGCGATGGGACCCGAACTGGGATGGATGCAATGGTTGATCTGGGGCATCGGTACGCTGGTGTTCGGCGCCATCATCGTCGGTGTCTTCATCGCCGCCTGGCGGGCCGGCAAGCGCCCGCCGGAGCAGCTCTCGGCCGCCCGCCACGTGGCCCGTGAGCAGGCCCTGCCGGAGAGCGTGCAGGCCGAACTGGCCGCGCTGAACCAGCGCAAGGACAACGGCCAGCTGAGCGAGGTCGAGTACGAGCAGCAGCGCGCCAAGGTGTTGTCGCGCTGACCCTCGCGTTCTGGTAGCCGCCAACCTTGGTTGGCGCTTGCACACGTGCCAACCAAGGTTGGCATCCACCAAACGGCCAT
Source organism: Stenotrophomonas sp. Nf1 (assembly GCF_003028475.1). Lineage (NCBI taxonomy): Bacteria > Pseudomonadati > Pseudomonadota > Gammaproteobacteria > Lysobacterales > Lysobacteraceae > Stenotrophomonas > Stenotrophomonas sp. Nf1. The sequence goes on along the minus strand of NZ_PYTV01000009.1, from coordinate 49,796 downwards.
CCACGCATGGCGTGGATCTACCGGTAGCGCCGTCAGCGAGCGCCCGGCACGCACCCCGGCACCGCCGCCACCTTCGGCACCGCCAACCGGTACACGTCCACGCCACCGGCACGCGGCGCTTTGGCCGCACTGCTGGCCACCAGCATCTCGCCCGGCTTGGCGCTGTCGATCACCGGCGCGCCGGTCCAGCCGCCGGCCTGGTTGAACGACAGCCCCAACGGCTGCAGCGCCGCGCCGCTCCACGCACAACTGGTGCTCCATACCTGCGCGGTCGCGGCGCTGCCACGGCTGAACACCACCGCGCCGTCATGGCCCAGCCAGTCACCGTCGGTCTCGTCGTCGGCAGTGTTCAACGCGGTCAGTGCGCGGGCCGGGCCACGCGCGCCCTGCGCGTCCAGAGGTGCCACGAACAGGTCCCAGCCAGCGCCACGTCCCTGCTGGCGGGCAAACAGCAGCCGCTGGCCATCCGCGCTCAGGGCCGGCCCGCGCTCCGCCTGGCGCCCGGCGTCGCCGGCCAGTGGCTGCGCACTGCCCACCCGGCCATCGGTTGCCAGCGCGGCCCGGTACAGCGCCAGCCGGCCATCGCGCCCGGCCGCGAACAGCAGCCAGCGCCCGTCGCGGCTGAAGTACGGATCGACCACCTCGCCGGCCACGTCCACCGGCACGGCCTGCGCCTGCTGCCAGCGGCCGTCGACCACGCGCGCCTGCCACAGCCCCCAGCCCGCCTCGCCACGGCGGGCGAAGACGATGCGCTGGCCATCGGCGCTGATCGTGGCGCGGCCCTCGTCGGCGCGGGTGGAGACCACGCCCATGCCTTCGATGCCGTACTCGTTCAACGCCATCGCCACGGGGGCAGAGAGTAGACTGGCGGCGAGCACCAGCAGGGGCGGGGTGAGACGCATCATCCAGGTCCGTGCACGAAAGAGCATCAGTCTAGCCAGCTTGAGGATTCCATGACCGACCGTTACGCCGTCTTCGGACACCCCGTTGCCCACTCGAAGTCGCCGCAGATCCACGCTGCGTTCGGTCGCCAGGAAGGCATCGCGATCGACTACCGCACCATCGATCTGGCCCCGGAGGCGTTCCTGGCCGGCCTGGAGGCCTTCGCCGCAGAGGGCGGTGTCGGCGCCAACGTCACCCTGCCGCACAAGGAAACCGCGTTCTCGGTATGCACCACGCTGACCGCACGTGCGCGCCGCGCCGGCTCGGTCAACACGCTGCTGCGCAAGGGCGACCGCTGGCACGGTGACACCACCGATGGCATCGGCCTGGTACGCGACCTGACCGACCGCCACAGCCTGGACCTGCGCGGTCGCCGCATGCTGCTGATCGGCGCCGGTGGTTCGGCGCGCAGCGTTGCCCCGGCGCTGCTCGATGCCGGCATCACCGAACTGGTGGTGGTCAACCGCACGCCGGAACGCGCCGATGAACTGATCGACGCCATGGGCGAACCGGGCCGCGCGATCAGCCGCTACTGGGAAGACCTACGCGAGCTGGGCGATTTCGAACTGATCGTCAACGCCACCTCGGCCGGCCGCGACCGCGACGTCGAGTTCAAGCTGCCGCTGTCGCTGGTCAACTCGATGACCACCGCCGTCGACCTGAACTACGGCGAAGCCGCCATCGCCTTCCTGGCCTGGGCGCGCGCGGCGGAATGCCGCAATACCGTCGATGGCCTGGGCATGCTGGTCGAACAGGCCGCCGAGAGCTTCCTGCAGTGGCATGGGGTGCGCCCGCAGACTGATGAGGTCTACCAGTCACTGCGCCAGGGCGCGGCCGTGCTGGCCGGCGAGGACTGAGCGATGGACAACGCAACCCTGCTGATCACGGTGCTGAGCATGGTGGGCGTGCGCCTGCCGGTGCTGATCGCGCTGTGCGTCGGCCTGGTCTGGGTGGTGGGCGCACCGCGCGATGCCACCCGCACCGGTGCGCTGGTGGGCCTGCTGCTGTTGCTGCTGGCCAGCCTGGGCGGCATGGCGGCGGGCATCCTGCCGATGTGGATGGTGCGCAGTGGTGATTTCAGCGCCGTGTCCAGCCTGAGCACTATCCTCGGCGTGCTGCACTTCGCGCTGGCGATGGTCGAGGCGCTGGGCGTGGTGCTGCTGGTGTGGGCGCTGGTGCGCCTGCTGCGCACCCGCACGATCCCGGCGGCCTGACCGTTGGCGCCGGCCCGGCGCATCTGCCCCACCCACGGCGCGGCCATTGGACCGTGACCGCCAGCGGGCGTCGTCGCTGGCCCGTTCAGGGTGGCAGCGGCGGTGAATGCGGCCGGCCATGCGACAATGGCCGGCCTGATCCAGCCACGGTAGTTCCCGGCGTGACCGAAACTGTCGCCGCTCCGCGCACGCTTGATGACGCCTTGAAGGACGCGATCCGCAAGGCGTACACGACGCTGCAGGCCAATACGCCCGGCTTTTCCACCCGCCGCTCGCAGAGCCAGATGATCGGCGTGGTGTCGCGCGCGCTGTCCAGAAGTGGCGGCGTCGGCGTGGTCGAGGCGCCCACCGGCGTCGGCAAGAGCCTGGGCTACCTCACCGCGGGTGTGCCGATCGCGCTGGCCAGCAAGAAGAAGCTGGTGATCAGCACCGGCACCGTGGCCCTGCAGTCGCAGCTGGTCGAGCGCGATATTCCCAACTTCCTCAAGGCCACCGGCCTGGAAGCGACCGTGGCGCTGGCCAAGGGCCGCACCCGCTACCTGTGCACGCGCAATGCCGCCGAGGCGCAGGGCGAGGGCTCGCAGGGCGGCATGTTCGAGGATGACGCGCCGCTGTTCGACCGGCCGCTGGCGCCGATCGAGATGGACATTGCCAAGCGCCTGACCGACGCCTTCACCGGCGGCAGCTGGGATGGCGACATCGACAACGCACCGGAGACCATCAGCCCCGGCCTGCGTAGCCGCATCACTACGCCGGCTTCGGGCTGCGCGGGGCGTCGCTGCGCGTATTCGGCGCAGTGCGCGGTGCTGCGTTCGCGCAACACCGTGCGCGATGCGCAGATCGTGGTCACCAACCACGCGCTGCTGCTGTCGGCACTGTCGATCGGCGACAGCGACAACGGTCAGCCACTGATCGCCGCGCCGTCAGACATGCTGCTGGTGCTGGACGAAGGCCATCACATCGGCAACGTGGCCATCGACCAGGGCGCGGCCAGCCTGGCACTGGATGAAATGGCCAAGCGCACCGGCCGCCTGCAGATCCTTATCGCCGGTGCCTACCGCGCGGTCGACAAGGACCGCCTCGGCAACCTGCTGCCGAACGAGGCGATCGAGGTGGCCAGCAACGTGGCCAAGCAGCTGCGCGCCTTCCGTGACCACATCGAGCGGGTGTGGATGCCGGCGCCGGCCGACGAGGAACCGATGTGGCGCGCCGCCAACGGCCGCCTGCCCGAGGCCTGGCGCGAGCCGATCGAAGCACTGGCCGACGATACCCGCAGCCTCTACAACTGGGCGCATGCGGCCACCGCGCAGGTAGCCAAGGGCAAGCCGGACGATGCCGCACGCGAGCGCCTGCAGCGCAACCTGGGCATGGCGCTGGAGATGATCGAGCAGCAGTACAACCTGTGGCAGGCCTGGCGCCGCGAGGACAAGGACGGCGCGCCGCCGATGGCGCGCTGGGTCACCGCCACCCGCGACGGCGATCTGGTGCTGCACGGCTCGCCGGTATCGGCCGCGCACGTGCTGCGCAAGCTGCTGTGGGATGAAGTGGATTCGGTGGTGATGACCTCGGCGACGCTGACCGGTGGTGGCGATTTCCAGTCGCTGGCGATCGACAACGGCATCCCCGAAGAGGCCGAGATGGTCTCGCTGTCCTCGCCGTTCGACCTGCCCAACCAGGCCGAGCTGATCGTGCCGAAGTTCCCGGTCACCCCGGACGACCGCGAAGGCCATCCGCGTGAAGTGGCACGCTATCTCGACACCGAACTGGACTGGGCCAAGGGCTCGATGGTGCTGTTCACCTCGCGCTGGAAAATGGAGAAGGTGGCCGGCCTGATGTCGGCCGCGCGCCGCAAGCAGGTGCTGGTGCAGGGCGAGATGTCCAAGACCCGCCTGATCGACGAACACCTGCGCCGCGTCGCCGCCGGCGAGGGCTCGGTGCTGTTCGGCCTGAACTCGTTCGGGGAAGGCCTCGACCTGCCCGGCGAGGCCTGCACCACCGTGGTGATTACCCAGGTACCGTTCGCGGTGCCGACCGATCCGCAGACCGCCACCCTCAGCGAATGGTTCGAGGGGCGCGGACTGAATGCCTTCAACCTGATTGCCATTCCGCACGCGCTGCGCACGTTGACCCAGTTCGCCGGTCGCCTGATCCGCACCTCCACCGACACTGGCCGCGTGGTCATCCTCGATTCGCGGCTGCTGACCCGCCGTTACGGCAAGCGCATCATCGACGCGCTGCCGCCGTTCAAGCGCGTGATTGGCTGAGGCGCTCCGGTAGCGCCGGGCCGTGCCCGGCGGAAAAAAGGGGACGGAGGGAATTAAGTCGTTTGAGGCACAAACGACTTAATTCCCTCCGTCCCCTTTTCTACCGCCGCAATGGCAGCCATTGCCCTTCGCTGGCGCTACGCCATAGCCATTCCACCGGCCCGAAGCGATGGCCGCGCAGCCACCACGCACTCGCCCACAGTTGCAGCGGGAACACCACGGCCGCTACCAGCACCGGCCACAGCCCGTGCAGTGGGCCGATGCCCAGCCCGAAGCCGGCAAACAGCGGCACGCAGATCGCGCTCTGCAGCAGGTAGTTGCTCAGTGCCATGCGCCCGGCCGGAACGAACACGCGCAGTACGCGTTCAGCCCACGGGCGCAGATAGAGCAGGGCAAAGATCGCCGCCGCCGCGATGCCCAGTGCCAGTGGTGCAACGCGGTACGAAACGCGCAGCAGATAGCCCGGTACGCCACCGCGCAACGCCGGCCAGGCCTGCTTGAGTGCATCGGCCGTAGCATCGACCCACAGGAATGCGGCGCCCAGCAGCAGCCCACCTGCGGCGAGTGAACGCAGCAGCGGCAGATGCGCCTGCGGCTGCTGCAGCAGGCCACGACGGCCAGCCCAGTAGCCCAGCAGGAAGCGCCCGAGCACGAAGAACAGCAACGCCCAGTTGCTCAGCTTCAGCCACGCCGCCAGTTGCAGGTTGCGCCACCACGCCTGGGCCAGAGTGCCGTTGGCCAACGCATCGAGCGCCATGGCATTCATCTGTGCGCGTGGGGTCAGCAGGGCCACCCAGTCGCGGATCCACGGCGACAGCAGGGGCGGCAGCAGCAGGGCGATGGCCACGCCGCTGACCAGCAGGGCGCGATTGCCAAGGTGCCGGAACAGCGGCAGCAGCAGGCCGACCACCGCATACACCAGCAGGATGTCGCCCCACCACAGCAGCACCGAATGCAGCAGGCCGATGACCAGCAGCACGGCCATCCGCCGCAGGTGCGCGGCCATCCGGCCCGGGGTGTTGCCCTCCATCTGCATCGCCACGCCCATGCCGAACAGCAGCGAGAACAGGGTGATCGCCTTCATGTCCAGCAGCCCTTCCATGCCGGTACGGATGGCATGGTCGAGCGCAGCGCTGGGCAGGGCCTGCTGCGCGCCCTCGGTCATCAGCGCGTCGAGCGAGAAGAAGCGCAGGTTGACCAGGAACACGCCGAGCAGCGCGAATCCGCGCAGGGCGTCGATGAGGGGCTGGCGCGGCGGGCGTTGGATCATGTCGGGCAGGGTAACGGATGGGCGCACAGCGATTGCGGTTTCAGAGTTGTCTGATTGCCGGGTGTAGGGGAATCGGATAGAACTGGCTGGCCGAGCATCGGGCGGAAGGGGAAGGTGCGGTTCGGCCCAAAGGTACGCCAGTTGATCAGCGTCATCCGCTTCAGTGGAATGAAGTGTCAGCAAACAGGTGGGAAGTCAGGTCATGAATGAGCGTCCTGTTCCGGAAGCAGCTCTGGAAGATGAGAATTCAGTTGAGATGCTTCGAGTGTGGATTGCTGCAAAAGCGCTCCATTGCTCGATGAAGGTTGGACTGTACAAAGAGACCTCCAGGATCTCGGAGGAGAAGGCATGGGGCGTGATCCTGGCAGATGTTGCGCGCCATCTTTCGAAAGCGCTTGAATCGGGTTATGGCGTAGATGCGCGGATTGCGCTCAGTGCAATCAGGGAAGGGTTCAATGATGAACTCAATGAGCCGACCTCGGACGTTGATGGGGGTTTCTTGACAAGGAACTGACCGCAGGAAAGTTCCCAAGTCCTACAAGGAAGCCCGCCAACGGGATGCCTGTCGCTGGGATGGGGCCGGTTCAGGGCGCAGGGAAGTCTGATCTGCGCAGCTCGGTAAGGATGGCAGCAATGCGAATCGACATGCCGCCAACCTTCCTTGCAAGGATGGTCCGGCAAAGGGCTCTGACACCACCTGGCATCATCCTGCGGGAAGTAGCGCTCCAACCACGATGATCAGATACGAGAAGGATCAGGCGATATGGCTGCAGGCTCATCGAAAGATCTTCTGCATGGAACACTGTCTGATGCGCAGCCGCCTGACAGTCCTATTGTGGCTGAAGGCTGGGCTGGGATTGCTTTCGACAGAAATCGCCATGAGTACTTCGCCCCTGAAGACGTATGGATTGCGTGGTTGGATGTGCACGTGAGCCGCCCATCTTCATCGAAACAGATTGAGATTGTTTCGTTCAAGGATGTCGAAGCGGATAGGGACGGATTCTTTTCCGCGCCCAGCCTTTGTTCGTTGCATGAATTCCTTACCGGGGATGCGCGCTTCCTTACTGACCACCATGTGCTGTCCCGCTCAAGTGAGTGGGTGGTTCGTCTCGATCAGGATGTGACTCTCTTCGCGGCCAAGGTGGATTTTGTTTCGGAAGTGCTGGCGCGTTTGGGCGGCCTGAATGATGTGATGGCACGAATGATCGAAGACTTTGATCCGGGAGCGGGGGATCCTGCGGGGTTGAATGGATTTCTCCTTGAGATTACCAAGGGCCTGCGAAGCTAGCCTCGCAACCGCGCGGTGAGTATCCCGAACCGGGGCCTGTCGTGCCAATGGCGTCCGAGTACCGTCTTGAGCAGAGTGCAAAGGGTGTGCCGAGGAGAAGGCTCGGGGGCTCAGGAACAAGTCGAAGCGGGAAGAAAACGGGTGAGGTGTTGAATGTGGTATTGCGCACATGCAATTTTCTACTACAGCTATGTAGGTCAGAGCTCCTACGTTGTTCATGAGAACGTCTATCTTGTTTCAGAGGATGATGAGGACAAGGCAATGCTGCGGGCGCTGAAATTGGCGGCCGAGTACGAACAGGTCGGTGAGAATAGCCATCTGGAGATCGAGGGGCGGAAGGCCGAGTACCGATTCGCTGGAATCAGAAAGCTTATTTCGGTTGACTCGGATCTGGAAGATTCATCGGAGCTGCGGGAGTTGACAGGTGAGGTTACCTACTCGGTATTTGAGGTGGCCAATCTTTCTGATGTGGAGGCTCTCGCGGCTGGGGTGGCTGTATCAGTCAACTATCGAGAGTAGTGGGGAGGCTGATGGGGCAGCTCTCGCTTTGGGTCCAGTATTTGATTGGCTGGAATGTCGCCACTCTATTTCTCCGATTGAGTGGCGAAAAAGCGCGGGTGCTGCTGCCACTGCATGTAGGCGACAGGGTTGGACGTTGACTGCTGGGAAAGAGATATGGCTGTAAGAGGGGCAGAAGGTCGCGAGCGGCAGAGTCGTGAACATCTTCGTCAATCGATCATTTCTCCGCTGCGGTTCATTTGAGCTGCTGCGGGATGGCAACAACATCGCGTACACCGGTCCGGAGACCCGCGTGACCGCTGCCAACACCAACTACTGCGCCACCACGTACCAGGTGCGCGCGTGCAATGCGGGTGGATGCTCGCCGTGGTCCACCCCTCCGATGACCCAGGTACTGGAGATCCGGGATGGCGTCTGAACACTTCTTCCGTCCTGCGGCAGCCATCTGCGCATGGATCTGTGGTGTTGTGCTGCTGGGGCTTCTCTGGGCAGGGTCTGCCGCAGCCCAGACGGTCACCTACATCCATACCGATGCCCTGGGCTCGGTGGTGGCCGAGACCGATGCCAACGGCAATGTGATCAAGCGCTATGACTACGAGCCCTACGGGGCCATGGTCGGTGGTGAGGTCACGGATGGGCCCGGGTACACGGGTCATGTGAGCGACTCGGCTACTGGGCTGAGTTACATGCAGCAGCGGTACATGGATCCCCAACTGGGAGTGTTCCTGTCGGTTGATCCGGTGACGGCGTATGAACAGCCTGTCGGGCAGTTCAATCGGTATCGATATGCGAATGGGAATCCGTATAAGTTCACGGATCCGGATGGGCGGTCGGCCACATGTGGTGAGAGGTCATGCGTAATCGAGTGCGCCAGCGGATTCGCGTGCGCCGTGGACTATGTATACGTTGGCACGGTGTATGGAGGAAGGCTGCTTCGGAATGCGGTTGAGTCGATCCTGCCAGCCATGCAGCAGTCTCAATCACCTGAAGGTGATGCTCCTGCATTGCCCGGAGGGTTGGTGGGAACCGAAGACAAGGGAAGTAGGCAGCAGGGAGGGCGTGTCAATAACGGCCCGCTGGCCCCGGACAATGGTGGGGTGGGGGATGGACTGAAGGATTTCGGTACTTTGACTGGCGGGAAGTTCGGTCCAGCGCCTGAGGGTTCACGATTGCCGGAGGGGGCGCAAGTTGGTGAGAACGGAGTAATCTATCGACCAGGAAATGCAGGTTCTGGCCCTCGAATCGATGTTCCAGCGAATGGTGAAAAGCCTCATGAAACACTTCATTATCCCAAGCCGCCTCCGCCGCCAGAGAGGTCGGGCCCGTGAGCAATCTTATTGATTTGTTGGAGTCGCGTCTGGCCGATGGCGCCGATGTCTACGTAGATGCGGGCGTGAGTCCGAGCGAATATCTTGAAGAACTTGCGAATGACATCAGGCGAAATGCATGTCAGCCATTTGAGCTGTCTGCGGTGGTAATGGCGCCAGGTATCCCGGGATTTGATGATGGTGAGGTGATATCTGGGATGTGCGTCGCGAAGGACGCGGGGCGTTGGTTGGTGTACCGGGCAAAGGAAGATCTCTTCTATGCCTTCTGGGGAGCAAGGCCCGAGCAGCTTGGAGCTCACGGCATTTTTGGAAGTCCGTTGTACTGCTGGTCAGCGTGACGAAGGAGCGAGAGGCCGGATGAGGCTGCTGCGTTCTGCGTTACATCGACGATCCTAGCGGCAACGCGATCGAACGCTATGACTGCGAGCGCTGCTGGAACTCGATAGGCAACCAGATCGTGCATGGAGCGCCGCCTGGTATTACCCAGGAGCCTATCGCAGAGCTCGATCTGCTGGTGCTGGTGCATCCTTCCCAGACTCCATTGATTGAATTCACCAGCCGCTTTCCTGTCTTTTCAGTACCAATCTCTGCTCCAGCGATTCTTCGGGAACCTCAGAGGCTCTGGGCCCAATCATCGAGGAGCCGGGATCGAAGAGATTATTGATTTCGTCCGGTCCATCACTGGCCAGGGCGGGTGCATCCGAGGGCCGAGGAGCCGTTGAGACATCCCATGATGCTTCAGACAATCTTTGCTGTGGGTTTCGTGTCGGTCGTCTGCTATGTGATCGCGTTCCTCCGATTCGCCAGGCGCTTTCCTCGGCTTTACCCTGAGCTGTGGAGGACTCTGGGCTGTCCAGAGGCATTCGGGTTGCGTGGCCAGTCCACCTATCTGGCCGTTGTGCTGGGTTTGGAAAGCAAAGCACCGCGCCGGGCATTACAGCAGCTGCGACGCGAGATGGTGGTCATGAGAATTCTTCTTGGATTGACTCTGCTTGCGTTCATCCTGGCCGCAACCATGACCGGATGACAGGAGCCAGGCTGTCAGCCACAACCCACCCAAGGCAATTGGATAACGCGTGGTCTGACCGGATGCCTGTGGGCTTCTGTTGGCATGAAGACGGCGGAATGCCAAGAGCCTCATCCGGGATGAGGCCGCAGGCACTGTGCTAACCGCCTTCAAAGCAGCCGCCAGCCCTGCTGGTCTGGAGCAAGTAGATGCAGATTGAGTTCTATCCGGAGTACTACGATGGTTTGATCCAGGGCGTACTGTCCGATGAAGGCCGTCTGTTCTATGCCTTCTGCATCCACGCCGATTTCCCGGATGTCGGCCAGGACCGTGCCTACTGGGTGATCCCGATCGATGCCGTCGAAGACCAGCATCTTCGCTCATGCCTGCCGCAGGCAGGGGACGGGGCACTGGATGCCTTCTTCCGCTCCGTGTTCCTGGACAGGCACGGCGTGGTGCTGGAAGGCGATCCTGAGTCGTGGAGCAGCACGGGCCTGCGTTTCGGAACCCGTGGCGATGCCTACGCGGCTTTCGTCCGTCGTTCCTCGCTGGAGGTGCTGGCGAGTGCTCGAGCGCGGATGGAGGTGCGCTAGCGGGGTCAGAGCCCTTTCTGCGAAAGGGATCTGACCCCAGGGCCACTCAATCGCCCAGCAGGGCGGTGTTGCGTACCGCGCCCTTGTCGGCGCTGGTGGCGAGCAGGGCGTAGGCTTTCAGCGCGCTGGTAACCTTGCGCGGTCGCGGTGCGCGCGGCTTCCAGCCACGGGCATCGGCATCGGTGCGGCGTTGCGCCAGCGTGGCCTCGTCCAGCAGCAGATCGATGCGGCGTGCCGGAATGTCGATGCGGATGCGGTCCCCGTCTTCCACCAGACCAATCGTGCCGCCGCTGGCCGCTTCCGGCGAAACGTGGCCGATCGACAGGCCCGAGGTGCCGCCGGAGAACCGGCCGTCGGTCAGCAGCGCGCACTGCTTGCCCAGCCCCTTCGATTTCAGGTAGCTGGTGGGGTACAGCATTTCCTGCATGCCCGGGCCGCCCTTCGGGCCTTCGTAGCGGATCACCACCACATCGCCGGCCTTCACTTCGTCGGCCAGAATGCCGGCCACAGCCGCGTCCTGGCTTTCATACACGCGCGCCGTGCCTTCGAACACGTGGATCGACTCGTCCACGCCTGCGGTTTTCACCACGCAGCCATCCACCGCCAGATTGCCGCGCAGCACCGCCAGCCCGCCTTCGGCCGAATAGGCATGCTCGACGCTGCGGATGCAGCCTTCGGCGCGGTCCACGTCCAGCGTGGGCCAGCGCGTGGCCTGGCTGAAGGCGACCTGGGTGGGAATGCCGGCCGGACCGGCGCGGAAGAACTCGTGCACGCTCTGTTCATTGCTGACCGCCACGTCCCAGCGCTCGATGGCGTCAGCCAGGGTGCGGCTGTGCACGGTCGGCACCGTGGTATCCAGCAGGCCGCCACGCGCCAGTTCGCCGAGGATGCCGTACACGCCGCCAGCGCGGTGCACGTCCTCCATGTGGTACTTGGGCGTGTTCGGCGCCACCTTGCACAGCTGCGGCACGCGCCGCGACAGCGCATCGATGTGGGTCAGGTCGAAGTCGACCTCGGCTTCCTGCGCGGCGGCCAACAGGTGCAGGATGGTGTTGGTGGAACCGCCCATGGCAATGTCCAGGGTCATCGCGTTGGCGAACGCGGCCGGGGTGGCGATGCCGCGCGGCAGCGCGCTTGCTTCTTCGCCGCCATACCAGCGGTGGCACAGTTCGACGATCAGGCGGCCGGCGCGCAGGAACAGCTGCTCGCGGTCGGCGTGGGTGGCCAGGGTCGAGCCGTTGCCGGGCAGCGACAGGCCCAGCGCTTCGGTCAGGCAGTTCATCGAGTTGGCGGTGAACATGCCCGAACAGGAACCGCAGGTAGGGCAGGCGCTGCGCTCGAACGCGGCCACCTTCTCGTCGGAGGCGCTGTCGTCGGCGGCCACCACCATTGCATCGACCAGGTCCAGCTTGTGCTCGGACAGCTGGGTCTTGCCGGCCTCCATCGGGCCGCCGGACACGAACACCACCGGGATGTTCAGGCGCAGCGCGGCCATCAGCATGCCGGGGGTGATCTTGTCGCAGTTGGAAATGCACACCAGCGCGTCGGCGCAGTGCGCGTTGACCATGTATTCCACCGAGTCGGCGATGATCTCGCGGCTGGGCAGCGAGTACAGCATGCCGTCGTGGCCCATGGCGATGCCGTCATCCACGGCGATGGTGTTGAACTCTTTGGCGACGCCGCCGACCTTCTCGATCTCGCGCGCGACCAGCTGGCCGAGGTCCTTCAGGTGCACGTGGCCGGGCACGAACTGGGTGAAGGAATTGGCGATGGCGATGATCGGCTTGTGGAAGTCGCCGTCCTTCATGCCGGTGGCACGCCACAGGGCGCGGGCGCCGGCCATGTTGCGGCCAGCGGTGGAGGTGCGGGAGCGGTATTCAGGCATGGCTGGCGGAACGGGCGGGCCGTACGACGTGGGGGTCGGCCGATCATGGCCAATTTTTTCGGTTGCTGCTGCAACCACCCGTTCTGGGTAGATGCCGACCTTGGTCGGCGCTGTGCCGTGTGTGCCAACCAAGGTTGGCACCTACCAGAGCGGTGTGCCGATGGGATCTGACCCCACGGCCGGACAAAAATGAAAGGCCGTTCATCTTTCGTACTTTGCTGATTCCGGTTGTTGGGGTGAATTTGGCATCATTGGGCTATTGATCCGTCGACAGGGCATGAGGCCATGAAACGTTCCCGCACCACCGCGCTGCTGCTGATGAGCGCCGCGCCGCTGCTGTTCACCGCCTGCCAGAAGGAGCCGGAGGTGAAGGTGCAGGAAGGCCTGTACACCTCCGTCGAGGCCTGCACCGAGGCCACCGGCGATCCGTCGTCGTGCCGCAATGCCTTCGCCGAAGCGCAGAAGCAGGCTGCCGATGCAGCGCCGAAGTACGCCAGCAAGGAAGCCTGTGAGCAGGACTACAAGCCGGAACAGTGCGTGCAGCAGCACACCTCGGCCGGCACCTCGTTCATCGGCCCGATGATGATGGGCTTCTTCATGTCGCAGATGCTGAGCAACCGCGGTGGCCTGGCCCCGCAGGCGCCGGCGGCGTCGCCGGCCTACCAGGACAAGAGCGCCGGCTGGGCGCGCCCGGCCCCGGGCGGCAGCGGTGGCCTGAACACCGCCAGCGGAATTGGCGCAGGCAAAGCCGGCCTGGCGCCGGTCACCAGCGAGCCGAACCGTGCGGTCACCGCCAGCCGCAGCGGCTTTGGCAGCACCAGCGCCCGCCGCAGCGGCAGCAGCGTGGGCGGCTGATCGACCCATGCAGCGCATCCGGATTGCCGAGCGTGCCCAGTGGCGGGCACGCGCGGACGAAGCGGGTTTCCGCTTCCACACCATCGACGGCCAGCCGTACTGGGATGAAAGCGCGTACTACGCCTTCACCCTGCGCCAGATCGAACAGGACATCGAAGACCCCAGCGCCGAGCTGCACCAGATGGCACTGGACCTGGTCGGCGATGTCATCGCCAGCGAACGGCTGATGGACCAGCTGGCGATTCCGTCGCACTACCGTGACTGGATCGCCGACAGCTGGCGCCAGCGCCAGCCGCACCTGTACGGGCGCCTGGACCTGGCCTACGACGGCACCGGTCCGGCCAAGCTGTACGAACTGAACTACGACACGCCGACCTCGCTGTTCGAGGCCAGCTTCTTCCAGTGGCAGTGGCTGGAAGACCAGCGCAATGCCGGCCGCCTGCCGCAGCACGCCGACCAGTTCAACGCCATCCACGAGGCGCTGGTCGAGCGCTTTGGCGAACTGGCCACGCAGCTGCCGCCGCCGCTGTACTTCAGCGCGGTGGGCAGTTCGGACGAGGATCGCGGCACGGTCGACTACCTGCGCGACTGCGCCTCGCAGGCCGGCCTGCATGGCCAGGCGATCGCCATCGAGGATATCGGCCTGTCCGAGGACGGCCGTTTCACCGCGCTGGACGATTCGGTGATCGGCACGCTGTTCAAGCTGTACCCGCTGGAAGACCTGATGGCCGAGGAATTCGGCCGCGCGTTGCCGGGTTCGGGCGTGCAGCTGCTGGAACCGGCGTGGAAGGCGGTGCTGAGCAACAAGGGCATCCTGCCGCTGCTGTGGCAGCGCAACGTGGGCCACCCGAACCTGCTGGAAGCGCACTTCGACGACGGCAGCACGCTGGCCTCGGGCTGGGTACGCAAGCCGCTGTTCTCGCGCGAAGGCGCCAACATCGAGATGCACCTGGCCGATGGCAGCACCCAGCGCAGCGACGGTCCCTATGACGGCCCGGCGATCATCCAGCGTGCGCATCCGCTGACCCGCTTCGAAGGCGGCTACCCGCTGATCGGCAGCTGGGTGATCGGCGACCACGCCTGCGGCATCGGCATCCGCGAGGACGACAGCGCGATCACCCGCGACAGCGCGCGTTTCGTGCCGCACGCGATCGTGGACGAGGCGCCGACGCGGATCTACGTCTGATGTCGGTGCCACCGCGGCGCCATTGCGATGACGGCCGCGCCCTGTTCCGCTATGCCGACCGGGTGGCGGTGCGCTGCCATCGCTGCGATACGCCGGGGTGGGTGACAGGCCCCTCCAACGCGCGGCGCTTCCGTTGTCTGGGGTGCAGCGAAGCCTTGGACGGCGGGTGTGGCTGTAACCGCTGCGGCGCCGGTGACTGGGTGGGGCCGGTGCGCTACAGCGGTTACCGGCCGTGTGGTTACTGCGGCCACCAGTGGTTACGTATCGAGGTGCGTCGTGCCCGTGCCACCCTGCCGCTGCGGACCATGGCTGCGGACTGCAGCCAATGTGGCCGCAGCAGTGATGTGGACGTTACCCCGTCGCGCTGGCATGGCAACGACGCCATCGACCCGAACTTCGGCCTGCCGTTGCGGCTGGTGGAAAAGACCGCTGCCGGTCTGCTGTGGGCATACAACGCCGAACACCTGCAGGCACTGCACGATTACGCCACGGCCACGCTGCGCGAGGGCAGTGGGTATAACCGTTCGATGTTCTCGCGCCTGCCGCAGTGGATGAAGCTGGCCCGCAACCGGGTGCTGCTGCAGCGCGCGGTGGAACGCTTGCAGCGGCGATTGCTGCGGGGGTAGTGCCGGCCGCTGGCCGGCAACGCTGTTGGTAGATGCCGACCATGGTCGGCGCTGTTGGTTTCGTGCCAACCAAGGTTGGCACCTACCAGAGCGGTAGGCCGGCAGCGCAGGGCCTTGATCGGCGCTGTTGGTTTCGTGCCAACCAAGGTTGGCACCCACCAGAGCGCTGCGTCGGCAGGGTCAGCCCAGGCCCGGTGGCCGCAACAATCCGCTCAGAGCAATCCTTCGCGCTTCACCGCCAGGTAGCGCTCCACCAGCGCACCGGGCAGGGCATCGGCGGTCACGTCCAGCACCATCACCTTCTCGCTGCGCAGCGCCTCGTGCGCCTTCGCGCGCTGTTGCAGATACAGGGCGGCGGCACCGGCACTCGCGGCTTCCTCCAGTGTCTGCACGTCACCATCGATCGCGCCGTCCAGTTCGCGCTCGCGCAGGCTGGCCACGCACACCAGGTGGCGGCGCTGCAGCAGGCGCACCGCCGCCAGCAGGTCTTCGATGTCCTCGTCGCGCACGTTGCTGACCAGCATCACCAGCGCACGCCGGCGCTGGCGCAGCGACACTTCGGTGGCCGCCGCCAGGTAGTCGGTGGCCACCGCGCGCGGCTGCAGGTCGTAGCTGGCACGCAGCAGGTGCTCGACCGTGCCCATGCCACGCTGCGGCGCCACCCAGCGGCGCTCGCCTCCGGCGGCGAACAGGCCGGCTGCATCACCCTGGCGCAATGCCAGGTAGGCCACCACCAGCGAGGCGTTCAACGCATGGTCGAAATGGGACAGCCCACCTTCGCTGGCCAGCATGCGCCGCCCGCTGTCGAGCATCAGCAGCAGCTGCTGGTTCTTTTCGTCCTGGTACTCGCGCGAGATCAGCTTGCGCGCCCGCGCGGTGGCCTTCCAGTCGAGCTGGCGCAGGCTGTCGCCCACCCGGTACTCGCGCATCTGATGGAAGTCGGTGCCTTCACCACGGCGACGCTTCACATGCGCACCGACCAGCCGCGAGGCCTGGTCGGCACTGAACAACGCAAAGCGGGTGAGCGGCACGAAGTTCGGGTAGACGCGCACGTCCAGCGCCGGTGGCAGGGTGCGCTGCTGCCACCACAGGCGCCATGGCGAGCGCATGCGCAGGTGCACGCCTTCGAAGCGGAAGTGCCCACGCTGCAGCGGCTGCAGGTGGTAATGCAGGGTGGAGGCGGTGCCGGCCTGCAACCGCACGCGCTGCGGCAGCGATTCCAGCGGCCAGCCGCCCGGCACCAGGTCGAATACCTGCACGGTCATCGCCTGCGCTGCCTGCAGGCGCAGCGCGGCCTCACGGCGAATGCCCAGCGCCAGCGCCTCGGGCAGTTCGCGCTGCACCTGCGGCGACGGACGCCGCGCCTGCCGCCACAGATCCCACAGGGCGGGCAGCGCGATGGTCACGGCCGCCAGTACCCAGCTCCAGCGCGGCAGCAACCCGCCCAGCACCAGGCCGCCCAATGCAGCCCAGCCCAGCAACAGCGCCAGCAGCAGCGGGGCGGGCCTCATCGGCGCGGTGCTTCCACCTTGGCCAGCAGCGCGCCCAGCACGTCGTCGGCATCCTGCCCTTCAATCTGCAGTTCCGGTGCCAGCGCGATACGGTGGCGCAGCGCCGGGCGCGCGATGTCGCGTACGTCGTCCGGGGTGACGAAGTCACGACCGGCCAGCACCGCCTGCGCCCGCGATGCGCGCACCAGCGCGATGCTGCCGCGCGGGCCAGCGCCCACCGCGATGCCCGGCCACTGCCGGGTGGCGGCGACAATCCGCACTGCGTAGTCGATCACTTCGTCATCGATGCTGATCGCCGCGGTGGCACGCTGCAGTTCCAGCAGCTCGCCGGCTCCCAGTACGCGCGGCACCTGGCTCAGATCGAAATCGCTGGCGGCACGGCCACGGGTGATCGCGGCCACCATGCGCTTCTCGTCCTCCAGCTGCGGGTAGTCGATCAGCACCTTCAACAGGAAGCGATCCAGCTGCGCTTCCGGCAACGGGTAGGTGCCTTCCTGCTCCAACGGATTCTGCGTGGCCAGCGCCATGAACGGCGGCGCCAGGGTGAAGGCCTTGCCCTCGATGGTCACCTGGCCCTCCTGCATCACTTCCAGCAGTGCCGACTGGGTCTTGGCCGGTGCGCGGTTGATCTCGTCGGCCAGCAGCAGATGGGTGAACACCGGCCCGCGGCGAATCTTGAAGCTCTCGCTCTTCGGGTCGTACACGGCGTGGCCGCTGACGTCGCTGGGCATCAGGTCCGGGGTGAACTGGACACGGCCGTAGTCCAGCTCCAGTGCCTGGGCCAATGCCCGCACCAGCAGGGTCTTGCCCAGCCCGGGCACACCCTCGATCAGCACATGGCCACCGGCCAGCAGGGCCACCAGGATCTGGTCCAGCACGTCGGCCTGGCCGATGAAGGCATGGCCGACGGCCTGGCGGATGGCATCGACGCGTTCGATCAGGCGGGCGTGGGCCGCTGCCGGCAGTTCGGGAACTTCGGTCATAGCAGGGATCTCATCTGGAGCAGCAAGCGGATGCGCTCGCGCAGGGCGGAGGAATCATGCGGCGGTGGCGGGGTCAGTGCGCTGGCAACGCGGCTGCGCGGCCAGGCCAGCAGTTCGGCGATGGCCTGTTCGCGCGGTGCGCCCTCCAGTGCGGCGGCGACCGGTGCGCGCAGGCGCAGGCGATGCAGGAACAAGGCGTGCACGGCGTCGTACAGGCGCGCACCCTGGCCGAAACGCAGCAGCAGTTCGCCGCTGGCGCGCACGTGTTCCAGCAGCGAGCGGCGCTCCAGCACCGGCGATGGCAACAGGCTGCCGAAGCGTTGCGAGCGCCCCCACAGCCAGCCCAGGATGGCCAGCAGCAGCGGTGCCCACAGCGGCCAGCCCTGGTAGAACACGCGTGCCCACAGTGACGGTGGGCGGCTGGCATAGACCAGCCAGACGCTGCCTTTGCCGTAGTTCGGATCAAGCAGGTAACGGGTCAGGTCGCGGTGCGCACGATCGTGCAGTCCGTCGCTGGCGTTGCCGGCGGCGGCCGCCAGGCGCGCGGCAGGCGAATCCACCTCGCCGCGCATGAATGCCATGTCGGCCAGCACGCTCACCCGGCCCTGGCCATGGCGCAGGCGTGCGAACACCAGGTCGTGATCGCTGCCCCAGCGACGCTCGGCCTGCGCGCTGGCGGCAAAGCCCAGGGTGAAGCGCCTGCCCGTGCAGAATTCCACGTGGCCGGGATCATCCTGCACATGGAACGGCTGGCACTCGCTGCGCTGGAACAGGCTGTCCACGCCCAGCTGGTCCAGCAAGGGGCCCTGCGTGCTGCCGGCGTCATCTTCGGCCGGCGGTGGGGTGCGCACCAGCAGATGACCTCCGCGCCCGGCCCAGTCCAACAGCGCACGCGCCACCGGTGCGGGCAGTTCGCTGCTGTCCTGCAGCAGCACCACCGTGTCGTGCCGGCCCAGTGCCATCTGCTGCAGCTCCAGCCGGGGCCGTGCATGCACCTCGATACCATCGGCGCGCAGCGCCTGGCCGAGCACATACAGCGGGTTGTAGGCGGCCTCGCCCTGCGCGGGCAGCGTGATGGTCTCGGTCACCCGCTCATGCGTGCGCAGGTAGAGGATGGTCAGCGGCACGCCAAGCAGCACCAGCACACCCAGCAACAACGACCAGAACAGGCGCGGGCTCATGCCTGCCACCGGTACTGCTGGCGCAGCGTTGCGGCCAGCGTGTCGAAGTCGCTGCGGCTGGGCAGGCGGCCACCGTAGGCGGCGTACTGCCACATGCGCACGATGCGCGCGAACAGGTCACGGTCGGCAGCTTCGGGCATGCGCCGCGATGCGCGCAGGCACTGCGCTTCGGTGGCGCCGGGGGGCAGGGCGATGCCGCTGCGCTCGCCCACGGTACGCACGCTGGCGCGGTACAGCAGGGCCAACGCCTGCCGCGGCCGACCCTGGTCCCACAGCAGGCCGGCCTGGGTGGCCACATCCGGTGGCAGCACGGCCGGCAGTTCCACGTGATCTTCCACCACCTCTGGCGCGGCAACGGCCTTGCGCCGGCCACTGCCACGCAGCCACGGCAGCCACACCCGGGCGGTCAGCAGCAGCACCAGCACCAGTACGCCCAGCAGGCCCCACAGGCCCCACTCGGCCAGGCGCGCCAGCCAGGCGATGCCGCTGCTGCGGGCCTTGCGCTCACCCGCGTTGCGGCTGTCGTGCTGCAGCGCCTTGTCGTCCTTCTTCTTTTCCTCGGCCTGCTCGATCGGTTTCCAGTGTGTGACCTGGCGCGTCGGGCGCTGCAGTGGATCTTCATAGGCGCGGCTCACCGCCTGGCGGAACCCTGCGGTATCCACCGGTGCGGTGCCAAAGATGGTCGCCGGGGCGTTGGCCGGGTCATTGTCGGCGGTGGCCGCTTCCTCGTCCGGCGTGTCGTCCAGGCCCGTCTCGCTGGCCTCTTCGGCGCTCTGCGGTGCGTTCTGCGCGTGCACCGGCCCGACCGCCAGTGGCAGTGCCAGGCACAGCAGCAGGGCCAGCGTCGGGGCGACCGGCAGCAGGCGCCCACGCAGGCGGCGCAGCGCGATCTCCACGTCCCAGGCTTCCATCTGCGTGCGCCGGTTCAGATACAGGCCGAAGCCGGCACCGACGAAGAACGGGCCGATCAGCACCGAGGCCAGCCAGCACGCCAGGTTGAAGCCGAAGCGTGCCCAGGCCGGCGTGTCCTTGCCGATCATGTCCCAGGCCGCGCGCCACGACTCGGACATCAGCTCCAGCGGCATGAACATGAACACCGCGCCGATCGCGCCGGACACCAGCACCGCTTCGAACACCATGCACAGCACCGTCAGCGCCGTCGCGGCGCCGGCCGCACCGGCGGCCACCGCACGGCGGCGGGGACCACGCTGGTTCGGCGCATTGCCTTCCAGCAGGTTCACCGGCAGGCACAGGCTGCGCAGCACACTGAAGCGGCGCCAGCCCAGGTAACCCCAGAATCCGCTGTGGCCCCAGCTGCGTTGCGCGCGCAGGGCGCCCACCGCCGTCACCGGTTCGCCGAAGATGCCGCGGGACAACACGTACAGGGGCGCGCGCTCGAACAGCGGCTTGCACCACCACATGGCCAGCCATGCCCAGCCGAAGGCATCCAGCCACCAACCCAGTGCGTTGAAGATCACAAACAGCGGTGCACTGGCCAGCAGCCAGCTGCCCCATACCGCGCGGGCATGGCGGCGGGCCAGGGCGCTGCCCAGCTCCATCGCCTCCCAGCCGCTGCGTGCGCGCAGCACCACGTCCAGGCGGTCAATCCGCATCGCCGCCTCCGCGCCCGCCGCGCCACAGCCAGAGCAGCACGCCGGCCCACAACACGCCGGCCACGCTGAACTTGCCCCATGCCGGTACTTCGGCAATCGACGACCAGAACGCCTCGATGAACGCCGCCACCAGCAGCATGAAGGCCACGCCCAGGCACAGCCGCGCGCCGATGCGTCCGCCTTCGACCAGCGCATCCAGGCGGCTGCGCCGGCCCGGTGCCAGCAGCTTCATGCCCAGCTGCAGGCCGGCGCCACCGGCAATCACGATGGCGGTGAGTTCGAAGGCAGCGTGGCCGACCACGAAGCGCCAGAACGGGTCGCCATGGCCGATGTGCTGCAGGTGACCGGCCACCGAACCGAAGATCACGCCGTTGAACAGCAGCACCAGCAGCGTGCCCAACCCGGCCAGCAGGCCGCTGGCAAAGGTGCGCAGGGCGATGCTGATGTTGTTCATGATGTAGTGGCCGAACATCATCCAGTCGGTGCCGCTGTCGCGGCCCAGGCGCTCGGCGGCCGGGTCGTACATGCGTTCCATCTCGGCGATCTGGCGGTTGTCCATCAGCTGATGGATCAGGTCGGGGTAGAGCTGCACCAGCACGAAGCAGGCCACGGTCGGCAGCGCGAACATCGCCAGTGCCACGCCCATGCTGCGCGCCTGGCTGCGCACCAGCTGCGGGAAGCCGCCGACCAGGAATTCCAGTGCCGCACGCCAGCGCGTGGGCGGCGTGCGGTACAGCACGCTGTGCCCGTGCTGCATCAGCTGCTGCAGGCGCTGTACCAGCTGCGGGCTGTAGCCACGCTCGCGGGCCAGGGCCAACTGTTGGCACAGCCGCCGGTAACGTTGCGGGAAGGCGGTATCGTCCAGGGCCAGCTCACTGGCCTGGCGACGCCGGCGGCGCGAGACACCGGCGCGCAGCCGCAGCCATTGCTCCAGGTCCTGCCATTCCTGCTGATAACGGGCGACGAACTGCTCCTGCTTCATCGCCGCCCCAACAGCCAGTTGGCCATTGCATACAGGCGCAACACGCCCACCTGGCCGTGGGTGCCGGTGAGCGGCTCGGCAATGCCGGCCAGCTCCTGCTGGCGCGCCGGCGACAGCCGCGGCGCGCGCTCGGCGAAGGCCAGCACGGCGGCCTGTTCCTCCGGCCGCAGCGGCTGCGGCGGCACCAGCACGCTGTCGATGGTTGGTGGTGGCGGCAGGTACTGCGCCGGCGCGTGCACCACCACGGTGCCGGCCACCAGGTCGCCGAGGCGCCGGCCATGTGCGTCGAACAGGCTGCTGACCAGGCCCAGTGCATAGCCGAACGGCAGCATGTCCACGGTGCGCAGAAGGTTACGGGTGATCGCCGCCATCCAGCCCACCGGCGCGCCATCGCGGGCGAGCACGCGCAGGCCCAGTGCGCGCTTGCCCAGGGTGCGGCCCCACAGCGCCTCGCAGACGATCGGGTAAAGCCAGTAGACCAGGAACATCAGCGCCAGGTAGAGCCCGGAGCCGAATTCGTCCAGCAGTGCCAGCGGAAACGACATCACCACCAGCACGGCGAAGCGTATGCCCAGGTCGACCAGCCAGGCCATCGCCCGCGGCACCGGGCCGGCGGCCGGCAGCTGCAGCGGAACGCCCTCCGGCGTCACCACCTCGCGGTAGGTGTCGAGCATCGGCGCGGCCATCAGCAGCGTGGCCTGGGGTGTGGGTGCGGGAGTCCTCTCCGGCAGGCAGCCACGGGCATGGGCGTCTCGACAGGTCCTGGTCGGGCCCAGACTTTAGCAGAGCCGCGTGGCGCTGTTGGCCGCTCAGGCCAGGTACTGGTCCTTCAGCCGCACGTAGTGGTCGGCCGAGTAGTGCAGCGATTCGATTTCCTTGTCGCTGAGCGTGCGTGCCGGACGCGCCGGGTTGCCGACCCACAGCTCGCCTTCGCCGACCACCTTGCCCGGGCCGACCACCGCACCGGCACCCACGAACGCATGGCGTTCCACCCGGGCACCGTCGAGGATGCAGGCGCCCATGCCGATCAGGCTGTAATCACCGATGGTGCAGGCGTGGATGATGCAGCCATGGCCGACGGTCACGCCTTCGCCGATCAGGGTCGGGTAGCCGGCCTTGTTGTACGGGCTGTGGTGGCTGACATGGATGATGGTGCCGTCCTGCACGTTGGTGCGCGCGCCGATGCGCACGTAGTTGACGTCACCGCGGATGACCGTGCCCGGCCACACCGACACGTCCCCGGCCAGTTCCACGTCACCGATGATGGTGCAGGCCGGGTCGATGTACACGCGCTCGCCGAGGACCGGCATCTTGTCGCGGAAGGGGCGCAACGGGTTCATCGGTGTCTCCGCAAATCAGGGCATTCGCGACGATGATACGCGGCAGAGGCATCGGTAGTGCCGGCCGCTGGCCGGCAACGCCTGCCGGCCAGCGGCCGGCACTACCGGTTACGGCTCGTAGCTGTACCCCATTCCATACACCGAACGGATCGGATCTTCGTCCATGCCGGCGTCGGCCAGCTTGCGGCGCAGATTGCGCACGTGGCTGTCGACGGTGCGGTCGACCACCACCCGATGGTCCAGGTACAGCCGGTCGAGCAGTTCATCGCGCGCCCAGATCCGCCCGGGCGTGGCCAGCAGGGTGCGCAGCAGGCGGTACTCCACCGGGGTCAGGTCCAGCCCCTTGCCGTTCCAGGTGGCGCGCGCGGCAGGCTCATCGATGCACAGGCCGGCCCTGGCCCGCGTGGCCGGATCGGGGCGGTAGCGGCGCAGCACCGCCACCACCCGCGCCACCACCTCGCGCGGGCTGAACGGCTTGCAGATGTAGTCGTCGGCGCCGATCTCCAGGCCCAGCAGGCGATCGATTTCCTCCACCCGTGCGGTCACCATGATCACCGGTACATCGCTGCTGGCGCGCAGTTCGCGGCACAGGTCCACGCCATCGCGCTGCGGCAGCATCAGGTCCATCAGCACCAGGTCCGGCTGGTAGCGCGCAAACGCCTCGATCACCAGGCCGCCGTCGTCCACCCAGTGGCTGGCCATGCCGGCGGCGGCCAGGTAGTCGCGCAGCACCGAGGCCAGGCGCGGCTCGTCCTCGACAATCAGGATCTTCGCGGCGTCGGCGGGGGACGTGCTCATGCAGGCTCCGGCAGGGTGATGACCACGCGCAGGCCGCCCAGTGGCGACGGTTCGGCGTGGATGTGGCCGTGGTGGGCGAGGATGATGTTGTGGCTGATCGCCAGGCCCAGCCCACTGCCGCCGCTGGCGCGGTTGCGCGAGCTTTCCACCCGGTAGAAGCGCTCGAACAGCAGTGCGCACTTGTCGGCCGGCACGCCCGGGGCGGTGTCTTCCACGATCAGCTGCACGCCGGCCGGTACGCGCGCTGCCTGCACGCGTACGTGGCCGCCGGCGTGGGTGTAGCGCAGCGCATTTTCCAGCAGGTTGGCCAGTACCTGCTGCAGGCGCCGTTCGTCACCGGACACCTGCAACGGCGTGGCGGGCAGGTCTTCTTCCAGTGCCAGGCCTGCATGGGTGAAGCGCACACGCATGCCATTGAGCTCGCTGCGCAGCAGCGCGCCCAGGTCCAGCGGTGCGAAGCGGTAGGCCAGGCCGCCGGACTGGGTCATCGACAGGTCGTGCAGATCGTCGACCAGCTTGCCCAGCTGGCGGATCTCACCCTGCAGGGCGCCGAGGTTGGCGCGGTCCAGGGGGCGGATGCCATCTTCGATCGCCTCCAGTTCGGCGCGCACCACCGCCAGCGGCGTGCGCAGCTCGTGCGAGATATCGGCGATGAAGGCGCGGCGGTTGCGTTCGGTATCGTCCAGCGCCTGCGCCATCCGGTTGAAGTCGTTCACCAGCGCATCCAGTTCATCATCGCTGGTGCGCTCGATGCGGGTGGCGTAATCGCCGGCGGCCAGACGATGCGTGGCCGCGGCCAGTTTCGCCAGGCGCTGCCGCAGCGCGCGCGAGACCAGCCAGGCCAGC
This sequence comes from Stenotrophomonas sp. Nf1, assembly GCF_003028475.1. Lineage (NCBI taxonomy): Bacteria > Pseudomonadati > Pseudomonadota > Gammaproteobacteria > Lysobacterales > Lysobacteraceae > Stenotrophomonas > Stenotrophomonas sp. Nf1. The sequence goes on along the minus strand of NZ_PYTV01000009.1, from coordinate 25,566 downwards.
AGCACGGTCACCAGCAGCAGTGAAATGCCGATCACCCACCAGGCGCGCACCTGGGTGTTGTAGAAATTCAGATCGTTGGTGGCGATGACGGTCTGGAACGGCACCATGCCCAGCCAGCCCACGGTCTGCCCATCCACCTGCACCGCATGCGGCTCGTCATCGCTGGTGGCGTCCGGGTTGCCGGCCACCCAGCGGTGCTGCGCATCGAACAGGCCCAGCCGCGAAGGCACGCCGGTCTGGTCGGACAGCGGTGGCACCGGGCCCTCGTGGCCATGGGACAGATCCGGCCGCAACATGCGTGCCCAGCGATCGGCGTTGCCGCGCAGGTGCTCCCAGCCGCTGTGCTCGCGGAACTCGCGTTGCAGGTGCGGCATCAGGCGCTGCATGCGCAGGTCGCCCTGGTCGTTGAGGTAATCCAGGAAGCCGGTCTGGAAGGCCACGCGGCTGGCAATGCCGTTCACTGCCAGCACCAGCAGGCAGGCGGTGAAGATCGCGAGGAAGGTTTTCGCGGTCAGGCCGAATGTGAGTCGAATCTTCGCCATTACCGGGCCATTAGCGGCGCATGCAGCGCTGAAAGCAAGCGCCAGCTGAGCCGGTCGCACAATCTCCATATTCTCTGCACAGTTTCACGGCAGCGTGCCGGGGTCAACGCAAGGCCCCCACGCCCCCCATGCCACTCCTGCGCCCGCTTTTCCGTACTTCCCGTCCGCTGTTGTTGCCCCTGCTGCTGGTCCTGGCGGCCTGCTCGGAAGGCAGGACCGACACCCCGGCCACGCCCGAGGTCGGCGTCATCACGGCCAGTGCGCAACCGCTGGCGTTGCAGCAGACGCTGCCGGGCCGGGCGGTGCCGTTCGAGATATCCGAGGTGCGGCCGCAGATCGGTGGCCTGATCCGCCAGCGGTTGTTCACCGAAGGCCAGCAGGTCAAGGCAGGGCAGCTGCTGTACCAGGTCGATCCGGCGCCCTACCAGGCGGCCTTCGATACCGCCCGCGGCCAGCTGGCGCAGGCCGAGGCCACTGTACTGTCGGCGCAGCCGAAGGCCGAGCGCACCCGCGCGCTGCTGGGCATGGATGCAGCCAGCAAGCAGGATGCCGACGATGCCACCTCGGCATTGAAGCAGGCACAAGCCAACGTGATTGCCGCGCGCGCGGCATTGCAGGCCGCGCGCATCAACCTGGACTACACCCGCGTGACCGCCCCCATCGACGGTCGCATCGGCACCTCCAGCGTGACCGCTGGTGCGCTGGTTGCCGCCGGCCAGGACGCGGCACTGGCCACCATCCAGCGGCTGGACCCGGTGTACCTGGATGTCACCCAGTCCAGCACGCAGATGCTGGCGCTGCGCAAGCAGCTGGACGCGGGCCTGGTGAAGGCCATCGATGGCAAGGCGCAGGTGAAGGTGCTGCTGGAAGACGGCAGCAGCTACGCGCATGAAGGCACCCTGGAGTTCGTCGGCAGCGCGGTCGATCCGGGCACCGGCAACGTGGTGCTGCGCGCGGTCATTCCGAACCCGGAGGGCCTGCTGCTGCCGGGCATGTACCTGAAGGCGGTGCTGCCGATGGCCACCGATGCGCGCGCGCTGCTGGTGCCGCAGAAGGCGGTGCTGCGCAACGAACGCGGCGAGCCGCTGCTGCGCCTGCTCGATGCCAGGGACCACGTGGTCGAGCGCCGGGTCAGCACCGGTCAGGTGGTCGGCAACCAGTGGCAGATCACCGACGGCCTCAAGGCCGGCGAACGGGTGATCGTCAGCAATGGCAGTGCGGTATCGCTGGACCAGCAGGTCAAGGCGGTGGCGGCCACGACGGCGCAGCTGGCGGCGATGCCGGCGATCGACCCGAACGGCAACACCGACGAAAAGTCGCACTGAGGCCCGCCGCGCATGGTTCGTTTCTTCATCGACCGGCCGATCTTCGCCTGGGTGATCGCCATCGCGGTCAGCCTGCTCGGCCTGCTCGCGATCCTGATCCTGCCGGTGGACCGCTACCCGCAGATCGCGCCACCGACCATCACCATCCGCGCCACCTACACCGGTGCCTCGTCGCAGACCGTGGAAAACGCGGTCACCCAGGTCATCGAGCAGTCGCAGCAGAGTCTCGATCATCTGATGTACATGACCTCGACCAGTGCCTCCGACGGCTCGGCGCAGGTCAACCTGGTGTTCGCCACCGGCACCAATCCGGATACGGCGCAGGTGCAGGTGCAGAACCAGCTGCAGGCCGCCATGGCCACGCTGCCGCAGGCGGTGCAGCAGAACGGCCTGACCATCACCAAGTCCAGTGGTTCGATCTTCGAGGTGCTGTCGTTCACCAGCGAAGACGGCAGCATGGACAACTTCGATGTGGCCAACTTCATGGAAGCGCGCATCGACGACCAGATCAGCCGCGTCAGTGGTGTCGGCAACATCCAGCCGATCGGCCAGGAGTACGCCATGCGCATCTGGCTGGACCCGGAGAAGATGCGCCAGTACGCCTTGATGCCGTCGGACATCGAGAGCGCGCTGCAGGCGCAGAACACCGATGTCTCCGCCGGTGAACTCGGCGGCCAGCCGGCGCTGAAGGGCCAGCAGCTCGACGCCACGGTGACTGCGCGCAGCCGCCTGCACACCCCCGAGCAGTTCGCGCAGGTGGTGCTCAAGGCCGATGCCAACGGCAGCGTGGTGCATCTGGGCGACGTGGCGACGATCGGCCTGGGCCCGGAGAGCTACGACAGCATCAGCACCTTCAACGGCAAGCCGTCGGCGTCGCTGGGCATCGAGCTCAATGCCGGTGCCAACGCCATCGCCGTGTCCAAGGCCATCGATGCACGGCTTCAGCAGCTGCAGAAGTATTGGCCGCACGGCTACACCGCCCACGTGGCGTTCACCACTACGCCGTTCGTGACCATTTCACTGAAGGAAGTGGTGATCACCCTGATCGAGGCGATCATCCTGGTGGTGCTGGTGATGTACCTGTTCCTGCAGAACTGGCGCGCCACCCTGATCCCGACCATCGCGGTGCCGGTGGTGCTGCTGGGCACGTTCGGCGTGCTGGCCGCGTTCGGCTATTCGATCAACACGCTGACCATGTTCGCGCTGGTATTGGCCATCGGTCTGCTGGTGGACGATGCCATCGTGGTGGTGGAGAACGTGGAGCGGGTGATGACCTTCGAAGGGCTGGCGCCGAAGCCGGCCACGCTGAAGGCGATGGGCCAGATCACCGGCGCGCTGGTCGGCATCGTGCTGGTGCTGACCGCGGTGTTCCTGCCGATGGCGTTCTTCAGCGGTGTCACCGGGGTGATCTACCGCCAGTTCTCGGTGACGATTGCTGCAGCGATGATCCTGTCGGTGCTGGTGGCGATGACCATCACCCCGGCGCTGTGCGGCAGCATCCTGCACCCGATTCCCAAGGGCGGGCATCCGCACGGCGACCACGGCAGCGAACCGAGCCTGCTGGGCAAGTTCTTCATCTGGTTCAACCACCGTTTCGAGCGCACCTCGAACGGGCTGCGCCGGCGTGTGGATGGTTTCCTTGGCCGGCGCACGCTGGGCGTGGTGTTCTACCTGGTGCTGAGCGTGGTCACCGGCCTGCTGCTGTGGCACCTGCCGGGCGCGTTCCTGCCCGATGAAGACCAGGGCATGCTCAACGCGCTGGTGAAGCTGCCGGCCGGCGCCACGCTTGAACAGACCCGCGCGGTGATGGACCGCCTCAGCGCAGCGGCGGTGAAGGATGACAGCGTGCTGTCGATCCAGGCTACCGCCGGCTTCAGCGTGACCGGCAGCGGCCAGAACGTCGGCCAGGCCTTCATCCGCCTGAAGGACTGGGATGACCGCAAGGACGATGCCGATACCATCGCCGCACGGTTGACGCAGGCGATGGCCAGCGTGCCCGATGCGCAGGTGTTCATCACCTCGCCGCCGGCCATCCTCGGCCTCGGTGATGCCGGCGGCTTCACCCTGGAACTGCAGGACGAAGGCGGTGCCGGCCATGCGGCCGCCGTGGCTGCGCGCAACACGTTGCTGAAGGAAGCCGCCAAGGATCCGAAGCTGGTCAACGTGCGCTATGCCAGCCTCGAAGACGCGCCGGTGTACGCGGTGAAGGTGGACGACGCCAAGGCACAGGCGATGGGCGTGAACCCGCAGGACATCAATGACACCCTGAATGCCGCGCTGGGCGGCGACTTCGTCAACAACTTCATCTACAAGGGCCGCATCAAGAAGGTGTTCATCCAGGGCACCGCCGAAGCGCGCATGCAGCCGCAGGACATCGAGCGCTGGAGCGTGCGCAACCAGGCCGGGCAGATGGTGCCGCTGTCGTCGCTGGTCAGCGCGCACTGGACCAGCGCACCGGCCGCACTGCAGCGCTACAACGGCATCTCGGCGATGGAGATCACCGGCCAGCCGGCGCCGGGCGTCAGCTCCGGTGAGGCGATGGCCGAGATCGCGCGCCTGGCCGACACATTGCCGGAAGGCTTCAGCCACGCCTGGTCGGACATGGCCTACCAGGAACAGCTGTCGGGCAACCAGGCGCCGATGCTGTACGCCATCTCGCTGCTGTTCGTGTTCCTGTGCCTGGCCGCGCTGTATGAAAGCTGGGCGGTGCCGTTCGCGGTGATGCTGGCGGTGCCGGTGGGCGTGTTCGGTGCCGTGCTGATGATGAACCTGCGTGGCCTCAACAACGACGTGTACTTCCAGGTCGGCCTGTTGACCACGATTGGTTTGGCGGCCAAGAACGGCATCCTGATCGTGGAGTTCGCGCGCATCCTCGAACAGCAGGGCAAGTGCACCCGCGAAGCGATCCTGCAGGCCGTCTACCTGCGGTTGCGGCCGATCGTGATGACCTCGCTGGCGTTCCTGATGGGCGTGCTGCCGCTGGTATTCGCCACCGGCGCCGGATCGGCAGCGCGCCGTTCGCTGGGCACCGGCGTGGCCGGCGGCACGGTCGCCTCGATGGTGCTGGGCATGTTCTTCGTGCCGTTGTTCTACCTGTTGGTTCGCCGCATGTTCCCGGGCCGCGCGCCGGCCGAAGCCACTGCCGCGGAGGCAAGCCCATGAAGCCGATGCTGCTGCGCGCCCTGGCGGCCGCAACGATGACCACCGTGCTCGGTGGCTGCGCGAGCATGGCCCCGCATTACCAGCGGCCCGAGGCACCGGTGCCGGTGCAGTTCGGCAATGCCGCCACCGGCGAGGCCGAGCCGGCACTGGCGATGCCGGCGTGGCGCGAGGTGTTCCTCGAACCGCGCCTGCAGCAGGTGATCGCGCTGGCGTTGCAGAACAACCGCGACCTGCGCGTGGCGGTGCTGCAGGTGGAGAAGGAGCGCGCGCAGTACCGCATCCAGCGCGCAGCGCTGCTGCCATCGGTGGACGCCAGCGGCAGCGTCACCCGTTCGCGGGTCAGTGATGCCAACAGTGAGACCGGTACCACCCAGGTGACCGAGTCCGACGCGGTACAGGTGGGCATCAGCAGCTGGGAGCTGGACCTGTTCGGGCGCATCCGCAGCCTGAAGAACGAAGCCCTGCAGAACTGGCTGGCCAGTGCCGAGAACCAGCGTGCGGCGCGCACCAGCCTGGTGGCCGAAGTGGCCACGGCATGGCTGGCGCTGGCCGCCGACGGGCAGTCGCTGGCATTCACGCAGCAGACCCTGGACAGCCAGCAGCAGACGTTGCAGCGCACCGAGGCGCGTCATGCGCAGGGCGTGGCCTCGGGGCTGGATCTGTCTCAGGTGCAGACCAGCGTGGAAGCTGCACGCGGCGCGCTGGCCAGGCTGCAGACCCAGCAGGCGCAGGATCGCGACGCATTGCAGCTGCTGGTGGGGGCGCCACTGGATCCGGCGCTGCTGCCGACCGCGCAGGCGCTGGAAGGCAGCGTGGCACTGGCGCCGTTGCCGGCCGACCTGCCGTCCAGCGTGCTGCTGCAACGCCCGGACGTGTTGTCCGCCGAACACGCGCTGCAGGCGGCCAACGCCGATATCGGTGCCGCACGCGCGGCGTTCTTCCCCACGCTGACCCTGACTGCCAACTACGGCCACAGCTCCACCGCGTTGTCGACGCTGTTCTCGGCCGGCACCCGTGGCTGGTCGTTCGCGCCGAACATCACCGCGCCGATCTTCCATGCCGGCGCACTGAAGGCCTCGCTGGATGCCTCGAAGATCGGCAAGGACATCGGCATCGCGCAGTACCAGAAGGCGATCCAACAGGCGTTCAGTGAAGTGGCCGATGCGCTGGCCACGCGTGACCACCTGACTGCACAGATGGACGCGCAGCGTGCGCTGGTGGCCGCCAGCCAGCGCAGCTACACGCTGGCCGACGCACGTTACCGCACCGGGCTGGAGGGCTATCTGCAGGCGCTGGATGCACAGCGCAGCCTGTATGCCGCGCAGCAGGACCTGATCGCGCTGCAGCAGCAGGAAGCGGGCAACCGGGTGACGTTGTTCAAGGTGCTGGGCGGCGGCGCCGACGCGCGGTAACGCGCCCGTTCCGGTAGCTGCCGACCTTGGTCGGCACGGAGGCCTTCATCCACGCATGGCGTGGATCTACCGGGGCGGGAGGCTTGGTAGGTGCCGACCTTGGTCGGCACACATGCATGCAGCATCGCGATCGGATGATCTGTGCCGACCAAGGTCGGCACCCACCAGAAGCGGACGGTCCTGCCTTACGCCACGCGTCCGCGGCGCGCGCGCTCCAGGTGCACCAGCAGCAGCGAGATCGCCGCCGGGGTCATGCCCGGAATGCGCTGTGCCTGGCCGATGGTCTGCGGGCGCACGCGTTCCAGCTTCTGCAGCGCCTCGGCCGACAACCCGCGCACCGTCGCATAGTCGAACGCCTCGGCAATCGGCGTGGCTTCATGCCGCTGCTGGCGCTCGATCTCCTCGCGCTGCCGGTCCAGATAGCCGGCGTACTTCACGCCGATCTCCACCTGTTCGGCCACCTTGCCGTCGGCCACCGCCGGGCCCAGCGACGGCACCTGCATCAGCTGTGCGTAATCCAGCTCGGGGCGTTTGATCAGGTCCAGCACGTTGGTTTCGCGGCTGACCGCCACGCCCAGCGTTTCCTGCACTTCGCGGCCCAGCGCATTGGCCGGGGTCGCCCACAGCGCGCCCAGCCGCGCGCGCTCGGCGGCAACCGCGGCCTGCTTGGTTTCGAACGCGCTCCAGCGGCGGTCGTCGACCAGGCCCATTTCGCGGCCGGCCGGGGTCAGGCGCTGGTCGGCATTGTCCTCGCGCAGCTGCAGGCGGTACTCGGCGCGGCTGGTGAACATGCGGTACGGCTCGTTGGTGCCATGGGTGATCAGGTCATCCACCAGCACGCCCAGGTACGCCTCGTCGCGACGCGGGCACCAGCCATCCAGCCCGCGCACCTGGCGCGCGGCGTTGAGGCCGGCCAGCAGGCCCTGCGCGGCGGCTTCTTCATAGCCGGTGGTGCCGTTGATCTGGCCGGCGAAGAACAGGCCGTTGACCAGCTTGGTTTCCAGCGAAGCCTTCAGCCCACGCGGGTCGAAGAAGTCGTACTCGATCGCATAGCCGGGGCGGGTGATGTGCGCGTTCTGGAAACCGACGATGCTGCGCACCATCTCCAGCTGCACGTCGAACGGCAGCGAGGTGGAGATGCCGTTGGGGTAGATCTCGACGATGCCCAGGCCTTCGGGTTCGACGAAGATCTGGTGGCTGGCCTTCTCGGCGAAGCGCACCACCTTGTCTTCGATGGACGGGCAGTAGCGCGGACCGATGCCTTCGATCTGGCCGCTGTACAGCGGCGAGCGGTGCAGCGCGTCGCGGATGATCTGGTGGGTCTGTTCGGTGGTGTGGGTGATCCAGCAGCTGACCTGCTGCGGATGCTCGTCCACCGAACCGAGGAAGGACATCACCGGCCGCGGCGTGTCGCCGGGCTGCTCGTCCATCACGCTGTAGTCCAGCGAGCGGCCGTCGATGCGCGGTGGGGTACCGGTCTTCAGGCGGTCGACCTGGAACGGGCGCTCGCGCAGGCGCGCGGCCAGCGTGGTGGCCGGCGGATCGCCCATGCGGCCGGCGGCGTACTGGGTCGGACCGACATGGATCTTGCCGGCCAGGAAGGTGCCGGCGGTCAGCACCACGGCTTCGGCGTCGAAGCGCAGCCCGGTCTGGGTGATGACCCCGCGCACGGCGTCGCCGTCGATCACCAGGTCATCGACCGCCGCCTGGAACACGGTCAGGTTGGCCTGGCCTTCGACGATGGCGCGGATCGCCATGCGGTACAGGTTGCGGTCGGCCTGGCAGCGGGTGGCGCGCACGGCCGGGCCCTTGGAGGCATTGAGCGTGCGCCACTGGATGCCGGCGCGGTCGGCGGCATGCGCCATCGCGCCACCGAGGGCGTCGATCTCCTTGACGAGGTGGCCCTTGCCGATGCCGCCGATGGCCGGGTTGCAGCTCATCGCGCCCACCGTTTCGATGTTGTGGGTCAGCAGCAGGGTGCGCACGCCGGTGCGGGCCGCGGCCAGCGCGGCTTCGGTGCCGGCGTGGCCACCGCCGATGACGATGACGTCGTAACGATGGAAGGACGGGTTCATGGAGGCTGTTCAGCTGGGGGCGGGCGCGACCGGAGGCGGCGCCGGGGTGGCGATTTTAGCGCCAATCGGGGTGGCGGCGTCGGCGCCAAGGGGGCGGCGCCGAAATCAACACTAAAGTTGGCAGGTTTTTTGCAGATAACCCAATAGCACCCACCGTGGCTGGCGCCGCAGGCGCCCGTGACCGGAATTGGAACAGGGGCCGGTACAGGCGCACGGTGGGGGAGCAGAGGGCCGGCAGTCGGGGGACTGTCCGGCCCTGTTTTTTTGGGGGGCGTCCCCGGGAAAGGCCCCATCCACGCATGGCGTGGATCTACTGATGCTGGGCCTCTGGGTAGACCCACGCCACGCGTGGATGCCCTTGCGGCGTCACCCAAAACAAACGGCCCCGCTATGCGGGGCCGTCTGCCATCAGAGGTGCCGACATCCGACAGGGCCGGAACAGGGGGGATCCAGATGTTCCTGTCGGATATCGACGTAGAGCTGTTTGCGACGGCCCATGTCGTTTTTGTCACTTTGTGACGCGGGCCGTCACTGTCCCCGTAGATTGCGGCTTGGACCGTGTGAAATGCAAGACGGTTCAGCGCTCAAGTGTGCGCTGCGTCCCACGATCCATGTTGCGCCAGGGGGAACCGTTCATCCTCGGCGCGCTCGGTGCCGGCGCCGGTCGTGCCGGCGGCGCCGGTCGGGGCATGTCCGCCTGCGGCGGCCGTCGCATCGAGTCCATGTTGCGCCAGGGCGAACCGCCATTGTTCGGGCGCGGCGGCGGCCGCTGCTCGCCCCCGTTGCCCGGCGGACGCGGCGGCGGCCGGTGGTTGTGCGGCGGGCGGTAGACCGGGCGCGAGTAGTACGGATAGCCGTAGCCGCCGTAATAGCCGCCGTAGCCCCCGTAATAGGGGCCGTAGTTGTACGGATAGCCGGCCGGGTAGCGGTACTCCACCGACGGCGCGCCGTGGTAGTAGCTGCCACTGCGTCCGCCGCCGACATAGTCGTAGGTGGTGCAGCCGGTCAGGGCCAGCAACAGGCCACCGGCAAGCAACAGGCGCGTTTTCATCGTGGGTCCCCCCAGAGGACGGGTGTGAGGCCAGCTTCGTGCGCGGGCATTGAATCGGCCCTTAATTCCACCGGCCAGGATGAATGGAGGCGAAGGCATCCATGCTGGCATGACCTGTGCCGGGGTCGCCAGCGTGGAGCCATACGTTAATCTTGCGTCATGAGCGATTCACTGTGGCCCCGAGTCGAAGACGTCCTGCTTGCTGCTGCGAGGATCGCCCCGCATGCCAGCGTGACCCCGGTGCTGCGTTCGCGCACGCTCGATGCGCTGGCGGGTGCGCAGCTGGCGTTCAAGGCCGAGCATCTCCAACGCGGCGGCGCGTTCAAGTTCCGTGGTGCCTGCAACGCGGTGTGGTCGCTGGATGCCGATCGCGCCAGCGGCGGCGTGGTCACCCACTCTTCCGGCAACCACGGTGCTGCCCTCGCGCTGGCCGCCCGCACCCGGGGCATTCCCTGCCATGTGGTGGTGCCGGAAGGGGCGGTCGCGGCCAAGCTGGCCAACATCGCCCGCCACGGCGCCACGCTCTGGCACTGCCCGCCGACCATCGCCGACCGCGAGGCCACCTGCGCGAAGGTGCAGGCCGATACCGGCGCAACCCTGGTCCATCCCTATACCGACCCGGCGGTCATGGCCGGGCAGGGCACCGCCGCACTGGAGCTGCTGCACAGTGACGGTCCGTTCGACGTGCTGGTGGTTCCGGTGGGCGGCGGGGGCCTGGCCAGCGGCACCGCGCTGGCGCTGCAGCATGCCAGCCCGCAGACCCGGCTGGTGTTGGCCGAGCCGGCCGGTGCCGATGACACGGCGCGCTCGCTGGCTGCCGGCGAGCGCCAGGGCGCATTCACCCCGGACACGATCTGCGACGGCCTGCGCACGCTGATCGGTGTGCCCAACTTCGCGCTGCTGCGCGCAGCCGGTGCCGAGGTGATCGTGGTCGATGACGCGGCCACGATGGCCGCGATGCGCCTGCTGTGGGAGGTCCTCAAGCAGGTGGTGGAGCCGTCTTCGGCCACCGTGCTGGCGGCGGTACTGGCGCAGCCGCAGCGCTTTGCGGGGCTGCGCGTGGGGCTGGTGTTGTCCGGCGGCAATGTCGACCTGCCGGCACTGCGCTGGGGCGCGCCATGAGTCGCGACCGGCAGCGACGGCGTACCGGCCTGCTGGGCTGGATCTGGCGGCTGTTCGTGGTGCTGGTGATCTGGTTGCTGGGTGTGACCGCCTGGATCGTCTGGATTGGTGAGCGTGACCAGGCGGCCAAGGCCGACGCCATCATCGTGCTGGGTGCCGCCGCCTATGACGCCAAGCCGTCTCCCGTGTTCGAGGAGCGCATCCGCCATGGCCTGGACCTGTATGACGCCCGCTACGCGCCGCTGCTGATCTTCACCGGCGGCTATGGCGGCACCGGTGCGCGCTTCTCCGAGTCACAGGTGGCACGGCGTTACGCGCTCAAGCATGGCGTGCCGGACGACGCGATCCTGATCGAGACCGCCTCGCGCAACACCGTACAGAATCTGGTCGAGGCCAAGCGGCTGATGGACCAGCGCCATCTGCGCCGGGTGATCATCGTCAGCGACCCGTTGCACATGGCGCGCGCGCTGCGCCTGAGCAAGGCGCTGGGCATCGATGCGCTGGCCTCGTCCACGCCAAGCACGCGCTTCCGCAGCTTCCACACCAGCTGGCGCTTCCTGGTGCAGGAGATCTACTTCTTTCACCGCGATCTGGTGCGCCCGCCGCTGAGTTCACCGGCCAATACCTGAGCGCTCGCCGGGCATGGCCCGGCGCTACCGGGTTCGCGTGCCGGCCGACACCTGTCTTTGGCAGGTGCCGACCTTGGTCGGCACAATGCCGGCGGCATCGCGATCTGATCGGCGTGGCATGCGGTAGTGCCGGCCGCTGGCCGGCAGATGCCCACCATGGAATCGTGAGGTTGCCGGCCAGCGGCCGGCACTACCAGACCGTCAGGTCTGCTTGCGCCGGATCGGAATCGCCGACACCGGCACCGAGGCCACGTCATGCCCGCCTTCGCGGATCGGCGCGCCGGGGTCCGGGGCCCAGGCGTGGGCGTAGATCACTTCCCAGCTGCTCGGCAGCTTGCCGTCGGCGCGACGCATCGGCTCGTACGCTGCCGCGGCGGCGGCAAAACGACCGCGCCCAGTCAGGGTATGGCGGCGGTCCACGCGGGCGTTGGTCGCGCCCATCGCGCGCAGCTCGCGCATCAGCGAAGGCAGGTCGTCGTAGGTCAGGGTGAACAGGTCGCGGTCCAGTACCGGGTCGCGGAAACCGGCCATCATCAGCGCGTCGCCGAACTGCGCGATCTGCGCGAAGCGGCTCACGTGCGGGCGGTCATCGGCGGCGGCGAAGGCCTCATTGAGCTCGACCAGCGTTTCCGGGCCGAAGGTCGAGCACAGCAGCAACCCACCGGGCTTGAGCACGCGGCGGAAGCCGGCGAAAACGGCTGGCAGGTCGTCCACCCATTGCAGGCACAGGTTGCTGAAGATCACGTCCACGCTGTTGTCGGCCAGCGGCAGCGCCGTGGCATCGCCGCACAGGCGCTGGAACGGCTTCCACCAGCCGGCCTGGCGCTTGGCCTGGTCCAGCATCGGCAGCGCCATGTCCAGGGCGATCACCTGCGCCTTCGGCCAGCGCTTCTTCATCAGCGCACTGGCGTGACCGGTGCCGGCGCCGATGTCCAGCACCACCTCCGGCTTGCGTGCCTCCAGGTAGTCCAGCGATTCGATCAACCGCGACTGCACCTCGCGCTGCAGGGCCGCAGCGGCGTCGTAGCGGGTGGCGGCACGCGAGAACGCGCGGCGGACATGGCGGGCATCGAAGTGGGACGGCATTGCGAAAGTCTCTCAGAACGTACCAGGGTAGGCGCCGCCATCGATCAGCAGGTTCTGCCCGGTGAGGTAACCGGCCTGGGCACTGCACAGGAAGGCGCAGGCGGCGCCGAATTCGTCCGGCGTGCCGAAGCGGCCGGCGGGGATCTGCTGGCGGCGGCGTTCTGCCACTTCACCCGCATCGCCGCCCTTGCCCGCACTGTGGGCGAAGTTGGCGCGCAGGCGGTCGGTGTCGAACTGGCCAGGCAGCAGGTTGTTGATGGTGACGTTGTGGGCCACGGTGCGCCGCGACAGGCCGGCGACGAAGCCGGTCAGGCCGCTGCGCGCGCCGTTGGACAGCGCCAGGATATCGATCGGGGCCTTCACCGCCGAGGAGGTGATGTTGACGATGCGGCCGAAGCCGCGCTCGATCATCGCGTCCACGGTGGCACGGATCAGGGCGATCGGCGCCAGCATGTTGGCGTCCAGCGCAGCGATCCAGTCGTCGCGCTCGAAGGTGCGGAAGTCACCCGGCGGCGGGCCACCGGCGTTGTTGACCAGGATGTCCACCTGCGGGCACGCAGCCAGTGCGGTGGCGCGCCCCGCTTCAGTGGTGACGTCGGCGGCGACCGCGCGCACCTCGCCCGCACCAGGCAGTGCACGCAGTCCAGCGGCCGCTGCCTGCAGTGCGGCGTCGCCGCGGGCGACGATCACCACGTTCACGCCCTCGCGCACCAGTGCACGCGCGCAGCCCAGGCCGAGCCCCTTGCTGGCGCCGCAGACCAGTGCCCAGCGGCCAGTGATACCCAGATCCATGCGTCAGTCCTGCCGAGTTCGGAAGGCGCTCATTGTCCGCCATCGGCCGGTGACAGGCCGGCAACGAAGTGTTGCAGGGCGGCGGCCACCTCGTCGGCATGGCCGAGGAAGGGCGCGTGGCCGCCGTGGGCGATGGTCAGCGCCTGCGCGCCCGGGGTAAGCGCCGCAGCGGTCTGCATCGCCGCCGGCGACACCAGGCGGTCACGCTGGCCGGCGATCCACAGGCTGGGCTTGCCCAGCGTGGGCAGCGCGCCGCGCAGATCGGTGCCTTCCAGCAGGCGCAGGCCTTCCAGCAAGGCGCGTTCGGTCGGTGCGCCGCGCTCGACCAGGCGCTGGCGCAGGGTGCGCAGCTCCTCGCGGGCATGCGCCGAGCCCATCACATCCAGTGCCAGGAAGCGTTCCAGGGTGCCGCCGAAGTCAGTGGCCAGCTCGCGCCCGAACTGCTCGAACACCGCCGGTTCCACCGCATGCGGCCAGTCCTCGCCGCGCACGAATCGCGGCGTGGCGGCGATCATCGCCAGCCCGCGCACCTTGGGCAGCGTCGCCGCTGCGTGCAGCGCGAACAGGCCACCCAGCGACCAGCCGCACCACACCGCCGGCGGCGTGGCCGCAGCAATGGCGTTGACCACGAACGGCAGGCGCAGCGGCGTGGTGTCTTCGCGGCTGTGGCCGTGACCGGGCAGATCGACCAGATGCAGGGTGAACTGATCCGCCAGGCGCTCCACCAGCGGCGCGAACACGCCGCCCTGCAGGGCCCAGCCGTGGATCAGTACCAGGTCCGGCCCCTGGCCGGTCACTTCGATATGCATGGGGGGAACGACAGCAGGCTCAGGCAAAGGCGGGCAGCGGTGGCGGCGCGGCTTCGCGCACGGACAGGGCCACGCGGTCGCGCGCGCTGGCGATGGCTTCGACCAGGTCGCGCACCTGTTCCGGCGTGTGCAGCGCGGACAGGGTGACGCGCAGCCGTGCCTTGCCTTCCGGCACGGTCGGCGGCCGGATCGCACCGACCAGCCAGCCGGCCTGTTCCAGTGCGTGGGACATCGTCACGGCGGTGTGGTCATCGCCGCACAGCAGCGGCTGGATCGGCGTTTCCGACGCCATCAGATCCAGCCCGTGGCGGCGCGCTTCGCCGCGGAACAGGGCGATCAGGTCGGCCAGCTTGGAACGCCGCCAGTTGTCCCGGCGCGCCAGGCGCACCGCTTCCAGTGCAGCAGCGGCCATCGCCGGTGGCAGGGCGGTGGTGTAGACGTAGGGGCGCGCGGTCTCGGCCAGATGCTCGATCAGGTCGTCGCGGCCCAGCACCAGCGCGCCGGAACCGCCCAGCGCCTTGCCCAGCGTCACCAGCTGCAGCGGAACGTCGTCCACGCCCAGCCCGGCGGCGGCTACGGCGCCACGGCCATCGCCGACCACGCCCACACCGTGCGCGTCGTCCACGTAGAACAAGGCCTGCTGCAGGCGTGCCACCAGCGACAGCGCACGCAACGGCGCGATGTCACCGTCCATGCTGAAGACACCGTCGGTGGCCAGCATCGCCGCGCCCTCCGGCGCATGCTTGAGCTGGCGCATCGCCCCTTCCGCATCCAGGTGCGGATAGCGGCGCAGACGTGCACCGGCCAGCCGTGTCGCATCGAGCAGGCTGGCGTGGTTGAGCTTGTCCTGCACGCACACGTCGTTCTCTTCGCTCAGCAGCGCCTGCTGCACCGCCAGGTTGGCGGCGAAGCCACTGCCGAACAGCAACGCACGCGGGTAGCCCAGCCACTCGGCCACTTCGCGCTCCAGCGCGTCGTGCATCGCGTGGTGGCCGCAGACCAGGTGCGAGGCACCGGCACCGGCGCCTTCGCGCGCGGCGGCATCCTGCAATGCGTTGACCACGCTGAACTGCTGGGCCAGGCCCAGATAGTCGTTGCTGCAGAAGCCGGTCAGCCACTGGCCGTCCACTTCCAGGCGGACGCCATCACGGCGGCTGACCGTGCGCCGCGTGCGGCGTCGGCCTTGGGCATCGCGCAGGGCGCGTTGGGCGTGGAGGCGGGCGGTCAGGTCGGGGCGGGCCATGGCGGCTGAATGCGGCGACGGGGCGGCTAGGGTAGCGCGTTGCTGCCGCGCCTGCCTGTGCCGCGTCTCAGGCCGCGTGAGCGCAGCCGCAGCCAGGCGCATCGGCACTGATATCGGCATGCACGGTGCCGCCGTGGTCATGCCCTTCGGCATCGACCTGCACCGCCATCGGCTGCAGCCCAAGCCGGGTGAACAGGGCCAGGTCGCGTTCGCTTTCCGGGTTGCCGGTGGTCAGCAGCTTGTCGCCGTAGAAGATCGAATTGGCCCCGGCCAGGAAGCACAGCGCCTGCAACTCGTCGCTCATCGCCTCGCGACCGGCCGACAGCCGCACCATCGCGCGCGGCATGGCGATGCGCGCCACGGCGATCATGCGCACGAACTCGAACGGATCCAGCTCGGCACTGCCATGCAGCGGCGTGCCTGCCACCTGCACCAGCTTGTTGATCGGCACCGAATCCGGATGCGCCGGCAGCGTGGCCAGCGCCAGCAGCAGACCAACGCGCTGCGCGCGCGTTTCGCCCATGCCGACGATGCCGCCGCAGCAGGTCTTCAGGCCGGCATCGCGCACGTGTTCCAGCGTGTCCAGGCGATCCTGGTACTGGCGCGTGTGGATGATCGAATCGTAGTAGTCCGGCGCCGTATCCAGATTGTGGTTGTAGTAGTCCAGCCCGGCGTCCTTCAGGGCGCGCGCCTGTTCGCCGCTGAGCATGCCCAGCGTGGCGCAGGTTTCCAGGCCCAGCGCTTTCACCCCGGCGATCATTGCCGCCACCTTCGGGATGTCGCGGTCCTTGGGCGAACGCCATGCGGCGCCCATGCAGAAGCGCGACGCACCGGCAGCCTTGGCCTGGCGCGCCTTGGCCAGCACCGCGTCGGTCTCCATCAGCTTCTGCGCGTTCACCCCGGTGCTGTAGCGCTGCGCCTGCGGGCAGTACGCGCAGTCTTCCGGGCAGCCGCCGGTTTTCACCGACAGCAGCGTGGAGACCTGTACCTGGGCCGGGTCGAAGTGCTCGCGGTGGACCGCTGCGGCGCGGAACAGCAGCTCGGGGAACGGCAGCTCGAACAGCGACTGCAGTTCGTCGTGTTGCCAGTCGTGGCGGATGGCAGCAGCCATGGCGGGACCTTGGGTACAAGTGGAGCGAGGGCGGCAGTGTGGGTGGCGGAGGATTTGCTGTCAACCACAATGTTATTTCTATGGTTTACAGAAATAATGCCATTTCCAGCCCATCGCCGCGGGCGCTACCATCGGCCGGAGCCACCTTCGGACAGCAGGGAATGCAGACGTTGCCGGTGCCAGGCAGGCGCAGATGGGCCGGGGTGATCACCGCGCTGCTGCTGTGTACGGGGTGGGCCGTGCAGGCCCACGCGCAAAGCCGCGCGCGCGGCGCCATTACCTACACCTCTCCGCAGCAGGCGCTGGCCGCACTGCGTGCGCAGCCCTCGATCAGCGAGCGCCAGGAGAACGACTGGATCGTGCTGCACGATCCGGCCGGGCCGGTGTTCTGGTCCGTCACCACGCCGGCCAATGGCTGGCATCCCTCGATTGTCCGGCGCGAGCTGGTGGCCGAAGACGGTCAGGTGGCCATGCAGATGTCGGTGAAGTGCGGCGTCTCCAAGCCAGACTGTGATGCGCTGGCGCATAGCTTTCAGGCGAGCAACGAGCGTCTGCGGCAGCGCGCCGTCATGCAGGCGCAGGCCGCACAGCCGCTGGCAGCGGAGGATGCGTCGGACGAGCCCACGGTCGCGGAAATTGGCGAGAACGCCCGTATCCGCGAGGCGATCTTCAGTGGCGAGGCAGGCGGCCCGAAGCTCGCCGACTATCCGGTGGCGAAGGTCTACAGGGGGCCAGCCGCTGCGCTGGACATGAGTACGCGTGAAGCGCGCATGTTCAAGACACGGATGTCGGCGGCACTGAAGGACGGCAAGGTCGAGTTCGCGGGCGAGTACACCGTCGCCGGCTGGGGCTGCGGCACCAGTTGTTTCTCGCAGACCTTCATCAGCCTGCGCACCGGCAAGCCGCTGCCGCAGAGCCTGGGCGGGGAACTCGGCCCGAACATTGTCAGGATCGATCCGCACAGCGCGCTGGTGGTGGCCGAAGGCAGCGAGTACGACAGCAACTACGACAGGACCGGACACTACGCCTACTTCTATGTGCTGGAAGGGCACACGTTGAAACTGCTGCGGAAAGTGGCGGTGCCGGAGGCGCTGGACGAGGACTGATTGTCCGTCGCGCTATGGTGGGTGCTGCATTTCACCGCATCCTGCAAGGCCTTCAGCCACAGTAGCCGCTGTCCGCGTGCTCCCGCCGCGTCCAGACTGCCCAGCATGACCGATCTCCATCGCCTTCGCGGCCGCATCACCGCGCTGGTCCTCAGCGAGGCCTGGCGCCGGCGCGCCGCGTTGTGGGGCGGCGCCGTAGCCGTGGCACTGGTGGCGATCCTGTTCGCCAAGGCCAGCGACGCGGCCTTCCATGTGTTCCAGCGCATCACCGCGCACTCGCCGTGGTGGGCCCTGCTGCTCACGCCGGGCATCTTCGCGCTGCTGGCCTGGTTGACCGCAGGTGTGCTGAAACCGACCCGCGGCAGTGGCATTCCGCAGGTCATCGCCGCGCTGGACAAGCCGGATGAGTCATTCCGCAGCAGCAATCTCTCGCCTGCGGTCTCGGCCGGCAAGCTGCTGCTGACCTCGCTGTCGCTGCTGGGCGGCGCGTCGGTGGGCCGCGAAGGCCCGACCGTGCACGTGGGCGCCAGCCTGATGTATCTGTTCGGGCGCTGGTTCGGCTTCAAGGATCCGCGTGAGCTCTCGCATTTCCTGCTGGCCGGTGGCGCCGCCGGCATCGCTGCCGCGTTCAATACGCCGTTGGCCGGCATCGTGTTTGCCATCGAAGAACTCAGTGGCCGCTTCGAGCATCGCTTCTCCGGCACCTTGCTGACCGCGGTGATCGTCGGCGGCGTGGTGTCGTTGGGCCTGCTCGGCAACTACACCTACTTCGGCCATGTGAGCGCGCGCCTGCCACTGGGCCAGGGCTGGCTGGCGATCCTGCTGTGCGGGGTGGTGGCGGGCCTGCTGGGTGGCCTGTTCGCACGTGCAGTGCTGGCCAGTGCGGCGGGCCGCCCGCGCTGGCTGGGCCAGCTGCGGCAGCGCCATCCGGTACTGCTGGCCGCTGGCTGCGGCTTGGTGGTGGTGCTGCTGGCGCTGGTGTTCGGCGAAGGAGCGTTCGGCACCGGCTACGAACAGGCGCGCAGCCTGGTGCAGGGGCAGGCGCTGGTCGGCCACGAGTTCGGACTGATGAAGCTGCTGGCCAATCTGGCCTCCTATGTCGCCGGCATCCCCGGCGGCCTGTTCTCGCCGGCGCTGGCGGTCGGCGCGGGACTGGGCCACAACCTCGCCGTGTTGATGCCCGGCGTGGACCCGCGCGCGTTCGTACTGCTGGGCATGTGCGCGTACCTCACCGGCGTCACCCAGGCACCGCTGACCTCGGCGGTGATCTCGCTGGAACTGACCGACAGCGGCGATCTGCTGCTGCCGATCCTGGCCACGGTGCTGATTGCGCGTGGCGTATCCGGGCTGGTGTGCCGGGTGCCGATCTATCGCGGGTTGGCGGAGTTGCTGCTGATGCCGGCGGCAGCGCGCGAACGCGCCAGCTAGTCGCATCGAGGGAATATTGACCAAGGTACGCACCGATGGCATGGGCAGCGCGGCCTGATACCGGGATGCGGCGTCTGCCGATGGTCACGCGCGTGATGCCATGGAAGGCTGGGCCATGCGCCTGTCACCTGCCCACGCCTTCCACGGCATGTTCCACTCGCTGCTTCATCTGCTCATGCCGTTGCGCTGCCTGGTCTGTGGTGACCCGGGCCATGATGATCTCGACCTCTGCCGCGCCTGCCTCGCCGATCTGCCCTGGTCCGGCCGTGCCTGCCTGCGCTGCGCACTGCCGCTGCCGGAGACCGCGTTGATCGTCTGCGGCAGTTGCCGCGAGGAGGCACCACCGCAGGCCGCCACCCATGCCAGCCTGCTGTACCTGCCACCGGTCGATCAGTTGCTGGTGCGCTACAAGTTCCACCAGGATCTGGCCGCCGGGCGCCTGCTGGTACAGCTGATGCTGCGTGCTGCACCGCCGTGGTCGTGCCCGCCGCTGGCCCCGGTGCCGCTGCACAACCGGCGCCTGCGCCAGCGTGGCTACAACCAGGCCGCAGAACTGTGCCGGTTGTTGCCGATGCCGGTCTGGCACGGGCTGTACCGGCGTCGGCATACTGCGCCGCAGTCCGAGCGCAGCGCCGAACAGCGCCGGGAGAACCTGTTCGATGCCTTCGATGTGCGCGGGCCGGTGCCTGCAGGGTTGACCGTCGTGGACGATGTGATGACCACGGGCAGCACAGTCATGGAGATTGCCGAGACGCTGCGCCTGGCGGGCGCCGACGAGGTGCGCGTGTGGGTCTGCGCGCGGGTGCCGTGATCACCGCTTTCATGTGGAGCGGCTAGGATGGGGCCGATTCCGGATCGAAGGAGTGGCCATGAATTCCCCCTTGTCTCCCTTGTTGTCGGCGGTTGGGCGCAGCTGGTGGATCCTGCTGCTGTATGGGCTTGTCGCATTGGGCTTCGGAATTGTCGCCATCGGCTGGCCGCTGTCGGCGGCGATGGCACTGGCGTGGACGCTGGGTGTGATGGCGATTGTCGAGGGTGTCATCAGCCTCTTCGCGCTGGTCAGCGGCGGTAGCGGCGCCTCGCGCGGCTGGCTGGCGCTGTATGCCATCGCCTCGCTGGGCTTCGGCATCCTGGCGGTGATCAATCCGCTGGCCACCGCCAGCGTGCTGGTGCTGTTCCTGGCCGCCTGGCTGCTGGTGGCGGGCATCTACCGCATCGTGTTTGCGATCCGCGTACGCAAGCAGATCCAGGGCGAGTGGCTGCTGATTCTCAGTGGTGTGCTGGCCGTGGTGCTGGGCCTGTTGTTCGCCGCCAACCCGTATGCGGGTGTGGCCGTGACCACGTTGTGGATCGGCATCGGCAGCCTGTTGTACGGGCTGCTGCAGGTGCTGGTGGCATTCAAGCTGCGGAAGCTGAAGTGAGGGCGCTGCTTCCAGTGGTGCTGGGCGCGGCGATGGTCCTGGCCGGCTGCATGCCAGCGGCCACGCCCGGTACGCGGGTGGGAGCGGACCGCCCGCCACTTCCCGGTGTGGATGTGCGCCTGAGCGCGGTCGATGCGGCCGGCAAGGGCGTGCCGGTGCAGTGGCAGGACGAGGCATTGACGCTGCGCGAGCCCCCGATTGCCAGCAGCGCGGACATCGCCGATGTGCGCGCTGTGCAGGATGACTACGGCCTGACCGCACTGCAGATCCGTTATCGACCCGAGGCGCACCAGCGCATCCACGATGGCACGGCGGCCATGGTCGGCCAGCGCATGGCGATCAGCGTGGATGGCCGGGTGCTGATGGTGGCAACGGTGCAGGGACCGTTCTCTGAATCGATGAATCTGAGTGGGTTGGCCGGTAGTGATGCCAAGGCGCTGGAGAAGCACATCACCGGGTCTGCGCCGGTGGAACGGTAGGGGTGGGCAGGTGCGTGCAGAAGGCTACACATTCACCTTTTCGATTGAGGAGTGGACGCTCCGGCTCATCATGACGCTGGTAGCTCCATAGGAGATCGAGGCCGCCGGCCTTGAATCCAGGGTAGGTGTAGTAGCGTGGCCGGTCGATACTCATGGATGCGACCCTCGGCCGTGTAGATGGTGGCGGGCGGCTCCGGGCAGTTGACGGGGCCGAGTGCACTTCCGGGTAGCCGATCACAATCCATCTGCGCGCCTGCAAGTGCCGCAACTAGAGGGATCAAGTTCATGAGCGGTCAGTCGGTGGGTGTTCGCCCTTGTCGGCGTCGCACTGCGCCAGACACGTTCCATCTTGGCCCATGATCGGTCGTACAGGCGAGTCATGGCGCTGCACGCTCCAGATCATGTTGAGGCCATCGATCGAAGACCCCGGGTAGGCGAGCCATTGCCCGTGCGCGTCCGGCGCAAGCTGTGAATCTGCACGGAAGGCGCTCGCACAGTGTCCGTTGAGGTAGGCTGTCTCCAAGGACGGCGGAGTTCGCGGGTCCTCCGAGTCTGAATACAGGCGGCTATGCAGCACAGGACAGAGCAAGCCTCCATCTACGACGAGGGCATAGCGTGATGTCTGATCGATGCGCGCCACGGCGTTGAACGATCGTGACCTTTGCAGGGCTGTTGTGCGTGGGGCTCGGTAGTAGACCGAAGCCCAAGGCCATAGCCGCGCTTGCTCGAGTCGAATTTCCATCATCTGCTCACCTACGGCAGCGGGGTCACTGGAGTGGGTGATAACGCCAGCACGGTTGAACAGGTAGTAGTACTCGCGGCCCATGGCAGTGGGGTCGTCTGCGATGACAATGGATCTGAACGGCCATTCCGCAGCAGGACTGTAGCTCAGCATGCTGGGTTCGATGGGGTGATCCATACCAAGAGGTAGTCGCCAGATCGACCGGTCGTCCGGGAAGGGAATATGTCGATAGGGCTCATCTCCATCCCGCACACAATGCAGCATCTGCCCATCGCGATTGACGAAGGTGATGGCGGGTGTGCCAGGACATTCGATACGTCGCGGTGGGCTCTTCAACTCACCTGCAGGCGCGTCAGAGGCCGCACTTGACAGGAGTAGCAAGGAAAACAGGGCGTACTTCATGGGTGATGTCGATTCCTGCAGTTCAATGGCACACAAACCTTGGATACGTTCTAGCGCTTCGACTCATCGCTGCGGCACAGCGCAACACACTTCCCTTTTCGGTCGCGCACTGGACGTTCTGGCTCGTCATGGCGTTGAAAGGTCCAAAAAAGCTCGAGCTTGCTGATTGGAAATCCCGGATACATGTAATACGTCTCCGGATCATGCTCGATCCCCGGGGAGCTGAATGTGCGGCTTTCAGCATCCCCGCAGTGGCCGTTGATGTAGGTCCCAGTGTTGTCGCCAGAGCGCCGGTCGCGCGGCCAGTTCACAAACTCGGACTCTTCGAGAACTGGGCAGAGCACGCCTTGATCGACTATCAGTGCAAAGTACGACGGATCGTTAACCCTTTGCATGGGATCACGGACCGTTCCTGCGTCGCCATTCTTGCCGGTAGGCATGCGGTAGTACACATTGGCGGTGGGCCAAACGCGCAACCCTGAGATTGTCATCTCCGCCATTCTTTCACCGATCGCTTCCTCTTTGCTCGAGGCGATTACGGTGCCGTTACGATCAAAAATGTAGTGCGCATCTCTGCTTTGGCGTGCCGGTAGACTCATAATGACGATGGATCGGAATGGCCAAGTATCAACCCAGTGGAAGTTGCTGGTCCCAAGGGGGGGCTGTTCGACGCTGCCGAAGTTTAGGCTCCAATGCGCGCTGTCGTCTGGAGGGGTTACGTCCTTGTAAGCATCCTCGCCTTCTTCGGGCTCACACTGATACTGGCGGCCTTCAAGAAAGCGGACGGTGGCGGGTGGCGGTGGGCAGTCTTTCCCGGTTGCTGTTGGAAGATCGTCAATCGGTGCCTGGATTGTGCCTGCAGATACGAGGGAAAGAAGCAGCATCATTTTCATGATTCGACGTATCCCAGGCTGATGTGAATGTGATGCACGTGCGTGTCATCAGTGGCGAATGCCAATGCTCCTTGGCCGGGTGGCTGTGCGATGCCGAGCTGGTCGTTCGTCAGCCGCCACGGTCCGCCGATCCACCCCAGCGCACCGTTTTGTTTGGCCTGCGCTATGTACGCATGTACTCTGAAACTAAGTTCACGCCTACGCCTGTTGATATCTAACTCCGCCCCTCTAGGTGGAATCGGGTTGCACTCTTTGCCAAGTTCGCGGTGAAAGCGGACCTCTACTCGGCTCAAGCGGCCGTCGTTGTCGGCTACCGCTGCCTCTGCTTTTGTAATGTCCAGCGCAGAGGCATAGCGATGCAGAACGGAGCCGAAGTGCGGGCGCCACGCACCGGTGGATCGAATGTGCGAGATGTCCAGGTCATGCATCATCCTCAAGAGGAACTCCATGGCTGCTGGATGTGTCCTGCGTAGGCTCTCATCTGCAGTCATGCGGTTTCCTGCATGGCCGTTATCTTCGCGGAAGGAGAGTCGCCCGCGTCCGCCGGTGGTTGACTGGTGGTTGAACTCAATCCGTTTGTCGCCATGCTCAAATATCCGGTCATGCAAGTGAGCGTCGTGTGCGCTGTTCATCGTCAATCGCTCGCCATAGATGATGCGTAGTTGTTCGCGATAGTCGCTGGCCTCGATGAGAGGGTGCTCACTGCCATAGGTGCGAGATGCATCAGCCCACGCCTGGAAGGAGATAAGGTGGCGCCCAAGATCCAAGGGCTTGACCTTCTTGCTGCTGGCCTCGTGATAACTCGTCAACTGAAGAGCTACGCCGTCCGCTGCGATGGAGTCAGCTGCCACGCCACGAGTGCGCAGCAGGCCATTGGGGTGGGTGGTGCGGACAGACAGGCTTAGATCGGCTGCTTCGATCACGTCCAGCTCGACCAGTGGCTGCACGTCACGACCGCTGCTTCGACCGTCGGCAAGCGCATGCTGCTGTATCGAAAAAGTGCTACGCGGAAGAAATTGTTCTGTGGGCTCATTGATGTAGATCCTGTACTTCCCCGCACCCTGGAGGAGCACATGTGCTTTTCCCTGCGAGGACGTCTTCCCGGAAGCGTTCCTTGGGCGCTCCAGCACGCGCCAGTGGCTGGGATCCTCCGGACGCGCATGTACTACGACGTAGGGCAGTCCCTTGGTCAGCTGAGTAGTCTTCCCGTCATTCCCGCCTCTCATCGTGAAGGTGATCTCGACATGGTGCCTGACTGGAACGTGGTAGACGTTCATGGCCACGTTGTCGCGATCGCGGACCACGATGGCCGCGGCGGGCGGCTGATTCCGATGCCGCATCAGTTCTTCCTCCGCTTTGCTGAGGTCATGCGATTTCCACCTGGAAGGGGAAGGCGGTAGCGTTGGCCGTGATCACTACGCTGCTGCGCTGGTGAGCGTGATAGCAGAAGCTTCCAATGGGCTTCCAGGAGTCATCGTCGCGGTGTATATCGATCTGCACAGGACCAGAGCCGGACAGCCGCCATGTTCCTTCCTGCTCCACCGGGCCGCCGTCGTGGTGGGAAGACAGCCTGACACCCCGGCCATCTGTTGAGGTGCTGCCAACAAAGGTATTCCCTCGACCGTCTCTCAGTCGGTATGTGACTTTGTCCAGTGGCTCGCCGAAGCTGGTCGCGAAGTGAAGCTGCGTCGAGCCTGTTGAACAGGCATCAGAAAATGCGTGCACGGGTGGTTTCTCCTGGATCTTTGCCGACATCGAGACTCAGCAGTCGCATGCGTCATCCTGTCCATCGATCAATGTTTCGATGGTCCAGCCTCCATTGCCGATGTAGGCCGTAAGCGCGTCGCCGGATTCGGTTCCCACCGTGATGCTGCGCCCACTGTCATCGGTAACGCCCTGAGCCAACACCTCGCCCGCAGCGGTGACAATCTTGTAGTACGTACTGGGCCGCGCCCGCTGCTGCGCATCCACCACCCGAAGCTTCCCGCGATACTTCAAGCGCGGCGCAAGCTGCCTCGGCAGCCCAACGATGCCTGCGGGCTTGAACTCTCCAGCCATGAACGGATGCTCGCCCGCCTTGACCTTGAACTCGCCCGGGCAGCTGAAGGTGATGTTGCCGCCCTCCAGCGTGATTGCGCTGTTGCCGGCCTGCAGCACCACCTTGGTCTGCGCCAGCACGTCGATGCGGTCGTCGGTGGCGGTGATGGTCAGCGCCTGCTCGCTCAGCAGTTCCAGTTCGCCATCGTTGGCCTGCAGGCTGACTGGCCCCTGCGCGGCGATCACCCGCAGCGGGCCGCTCTGCGCGAACAGCGAGACATGCTCGCCCGACACCGTGGCCAGGGTCTCGCCGGCGCTGACGTGCAGGTCCTGCTGCACCGTCATCTGCAGGTTCTGCCCGGCATAGGCCACCGCGCTGGCCGGGGTGGTCCAGGCGATGTGGTGCGGCGCTTCGGCCAGCAGCAGCGGCGTGCCCAGCCGTTCCACCGGCTGCTCGCCGGGGCTGCGGCCGTCGCTGCCGGGCTTCATCGCGCTCTGTCCGTTCACCTCGCCCTGGAAGCGGCCCTGCGCCTGCGGGTCGATCTGTTCGCGCAGCTGCTTTGTACGTTCAAACTCGGCCAGGCCCGGCACCTGCTGCTGGGCCAGGGTCTGCTGCATCTGTTCCAGGCTGCGCTCGGCGCCCTTGAGCTGGGCCACCACGCTGGCGTTGTCCATCACCGTGGAGGCCGCGCGTTCCTG
>NZ_PYTV01000008.1:0-251755 GCF_003028475.1 Stenotrophomonas sp. Nf1 | reverse complement strand
GCACCCTCGCCCAGCGCTCGGCCGCCGCTGCCAAGGAGATCAAGGGCCTGATCGATGATTCGGTCGGCAAGGTCGCCGAGGGCTCCAGCCTGGTCCATCAGGCCGGCAGCACCATGGGCGAGATCGTCGCCTCGGTGCAGCGCGTGACCGACATCATGGCCGAGATCTCCGCCGCTTCGCAGGAACAGAGCGCCGGCATCGAGCAGGTCAACCAGACCGTGGTGCAGATGGACGAAACCACCCAGCAGAACGCTGCACTGGTGGAAGAAGCCACTGCCGCGGCGCGCGCGATGGAAGACCAGGCCGCACAGCTGGCCGACGCCGTGGCGATCTTCCGCCTCGACAACCAGGTCTCCGCTGCAGTGAAGGCGGTTGCCGCACGCGTGGAGCCACCACGCACCAGCACCGTGGCACGTGCGCAGCCGACCAGAACGCCCGCGCCGGTCCGTCACAGCAGCAACGCCAGCACCTTCGTCGCCAGCGACAGCGACTGGCAGGAATTCTGAGACCCACCCGCGGTGGCTGCGGCCACCGCCCTCGCCGATGGACACGTCCCCCGTGCAAAGTCCTACTCCCATCGTCACCGGCCCACGCGAATTCGAGTTCGCCGACCGTGATTTCCGCCGTGTCTGCGACCTGATCTACCAGCGCGTGGGCATCGCCCTCGCGCCGGCCAAGCGCGACATGGTGTATGGCCGTCTGTCGCGCCGCCTGCGCACGCTGGGCATGCGCAGCTTCCAGCAGTACCTGGATCATCTGGAACAGGACGACGGCGACGAGTGGCAGGCGTTCACCAACGCGCTGACCACCAACCTGACCTCGTTCTTCCGCGAGCCGCATCACTTCGACAAGCTGCGCGAAGAACTGCAGCAGCGCTCCAGCCGCTCGCCGCTGCTGCTGTGGTCGTGCGCGGCGTCCACCGGCGAAGAACCGTACTCGATAGCGATCACCGCCTGCGAAGCGTTCGGCACGCTGAAGCCACCGGTGCGCATCGTCGCCACCGATGTCGATACCCAGGTGCTGGCCACCGCTGGCCGCGGTGTCTACAACATCGATCGGGTCGCCAATCTCGATCCGGACCTGCGTCGCCGCTACTTCCAGCGCGGCAGCGGCCCCAACGAAGGCCAGTGCCGGGTGCTGCCGGCGCTGCGCGAGCTGATCGAATTCCGTCCGTTGAACCTGCTCGCCCCGCGCTACGACGTCGGTGGCCCGTTCGACGCGCTGTTCTGCCGCAACGTGATGATCTACTTCGACAAGCCGACCCAGCGCGCCATCCTCGGACGGCTGGTGCAGCACCTGGCTGAAGACGGCCTGCTCTACACCGGCCACTCGGAGAACTACCTGCACGCCGCCGACCTGATCCAGCCCTGCGGGCGCACCCTGTACCGCCGTGCCGCGAGGGCCAGCGCATGAACGCCTCGCTGCGTACCGACGATGTGATGCGCTACCAGGACGCGCGTTTCCAGACCATCGCCGCCAAACTGCTGCCGACCCAGTACCTGGTGGTCGATGACACCACCGCGCTGACCACCACGCTGGGTTCCTGCGTGGCCGCCTGCCTGCGCGACCCGGTGCTGAAGATCGGCGGCATGAACCACTTCCTGCTGCCCGAAGGCAATGCCGGCGATGGCGCGCCCGCGCGCTACGGCAGCTATGCGATGGAGCTGCTGATCAACGACATGCTCAAGCGCGGCGCGCACCGCAAGCGCATCGAAGCCAAGGTGTTCGGCGGCGCCAACGTGCTCAAGGGCTTCACCAGCAACCCGGTCGGCACCCGCAACGCCGAGTTCGTGCGCCAGTATCTGCAGGCCGAGCACATCCCGATCATCGCCGAGGACCTGTGCGGCATCCATCCGCGCAAGATCTGGTTCTTCGCCGACACCGGCCGCGTGGTGGTGCAGCGCCTGCCGCATGCCCACGAAGCCGAAGTGGCCGCCACCGAATCGGCAGTACGTGCACGCCTGTCCAAGGCCCCGGTCACCGGCGGCGTGGAGCTGTTCGAATGACGCTCACCGGCAACGCCCCCTGCCGGGTCCTGATCGTCGACGACTCCGCCGTCGTGCGCCAGATGCTCACCGAGATCCTGTCCAGCGATCCGACCATCGACGTGGTCGGTACCGCTGCCGACCCGTTGCTGGCGCGCGAGAAGATCAAGCGCCTGGCGCCGGACGTGATCACCCTGGACGTGGAAATGCCGCGCATGGACGGACTGGCGTTCCTGGAAAACCTGATGCGCCTGCATCCACTGCCGGTGGTGATGATCTCCTCGCTGACCGAGCGTGGCGCCGACACCACGCTGCAGGCGCTGGCGCTGGGCGCGGTGGATTTCGTGTCCAAGCCCAAGCTTGATGTGGCGCGCGGCCTGCAGGGCTACGCTGATGAGATCATCGCCAAGGTGAAGATGGCGGCGCGCTCGCGGGTGCGCCCGCTGATGCGCAGCAGCGCACCGAAGCTCACGCTTGAAGCCGCCCCGGCAATGCGTCCGGCCGCACCGCAGTTCCGTACCACCGACCGCCTGATTGCGATCGGCTCCTCGGCCGGCGGCACCGAAGCCCTGCGCGTGGTGCTGGAAGGCATGCCCGCCGATGCGCCAGCGGTGGTGATGACCCAGCACCTGCCCGCCAGCTTCAGTACGGCCTTCGCCGAGCGCCTGGACCGCCACTCGGCGATGGCGGTGCGCGAGGCCAGCGACGGCGAAGCGGTACTGCCCGGCCACGCCTACCTGCCGCCAGGTGGCAAGCACCTGCGGATCATCCGCGACGGTGCACGCTGGCGCTGCCGTGTCGACGATGGCCCGGCGGTGAACCGGCACAAGCCCGCGGTGGACGTCTTGTTCCGTTCGGTCGCGCAGAGCGCCGGCGGCAATGCGATCGGCGCCATCCTCACCGGCATGGGCGACGACGGCGCACGCGGCCTGCTGGAAATGCGCCAGGCTGGCGCGCCGACACTGGTGCAGGACGAGGCCACCAGCGTGGTCTGGGGCATGCCCGGCGCTGCGTTCAAGCTGGGTGCGGCCGAGGAACAGGTACCGCTGGAGCGCATCGCCGAGCGCCTGCTCGCCCTCGCCCGCACCTGAAGGGACCTCTGTAGAGCCGAGCCACGCTCGGCTGCTTTACGCGCCCTGCTCCGGAAAGCCGAGCATGGGCTCGGCTCTACAGGGCATCACGGGGCAAAGAAAACCTCCGGCTTTCACCGAGGGTTCTTCGTTTCAACGAACTGCCGGCCAGCGGCCGGCACTACCGTGCATCGTCGGCTCACAAAAAAACCCCCGGCGCGAGCCGGGGGTTTTCCGTCACCGCATCAGGCAGCGACCGTCTTGGCCACGTCCTGGTATTCCTCGATCTGGTCGAAGTTCATGTAGCGATAGATCTCGGCGCCGCTGGCAGCGATCACGCCGATATCGGCCATGTACTCTTCCTTGGTCGGGATGCGGCCCAGGCGCGAGCAGATCGCGGCCAGTTCCGCCGAACCCAGGTACACGTTGGTGTTGCGGCCCAGGCGGTTCGGGAAGTTGCGGGTCGAGGTCGACATCGCGGTGGAGCCTTCGCGGATCTGCGCCTGGTTGCCCATGCACAGCGAGCAGCCCGGCATTTCCATGCGTGCGCCGGTGGCGCCGAAGGTGCCGTACACGCCTTCCTTGGTCAGCTCGGAGGCATCCATCTTGGTCGGCGGGGCCACCCACAGGCGGGTCGGCAGGTCACGCTTGCCGTCCAGCAGCTTGGCGGCCGCACGGAAGTGGCCGATGTTGGTCATGCACGAACCGATGAACACTTCATCGATCTTGGCGCCGGCCACTTCGGACAGCGTCTTCACGTCGTCCGGGTCGTTCGGGCAGGCCACGATCGGCTCGTGGATATCGGCCAGGTCGATCTCGATGACGGCGGCGTATTCGGCGTCGGCATCCGGCTCCAGCAGCTCCGGGTTGGCCAGCCACGCTTCCATCTTCTCGATACGGCGCTGCAGCGAACGCGGATCCTGGTAACCCTCGGCAATCATCCACTTCAGCAGGGTGATGTTGCTGGTCAGGTACTCGATGATCGGTTCCTTGTTCAGGCGCACCGAGCAACCGGCCGCCGAGCGCTCGGCCGAGGCGTCGGACAGTTCGAAGGCCTGTTCGACCTTCAGTTCCGGCAGGCCTTCGATTTCCAGGATGCGGCCGGAGAAGATGTTCTTCTTGCCAGCCTTGGCCACGGTCAGCAGGCCCGACTTGATGGCGTACAGCGGAATGGCGTTGACCAGGTCACGCAGGGTCACGCCCGGCTGCATCTTGCCCTTGAAGCGCACCAGCACCGATTCCGGCATGTCCAGCGGCATCACGCCGGTGGCGGCGGCGAAGGCGACCAGGCCCGAACCGGCCGGGAACGAAATGCCCACCGGGAAACGGGTGTGCGAGTCACCACCGGTACCGACGGTGTCCGGCAGCAGCATGCGGTTCAGCCAGCTGTGGATCACGCCGTCGCCCGGGCGCAGCGAGATGCCGCCACGGGTGGAGATGAACTCCGGCAGGGTGTGGTGGGTCTTCACGTCCACCGGCTTCGGGTAAGCGGCGGTGTGGCAGAACGACTGCATCACCAGGTCGGCCGAGAAGCCCAGGCAGGCCAGGTCCTTCAGCTCGTCGCGGGTCATCGGGCCGGTGGTGTCCTGCGAGCCGACCGAGGTCATCTTCGGTTCGCAGTAGGTGCCCGGGCGCATGCCCTGGCCTTCCGGCAGGCCACAGGCGCGGCCGACCATCTTCTGTGCCAGCGAGAAGCCCTTGCCGGTATCGACCGGCTGCACCGGCAGGCGGAACAGATTGGTCGGGGCCAGGCCCAGCGCTTCACGCGCCTTGCCGGTCAGGCCACGGCCGATGATCAGCGGAATGCGGCCACCGGCACGCACTTCGTCGAACAGCACGTCGGACTTGACCTGGAATTCGGCGATCACTTCGCCGTTCTTCAGCGCCTTGCCTTCGTACGGACGCAGCTCGACTACATCGCCGTGCTCCATCTTCGACACGTCCAGCTCGATCGGCAGCGCGCCGGCATCTTCCATGGTGTTGTAGAAGATCGGGGCGATCTTCGAACCCAGGCAGACGCCACCGGCGCGCTTGTTCGGGATGAACGGAATGTCATCGCCGGTCCACCACAGCACGCTATTGGTGGCCGACTTGCGCGAGGAACCGGTACCGACCACGTCGCCCACGTAGGCGACCAGGTGGCCCTTGTCCTTCAGGTCGAGGATCTGCTGGATCGGGCCGCGCTTGCCGTCTTCTTCCGGGGTGAACGGCGCGTCGTCGCGCTTGTTCTTCAGCATCGCCAGGGCGTGCATCGGGATGTCCGGGCGGGTGGTTGCGTCCGGCGCCGGCGACAGGTCGTCGGTGTTGGTTTCGCCCGGCACCTTGAACACGGTGACGGTCAGGCTCTGCGGCACTTCCGGGTTGCTGGTGAACCACTCGGCATCGGCCCAGCTCTGCAGCACGGCCTGGGCGTTGGCGTTGCCGGCCTTGGCCTTTTCCTGCACATCGTGGAACGCATCGAACACCAGCAGGGTTTTCTTCAGGCCGTTGGCGGCGATGGTGCCGACGATGGCATCGTCCAGCAGCTGCACCAGCGGGGCCACGTTGTAACCGCCGAGCATGGTGCCCAGCAGTTCGGTGGCGCGCTCGCGGCTGATCAGCGGGTTCTGCTCGCTGCCCAGCGCGATCGCGGCCAGGTACGAGGCCTTGACCTTGGCTGCGTCATCGACGCCGGCCGGCACACGGTGGGTCAGCAGGTCGAGCAGGAACTCGGCCTCGCCCTGCGGCGGGTTCTTCAGCAGTTCGATGACATCGGCCGTCTGCTGCGCGCTCAGCGGCAGCGGCGGGATGCCAAGCGCAGCGCGCTCGGCGACGTGGTGGCGGTAGGCTTCCAACATGACAACTCCCGGGTAATGCGTAGGTTGAAAAAACAAAGTGGGCTCAGGCTTGCGGCACGATCAGCTTCAGGCCCTTGAAGTAGTCGCGGTAAAACGTGTCGTTCCAGGTGATCAGGCCATCGCACTGCAGCAGTGCGTGGGCGCCGACCATGAATTCGTCCAGGCTGCGGCGGCTGCCGCTGCGCTGGCGGTGACGGCGGTGCATCTCGCCAGCGCGCAGCGCCGACTTGGCTTCCATCGGATTGAAGTGCACGCCCATTTCTTCCAGCGCTTCGAGCACTTCGGCACCGCCGCGCAGCGATGCGCAGACTTCGGCCAGGGTCGCGCCGCAGACCACCACGCGGCCACCGACCAGGCTCTGGCGCAGGATGGCTTCCACCGCATCGGCCTGCGGGCCATTGCTGAGCAGTTCGACCAGCACCGGTGAATCGACGGCGATCATCACCGGTCAGTCCTCGTCGCGCACCGAACGCACGGCGGCGTCGGACGATTCGAAACCGTCCAGCGCGAACTTGCCGCGCGCCCGTGAAATGGCATCGTCAACACTCTTGCGCAGGATGATGCGGCTGCCGTCCAGCTCGACCTTCAGCAGCGTGCCCTTGGTCAGGCCGAGGGCATCACGCACCGCCTTGGGCAGGGTGATCTGTCCGCGTTCTGCAACAGTGGCTTCCATCGGTAGGCCCTCCAGAGTATGCACAAATTATACATACTCCCCCGGGCATACTTCCACCCTGAACAGGACCGGCGACCCGCCAGCCCTTGCCTCGCAAAGGATCGGCCACAAACGTGACATACGCCATACACCTTCCCCTGTAGTCTGGAACCGATGCCGCAGGCCGGACCCGGCCCGGGTGAATCCATTCAGTTTCGGGTTCATACTGGAACCACCGGGGCCACCAGGCCCGCGGCGACCGCAAGCAGGCCCGCCCACGCGCGAGCCACTGCAAGCCATCCGCAAGAAGGAGTTACCCCGCATGAGCGATTCGTTCTCCACTCGCAGCCAGCTGAACGTCGGCGGCAAGACCTACGACTACTTCAGCCTGCCCACGCTGGGCCAGCGCTTCGATATCTCCCACCTGCCCTACTCGATGAAGATCCTGCTGGAGAACCTGCTCCGGCATGAGGACGGCGGCGCCACCGTCGGCCCGGACCACATCGAAGCCGTGGCCCGCTGGAACCCGTCCGCCGAACCGGACACCGAAATCGCCTTCATGCCGGCGCGCGTTGTCCTGCAGGACTTCACCGGCGTGCCCTGCGTGGTCGACCTGGCCGCGATGCGCGATGCGGTGGTCAAGCTCGGCGGCTCGCCCGAGCAGATCAATCCGCAGATTCCCTCCGAGCTGGTCATCGACCACTCGGTGCAGGTCGACGTGTTCGGCAAGCCCGACGCGCTGGACCTCAACGGCAAGATCGAATTCCAGCGCAACCAGGAACGCTACGGCTTCCTGCGCTGGGGCCAGAAGGCCTTCGACAACTTCAAGGTGGTGCCGCCCAACACTGGCATCGTCCACCAGGTGAACCTGGAAAACCTGGCCCGCGTGGTGATGACTGCGGACAAGGACGGCAAGGCGGTGGCCTACCCCGATACCGTGTTCGGCACCGACAGCCACACTACGATGATCAACGGCATCGGTGTGCTCGGCTGGGGCGTGGGCGGCATCGAAGCGGAGGCGGCCATGCTCGGCCAGCCGTCGTCGATGCTGATCCCGCAGGTGGTCGGCTTCAAGCTGACCGGCAAGCTGCCCGAAGGTGCCACCGCCACCGACCTGGTGCTGACCGTCACCCAGATGCTGCGCAAGCTGGGCGTGGTCGGCAAGTTCGTCGAGTTCTACGGTGACGGCCTGCAGCACCTGCCGCTGGCCGACCGCGCCACCATCGGCAACATGGCCCCGGAATACGGCGCCACCTGCGGCATCTTCCCGATCGACGCCGAATCGCTGAACTACCTGCGCCTGTCCGGCCGCAGCGAAGAGCAGATCAACCTGGTCGAGGCCTACGCCAAGGCGCAGGGCCTGTGGCACGAACCGGGCAGCCCGCACGCCCAGTACAGCACCACGCTGGAACTGGACATGGGCACGGTGAAGCCGTCGCTGGCCGGCCCCAAGCGCCCGCAGGACCGCGTGCTGCTGGAAGATGTGCAGAAGAACTACCGCGAAGCGCTGGTCGGCATGACCGCCAACCGTGACAAGCGCAGCGAGGATGTGTCCTCGTTCGTCAATGAAGGCGGCGGCGCTGCGGTCGGCAACGAGCAGCTGGCCAAGGGCTTTGCCGACATCGAGATCGAGAACCGCAAGGTGCGGCTGAAGGACGGCGCAGTGGTGATCGCCGCCATCACCTCCTGCACCAACACCTCCAATCCGGCGGTGATGATCGGCGCCGGCCTGCTGGCCCGCAACGCGGCGGCCAAGGGCCTGAACCGTCAGCCGTGGGTGAAGACCTCGCTCGGCCCAGGCTCGCGCGTGGTCACCGATTACCTGGAAAAGGCCGGCGTGCTGAAGGAGCTGGAAAAGATCGGCTTCTACGTGGTCGGCTACGGCTGCACCACCTGCATCGGCAACTCCGGCCCGCTGCCGACCGAAGTAAGCGCCGGCATCGCCGCCGGCGACCTGGTGGTCACCTCGGTGCTGTCGGGCAACCGCAACTTCGAGGGCCGCGTCCATCCCGAAGTGAAGATGAACTACCTGGCCAGCCCGCCGCTGGTGGTGGCCTACGCCATCGCCGGCACCACCGACATCGACCTGACCACCCAGCCGCTGGGTACCGGCAGCGATGGCCAGCCGGTGTTCCTGCGCGACATCTGGCCGAGCAACAAGGAAATCGGCGATGTCATCGCCGCCACCATCGGCCCGGAGATGTTCAAGCAGAACTACGCCGACGTGTTCAAGGGTGATACCCGCTGGAACACCATCGCCTCGCCGGACGGCAACCTGTACGAGTGGAGCGATGCCTCCACCTACATCAAGAACCCGCCGTACTTCGATGGCATGACCATGCAGACCGGCAGCATCGACGACGTGCACGGCGCACGCGTGATGGGCCTGTTCGGCGACTCGATCACCACCGACCACATCTCCCCGGCCGGCAACATCAAGAAGGACTCGCCGGCCGGCCGCTTCCTGCAGGAACGCGGCGTGCAGCCGGCCGACTTCAACAGCTACGGCAGCCGCCGCGGCAACGATGACGTGATGGTCCGCGGCACCTTCGCCAACATCCGCATCAAGAACCTGATGTTCGGTGGCGAGGAAGGCGGCAACACCCTGTACTACCCGGCCGGCGGCGGCCAGCCGGAGAAGCTGGCGATCTACGATGCGGCCATGAAGTACAAGGCCGACAAGGTGCCGCTGGTAGTGCTGGCCGGCAAGGAATACGGCACCGGCTCGTCGCGCGACTGGGCGGCCAAGGGCACCCTGCTGCTGGGGGTGAAGGCGGTCATCGCCGAAAGCTTCGAGCGCATCCACCGCTCCAACCTGGTCGGCATGGGCGTGCTGCCGCTGCAGTTCCGCAACGGCGAGAACGCGCAGAGCCTGGGCCTGGACGGCTCGGAGGTGATCGACATCACCGGCCTGCAGGACGGTGCCAGCAAGCGCGCCACGGTCACCGCGACCAGGGCCGACGGCACGAAGAAGACCTTCGAGGTCTCGGTGATGCTGCTGACCCCGAAGGAAGTCGAATACTTCCGTCATGGCGGCCTGCTGCAGTACGTGCTGCGCCAGCTGGCCAGCAAATAACGCCCGACCTGTAGAGCCGAGCCATGCTCGGCTGCATTACCGCAAACCGCAGCCGAGCATCGGCTCGGCTCTACAGATGCACCGCCCTACCGCCCGACGCCGTAGATCCGCCACGGCGCCGCGCTCGGCCCGACGTCATACACCAGGCCACGCAGGCCCTCCGGCATCACCGTCTCGCCGTCGGCAGCGCCGGTGTTGAGCACGGTCACCACCATCTCGAACGCCGGATGCGGCGCCTGGCCGATGCGCGAGCAGACCACGCCACGGTCTTCGTAGTGCACCACCGGGGTAAATCCACCATCGCCGCAGGCCACCGCAACGAAACGGTAACCGCGATCGTCGGCACTGCCTGGCATCAGCGCGTGCGCGGCGTATGACACCCGCCCCTGCCCGCCCGCATAGGCCGGCACCTGCACGCGGAACTGGCCGATGTCACCCACCGCCAGTACCGGAAAATCGAGCTGCTGCATCGGCGGCGGCATCGGCTCGGCACACAGCGGAACCGCAGCGGACAGCAACAGGCCACAGAGAAGTCGTTTCATCGGGATCTCCTGCTTGAAGAGACCCCATGGTCGATCACGACGGCATCTGACGTATCTAGGAATGCAATGAAATGTGGCAGGCATCGGCACGCGCCGATGCCCACCCGCACCGTCCCTCAGCGTCGCGGCGCGTCCGGGTCGGTGCGCAGCGCCTTCAGCAGGCCCCACATGTAGAACGCCAGGATGAACGAGAACGGCAGGCCGCACAGCACCACCGCCGTCTGCATCGCGCTGAAGTTGCCGGCCAGCAGCAGGCCGACGCTGGCCACGGTGATGCCCACCGCCCAGAACACGCGCAGCCAGATCGGCGCGTCATGGCCGTCCTCCACGCCGTCATCGACGCGGCGGGTGCACAGGTTGGCGATCATCAGCGTGCCCGAGTCGACCGGGGTCAGGAACAGCACGAAACCGATCACCACTGCGGCACCGGCCACGTACGGCGCGGCAGGCAGGTATTCCAGCAGCTTGAACAGCGTCATCGCCGCATCATTCTGCGCCACCTCGCCGAGGATCGCCTGGCCGTGGTTGAGCACCAGGTCGATGGCGGTATTGCCGAAGATCGACAGCCACGCCAGGGTGAAGCCGAGCGGGATCAGCAGCACGCCCATGATCACTTCGCGGATGGTGCGGCCACGCGAGATGCGCGCCACGAAAAGACCGACGAACGGCGCCCAGGCAATCCACCACGCCCAGTAGAACAGCGTCCACGAGCCCATCCACTCGCGGCCCTTGGGGTCGTTGAGGTACATGTCGAAGCTCTTGCGCACGAACGCGCCCAGGTAGTCGCCGGTGTTCTGGATCAGGCCGTCGAACAGGTGCAGGGTCGGGCCGGTGACCAGCACGAACAGCAGCAGGCCGCACAGCAGGCGCACGTTGAGATTGGAGAGCCAGGCGATGCCCTTCTCCACACCCGCCACCACGCCGATGGTGGCCACCACCATCATCACCAGCACGATCGCCACCAGCACCTGCGGCGTATCCGGGATGTTGAACAGGTAGACCAGGCCGGACTGCACCACCAGCGCACCGATACCGAGGTTGGTCACCATCGAGATCAGCGTGGCCAGAATGCCGAAGCCATCGACCATGTCGCCGATGCGGCCATGGATGCGCTCACCGAAGATCGGGTACAGCGCCGAGCGCAGCGCCAGCGGCAGGTCGCGGCGGTAGGCGAAGTAGCCCAGCGCCACGCCGACCAGCGCGTACAGCGCCCAGCCGTGCAGGCCCCAGTGCAGGAAGGTCAGCACCATCGCCTCGCGGCCGGCGGCCACGGTGCCGCCGGGCTGCCCGGGCGGACGCAGGAAATGGTCCAGCGGCTCATAGGCGCCGTAGTACAGCAGCGCGATGCCGATGCCGGCCGAGAACAGCATCGACACCCAGGCCACGTAGCCAAACGCCGGTGATTCCTCGTTATGGCCCAGGCGGATGCGGCCATACGGCGAGAACGCCAGCCACAGCACGAAGCCCAGGCACAGCACGATCAGCAGCATGTACCACCAGCCGAACGCGGCCGAGACCTCGGCCTGCGCCCATTGCAGCCAGTGCTCGCTGCCTTCGGGATAGAGAACGGTGAGCAGCCCGAGGATGCCGATCGACACCGAGGAGCTGAAGAAGACAAAACGGTTCAAGCGCAGGGGCGAACGCTTGGGATGAGCCAGGGAAGACATGGGGTCGTCTCATCAGTCCGGGGGAGCACATGGGCGGGGCCGGACCGGTAAACCGGGCCCATGGCGTGGGGCGCGAGCGCATCCTAGGGTTTATTGATTGAACGTTCAATCAATAAAAAGCATAATGGCCGGCAGCCCGATCCTTCGGGTCGCAATCCGTGGAGAGACAATGCCGAAGAAAGGCGTGGAACCGGTACGGCGCGAACAGCTGATCCGGGCCACTTTCCAGACCATCGACGAGATCGGCATGGCCGATGCGACCGTCGCCACCATCGCGAAGAAGGCCGGGCTGTCCAGCGGTATCGTCGCCCACTACTTCGGCGACAAGGACGGCCTGCTCAATGCTGCAATGCGGCAGATCCTGCGTGAACTGAAGGATGCCGTTGCCCGCTACCGCGCCGACGTCGGCGACGATCCGCGCGAGCAGCTGCGCGCGATCGTCGATGGCAACTTCGACGACAGCCAGATCAACGGCACCGCGATGCGCGTCTGGCTGACCTTCTGGGCCGCCAGCATGCACCAGCCGGAACTGGCCCGGCTGCAGCGCGCCAACGACCAGCGCCTGTTCTCCAACCTGTGCCACCAGTTCAACCGCCTGCTGCCCCACCCGCAGGCCCGCCTGGCCGCCCGTGGCCTGGCCGCGATGATCGACGGCCTGTGGCTGCGCGGCAGCCTGGTCGGCGGCCAGTTCAACGCCGAGAAGTCCCGGCGCATCGCATACGGCTATATCGACTTCCAGTTGCAGGCTGGCGCGCTATAAGCGCTTCAGCACCCGCCCCCTTCCAAGGAGTACGCCCCATGACCACCCTGCCCGTCCAACAGCTCTACATCCACGGCCAGCGCGTCGATGCCACCAGCGGCAAGACCTTCAAGACCGTCAACCCGGCCACCGGTGAGGTGATCGCCGAAGTGCAGGTGGCCAGCCAGGCCGACGTCGAGCGCGCCGTGCAGAGCGCGGCCGAAGGCCAGAAGGTGTGGGCGGCGATGACCGCGATGGAGCGTTCGCGCATCCTGCGCCGCGCCGTCGAGATCCTGCGTGAACGCAACGACGAGCTGGCCCATCTGGAAACCCTGGATACCGGCAAGGCACTGGCCGAGACCACCACCGTGGATATCGTCACCGGTGCCGACGTGGTCGAGTACTACGCCGGCCTGGCCACCGCCATCGAAGGCATCCAGCTGCCGCTGCGCGAATCGAGCTTCTTCTACACCCGCCGCGAGCCGCTGGGCGTGGTCGCCGGCATCGGCGCCTGGAACTACCCGATCCAGATCGCCATGTGGAAGTCGGCCCCGGCCCTGGCCGCCGGCAATGCGATGGTGTTCAAGCCGTCGGAAGTGACCCCGCTGACCGCGATCAAGCTGGCCGAGATCTACACCGAAGCCGGCGTGCCGGCCGGCGTGTTCAACGTCGTGCAGGGCCCGGGCCGCGAGATCGGCCAGTGGCTGACCGAGCACCCGGTGATCGAGAAGATCTCCTTCACCGGCGGCGTCGCCACCGGCAAGAAGGTGATGGCCAGCGCCGCGTCTTCGTCGCTGAAGGAAGTGACCATGGAGCTGGGCGGCAAGTCGCCGCTGGTGATCTGCGATGACGCCGACCTCGACCGCGCCGCCGACATCGCGGTGATGGCCAACTTCTTCAGCTCCGGCCAGGTCTGCACCAACGGCACCCGCGTGTTCGTGCCGCGCAGCATGCTGGCCGCCTTCGAAGCCGCCGTGGTCGAGCGCGTCAAGCGCATCCGCATCGGCGACCCGATGGCCGCCGAGACCAACTTCGGCCCGCTGACCAGCTTCCCGCACATGGAAAACGTGCTGCGCTACATCGAAAGCGGCAAGGCCGAAGGCGCCCGCCTGCTGACCGGCGGCGGCCGTGCCACCGAAGGCGCGCTGGCCAATGGCGCCTACGTGCTGCCCACCGTGTTCTCCGACTGCCGCGATGACATGACGATTGTCCGCGAAGAGATCTTCGGGCCGGTGATGAGCATCCTCGCCTACGACGACGAGGACGAAGTGGTGCGCCGCGCCAACGACACCACCTTCGGCCTGGCCGCCGGCGTGGTCAGCAATGATGTCAGCCGCGCCCACCGCATCATCCACCGCCTGGAAGCCGGCATCTGCTGGATCAACACCTGGGGTGAGTCGCCGGCCGAAATGCCGGTCGGTGGCTACAAGGAATCCGGCGTCGGCCGCGAGAACGGCCTCTCCACCCTCGGCCACTACACCCGCATCAAGTCGGTGCAGGTCGAGCTGGGCGACTACGCCAGCGTGTTCTGACCGGCGCGCCCTGCGCGCGCCCCATCGTGCGGCCATCGTGCCGATCCGACATTCCGCCGGGACGCCTGCATGCAGCGCGCCCCGGCCTGCAGGAGACACCCATGAGCACCCATAACGAGTACGACTACATCATCATCGGCGCCGGTTCGGCCGGCAACGTGCTGGCCACCCGCCTCACCGAAGATGCCGATGTCAGCGTGCTGCTGCTGGAAGCCGGTGGCCCGGACTACCGGCTCGACTTCCGTACCCAGATGCCGGCCGCGCTGGCCTTCCCGCTGCAGGGCAAGCGCTACAACTGGGCGTACAAGACCGATCCCGAGCCCTTCATGAACAACCGCCGCATGGATTGCGGCCGCGGCAAGGGCCTGGGCGGCTCGTCGCTGATCAACGGCATGTGCTACATCCGCGGCAATGCGATGGACTATGACAACTGGGCCAGCATGCCGGGCCTGGAAGACTGGACCTACCTGGACTGCCTGCCGTACTTCCGCAAGGCCGAAACCCGCGACATCGGCCCCAACGACTACCACGGTGGCGAAGGCCCGCTGCGGGTGACCACGCCCAAGGCCGGCAACAACGAGCTGTTCGCGGCGATGGTTGAAGCCGGCGTGCAGGCCGGCTACCCGCGCACCGACGACCTCAACGGTTACCAGCAGGAAGGCTTCGGCCCGATGGACCGCACGGTCACCCCGCAGGGCCGTCGTTCCAGCACCGCCCGCGGCTACCTGGACCTGGCCAAGCCGCGCCCGAACCTGACCATCGTCACCCACGCGCTGACCGACCGCATCGTGTTCTCGGGCAAGCGCGCGGTGGGCGTGCAGTGGCTGCACAACGACCAGCCGCAGCGCGCCACCGCGCGCCGCGAGGTCCTGCTGTGCGGCGGTGCCATCGCCTCGCCGCAGATCCTGCAGCGCTCCGGTGTCGGCCCGGCCGACCTGCTGCGCAGCCTGGACATCGATCTGGTGCACCACCTGCCCGGCGTCGGCGCCAACCTGCAGGACCACCTTGAGATGTACCTGCAGTACGAGTGCAAGAAGCCGGTGTCGCTGGCGCCGGCACTGAAGCTGTACAACCAGCCGGCGATCGGCGCCGAGTGGCTGTTCATGGGCACAGGCATCGGCGCCAGCAACCAGTTCGAGGCCGGCGGCTTCATCCGCAGCGATGCCGAGTTCGATTGGCCGAACCTGCAGTATCACTTCCTGCCGGTGGCGATCAATTACAACGGCTCCAACCCGATCAAGGCGCACAGCTTCCAGATGCACGTCGGCTCGATGCGTTCACCCAGCCGTGGCCGCATCCACGTGCGCTCCAAGGACCCGCGCGAACATCCCAGCATCCTGTTCAACTACATGTCGCACGACCAGGACTGGCGTGAGTTCCGTGCGGCGATCCGCATCACCCGCGAGATCTTCGCGCAGCCGGCGCTGGCCCCGTACAGCGGCCGCGAGATCTCGCCGGGCAGCGCACTGCAGACCGATGCGCAGATCGATGCGTTCGTGCGCGAGCACGCCGAGACCGCCTACCACCCGTCGTGCTCGAACAAGATGGGCCATGCCGATGACCCGATGGCGGTGGTCGATGGCCAGGGCCGCGTGCATGGCCTGGAAGGCCTGCGCATCGTCGATGCCTCGATCATGCCGCAGGTGGTGACCGGCAACCTCAACGCGCCGACCATCATGATGGCCGAGAAGCTGGCCGACGTGATCCGCGGCCGCACCCCGCTGGCCCGCAGCACCGCGCCGTACTACAAGGCCAACGGTGCACCGGTGCGCAACAAGGGCTGAGCCGCAAACCGGTAGGTGCCCACCTTGCCCCAAACCGGTAGGTGCCCACCTTGGTGGGCACTGATCCAGGACGCCCCCTCGAAATCCCGTGCCGACCTAGGTCGGCACCTACCAATTGCCGCACCGGCATCCCGTGCCGACCAAGGTCGGCACCTACCCTTGCCGCCGCCGCGAACCCCTCTTCGCGTTTTCCCTACGGCGGGGTATGCTGCAATGAACGGCCATTGTCGCTACGCTCAGGGCCGCAACCTAATACATCACGATTCCTGGAGGGGGAATATGAGTCTGGATCGTCCCTGGCTGCAGAGCTATCCGAAAGGCGTTCCCGCCGAAATCGACGTCAACGAATTCCATTCGGTCGCTTCGGTCTTCGACGCCTCCGTGGCCAAGTTCCGCGACCGCCCCGCCTACTCCAGCTTCGGCAAGGTGCTGACCTACGGCGAGACCGACGCGCTGGTCGAGCAGTTCGCGGCCTACCTGCTGGGTGAGCTCAAGCTCAAGAAGGGCGACCGCGTCGCCCTGATGATGCCCAACTGCCTGCAGTACCCCATCGCCACCTTCGGCGTACTGCGCGCCGGCCTGACCGTGGTCAACGTCAACCCGCTGTACACCGCACGCGAGCTCAAGCATCAGCTGGTCGATGCCGGCGTGGCCGCACTGGTGGTGGTGGACAACTTCGGCGACACCGTCGAGCAGGTCATCGCCGATACGCCGGTCAAGCACGTGGTCACCACCGGCCTGGGCGACCTGCTCGGCGGCAAGGGCGTGATCGTCAACTTCGTGCTGAAGTACGTCAAGAAGATGGTCCCCAACTATCATCTCAAGGGCGCGGTGCGCTTCAAGCAGGCGCTCAAGCTGGGCAGCCGCCACAGCCTGCCCAAGGTCGAGATCGACCATGACGACATCGCCTTCCTGCAGTACACCGGTGGCACCACCGGCGTGGCCAAGGGCGCGATGCTGACCAACCGCAACCTGATCGCCAACATGCAGCAGGCCTCGGCCTGGATCAGTGCGTCGGGCATCGAGATGGGCAAGGAGTGGATCATCACCGCCCTGCCGCTGTATCACATCTTCGCGCTGACGGCCAACGGCCTGGTCTTCATGAAGTTTGGTGGCTGCAACCACCTGATCACCAACCCGCGCGACATGAAGGGCTTCGTCAAGGAGCTCAAGTCGGTACGCTTCACGGCCATCACCGGCGTCAACACGCTGTTCAACGGCCTGCTCAATACCCCCGGCTTCGATACGGTCGACTTCTCGTCGCTGAAGGTCACCCTGGGCGGCGGCATGGCCGTGCAGCGCGCCGTGGCCGAGCGCTGGAAGAAGGTGACCGGCGTGACCCTGGTCGAGGCCTACGGCCTGACCGAAACCTCGCCGGCCGCCTGCATCAACCCGCTCACCCTGACCGAGTACAACGGCTCGATCGGCCTGCCGATTCCGTCCACCGATGCCTGCATCAAGGACGACAACAGCGCCATCCTGCCGTTGGGCGAGGTGGGCGAGCTGTGCATCAAGGGCCCGCAGGTCATGAAGGGCTACTGGCAGCGGCCGGACGAGACCGCAAAGGCCATCGACGCCGACGGCTGGCTGCACACCGGCGACATGGCAAAGATGGACGAGCACGGCTTCTGCTACATCGTCGACCGCAAGAAGGACATGATCCTGGTGTCCGGCTTCAACGTGTACCCGAACGAAGTCGAAGACGTCATCGCGATGATGCCAGGCGTGCTGGAAGTGGCTGCCGTGGGCGTACCGGATGAGAAGTCCGGTGAAGTGGTCAAGGTGGTCATCGTGAAGAAGGACCCTAACCTGACCGCCGAAATGGTCAAGGAACACGCCCGGGCCAACCTGACCGGCTACAAGCACCCCAAAATCGTTGAATTCCGAAAAGAGCTGCCGAAGACCAATGTCGGCAAGATTCTTCGCCGCGAACTGCGCGATACGCCCGCCCAGTAAGGGTTTGCGGCTGTCTGGATGAGCAAGGGCCCGGGGCGGAAACGTCCCGGGCCCTTTCGCATGCGCCGCCCCGGGGGCGGTGTAGCATCGCCGCGTGTGTGGACCGTTCGGCCCGCCGGCCACCCACCTCATTCTGCGGGCCGCATGCCGAGGAATCTTCCATGAGCACCATCGAAAAGCTGCCCACCAGCGGCTCCCCCTTTGCCACCATCCGTACCGAAGACAGCGCCGATGGCGCGGCCCACTGGCTGTTCATGCACGCCGACGCCGCCACCGGCATCCGCCCCTGCTGCCGCAAGGACATGCTGGATGAAATGTGGAGTTACATGGCCGCCATCACCCGTGGCCCGGCCGAACGCCACAGCGGCAAGCTGCGCCACTTCGTGCTGGCCTCCGACGCCGCCGCCTACAACCTGGGCGGCGACCTGGACCTGTTCACCCGCCTGATCCGTGAAGGCAACCGCGATCTTCTGCTCAGCTATGCCCAGCGCTGCGTGGAGGGCGTACACCACCTGCACACCGGCTTCGGCGGCGACATCCGCTCGATCGCCCTGATCCAGGGCGACGCACTGGGCGGCGGCCTGGAAATGGCCCTGGCCTGCCACACCATCGTCGCCGAAGAAGGCAGCGGCCTGGGCCTGCCGGAGGTGCTGTTCGGGCTGTTCCCGGGCATGGGCGCCTATTCCTTCCTGTGCCGCCGGGTCTCCCCGCACCTGGCCGAGAAGATCATCCTGGACGGACGCGTCTACAGCGCCGAAGAGATGTACGCGATGGGCGTGGTGGACGTACTGGTGAAGAAGGGAGAAGGACGTGCCGCAGTGGAAGACCTGATCCGCCAGCAGCAGCGCATCCCGCAGTCGTACCTGGCAATGAACGCCGCGCGCGCCATCGCCCAGCCGGTCAGCTACGACGAACTGCTGGAAATCACCAAGGTCTGGGTCGACTCCGCCCTGGTCCTTGGCGACCGTTCGCTGCGCACCATGGATCGCCTGATCAAGGCCCAGACCCGTCGCGCCAGCCTCGACGCGGCCTGATTCACCCTCCCCCAGAAGGGTTCAAGCCCGGTTGGCCACCGGGCTTTTTTTATCCGTGCTGCTGCCCTCGTTCAATCCTGCTGGCGCAGCAGGAACGCCTCGATCACCGCAGCCAGCCGCGGCGGGCATTCCTGCATCGGGTAGTGCCCGCAATGGCCCAGCACCTGCAGTTCCGCCATCGGGTGCCAGGCCAGGAAGGTGCCCTGCATCGCCGCGGTATCCAGGCCAGGATCACGATCGCCGATGATGACCAGGAAGGGCGTGCGCAACCCGCGCACCTCCTCCACGAAATCCGTTTCCACCAGTGTGCGCAGGTACGGCAGCCGACAGCAGGCGGCAACGTTGCGGCGATTGCACTGCAGCTTCGCCTCCACCCAGGCGGCCGACAGGCCCGGCG
Organism: Stenotrophomonas sp. Nf1; assembly: GCF_003028475.1. Lineage (NCBI taxonomy): Bacteria > Pseudomonadati > Pseudomonadota > Gammaproteobacteria > Lysobacterales > Lysobacteraceae > Stenotrophomonas > Stenotrophomonas sp. Nf1. Next base: position 232,484 of record NZ_PYTV01000008.1, on the reverse strand, counting down.
ACACAAAGGCGAACAACCTGCGCAGCGCGGCATCGTCGGTGGTGGTGCTGGCAAAGAACGCCAGCGCCTCGCCCTGCAGGCGGTTGCCGGCGGCCGATACCGGGCAGACCGCGATCGCGCTGGCGATACGCTGCGGCGCATCCACCGCCAGGCGCTGGGTCAGCATGCCGGTCATCGAGTGCCCGATGACATGGAAGCGCGACCATCCCAGCCGATCGGCCAGTTCCAGGCAGTCGGCCGCCATCTCCCGCTGGCTGTAATCGCCCTGCATGCCCATCGAGCAGCCGTAACCGCGCAGATCGACGAAGGCGCAGGTGAAGGCAGTGCCGTCAAGCCAGGGCAACAGCGGCGCGTAACCGCTGTGGTCGCCCAGCCAGTCGTGCAGCACCATGACGCGTCGAGCGCCGTGGCCGTGCAGCACATGACCCAGGCCACGGTCGGCCGTTGCGTGGGAATCGGAGAGCGTGTTCATGCAGGTTCCTTGAAATGAAGGGGAACCAAAACGAGACGCCCTCCCGGCGGACCGGGAGGGCGTCTTGAACAGGCCCGCATGCTATCAACCGCGCAGGCGGCAATCAATCAGCCGTTTTTACCGGCCAGCCCCGCCGTCACCGCGCCTCACCGTCATCGGCGGCACTGCGCAGCCGGCGTTCGGCCCGCGCATCCAGCGCGCGGCGGCCTTCCTTGATCGCTTCCTGCAGGATCGACAGGCGCGTGCGCCATTCCGCCTTCAACTGCCAATCGGCCATGCGCATCAGCTCACCGGCCCGGTTGGCCGCGCGCATCAGGCCCAGGTTGCTGGCCACGCCCTTGATCGCGTGGGCCTGTTCGCGGAACACCTCCCACTGCGCACCCTCACCGGACTGCTCGGCCTTGCCCATGCAGGTGGCTGCATCTTCCAGGCATTGGCGGATGAACTCGCGCTCGAATCCCTCGCCCATGCCCAGTGAAGCCAGCTCATCGAGCACGCTGCTGTCGAGCACACCCTCCGGCAACGCAGTGGATGAGCGCACTGCGGGCGCAGCCATGGTCTTCAACTGCGCGTTGCTGGCGATCTCGGCCAGGGTGTCGAGCAGGCGCACGGCCACCACCGGCTTGGCCAGGAACGCGTGCGCGCCGGCCTGGGTGCAGCGCTGGATCGCCTCGGGCGTGACATCGGCGCTGAGCACCAGCACCGGCGTGCGCGGACCGCCGCCGGCCTGCATCACCCGCAGCTCCTTGAGCATGTCCAGCCCACTCATGCCCGGCATGTGCAGGTCCACGATCACCGCATCGAACTCGCTGTCAGCCAGTGCGTCGAGCACCGCTTCACCGCCATCCACGCACAGCACGCGGTGGCCGGCCTTCTGCAGCAGCCGCTGCAGCACCATGCGGTTGGCCTCGTGGTCGTCGGCCACCAGGATCTGCATGCTGCGCACCCGCGCGCGATGGCGCAGGAACGGATCGGCAAAGGCGATCACATTGCCACTCTGGCCGGTGTCGTCGCCGCCGGCCAGGGTCGGTACCGCACCCGGCACCATCGGCTGCGGCGGCGCGAACGGCAGTTCAACCCAGAAGTGACTGCCGCGCGGTGGGTTGTCCAGATAGCCGATCTCACCCTCCATGGCTTCGACCAGGCCCTTGGCGATGGTCGTGCCCAGGCCGGTCCCTTCATGGCGGCGCGCCATGCTCACATCGGCCTGCTCGAACGCATCGAACAGCCGCGGCCGCATCGCAGGCGGCACGCCGATGCCGGTATCGAGGATGTCAAAACGCAGCCGCACCGCGCCGCTGGTGTCGGCGTGGACCACGCCCACCCGGATCTCGACGCGGCCGTGATCGGTGAACTTGACCGCATTGCCGGCCAGGTTCAGCAGGATCTGGCGCAGGTGCCCGACATCGCCGCACAGCCGCGGAGGGACGCCGTCGGCCACCTTCACCCGGTAGTCCAGGCGCTTGGCCTTGGCCTGTGGCAGCAGGATCAGGCCGATGGCCTGGATGACGTCGGTCAGCGCGAAATCCTCGGCCACCACCCGCAGCTTGCCGGCCTCGATCGCCGAGATGTCCAGCACCTCCTCGACCAGGGCCAGCAGGCTGCGCGACGACGCCTGGATGGTGTTCACGCATTCCCGCTGCTCGTCATCCAGCCGCGTGGTGGCCAGCACTTCGGTCATGCCGTTGAGGCCATTGAGCGGCGTGCGGAATTCATGGCTCATGTTGGCCAGGAAGCGGCTCTTGGCCTCACTGGCCCGGCGCGCTTCGGCCATCGCCTCGGTCAACTGCCGCAGCAGGGTCGAGAAATACAACGGCACCGCCGCAAGCCCCAGCCAGAGGCCGATGGCCAGGCGGAAATTGCGCTCCCAGTAAGGCGTGAGCAGCACGGTGGAACCGAAGCTGACCATCGCCATGGCCACCGCCACATACAGGTAATGGTTGCCAAAGCGCATGCCGTTGCCGACGGTCACCCACATCACCACGATGTAGACCCAGGCCAGCGGCTCGCCCATCTGCACCATGCCGGCGGCAATCAGGCCATAGTCGGCCAGCATGCCCAGCACGCGGCGCGGGTCGGAACGGCCGGGGCGCCACAGCAGCCAGCCAAACAGCAGCAACGACAGGCTCAGGCCGGTCAGCACGATGGCCAGCACGCCCACGTACTGCGTGTGCGGCAGATCGTGGCGCGGCGCTGGCAGCAGCACGTAGGCCAGGATCAGGCTGATCAGGACGATGCGGACGATCTGTTGCCCATGCTCGCTGTCCTGTCGCTGGGACAGGCGCAGTCGCAGCCGCGACCACGCGCGTTTCACGCGCCCAGCCCCGGCCGCGCCGATGCCATCGAGTGCTCGGCGCAGATGTGCTCGAGCTGTTCGCGGCCGCGCAGCAGTGCGTCCACGCAGCGTGGGTCGAACAGGCGCCCGCGCTGTGCATACAGATAGGCCAGCGTGGCTTCCATGGTCCACGCTTCCTTGTACGGGCGTGGCGATATCAGTGCGTCAAACACATCGGCCACGGCGACGATGCGCGCCTCCAGCGGAATGGCATCGCCCACCAGGCCATCGGGATAGCCGCTGCCGTCGTAGCGTTCATGGTGGCGCAGCGCGATCAACGCGCCGACCTGGATGAAGCGGTTCTGGCTGCCGCTGAGCAGCTCGTGGCCGATACGCGGGTGTCGGCGCATGATCGCCAGTTCTTCGTCGTTGAGCTTGCCCTGCTTGAGCAGAACCGCGTCGGGAATGGCGATCTTGCCCATGTCATGCAGCGGCGCGGCCATCTCGATCAGGCGCACGTCGTCTTCGGGAAGGCCAAGCTGATCGGCGATCAGGCCGGCCACTCGCGCCATGCGCTCCAGGTAGGCACTGGTGCCGGCATCACGGAACTCGATCGCCCGCGCCAGCCGCGAGAGGGTCTCGCGCTCGCGCTCCTCGACCTCGTGCATGCTTGCCAGCAACCGCTGTTCCAGCGACAAGGCGCGCTGCTTCACGTTCTCGGTCTGCTGGCGCAGCTGCAACAGGTTGTAGCAGCGCGCGCGCAGTTCGCGCGGACGGATCGGCTTGACCAGGAAATCGATGACACCCGCTTCCAGCGCCGCCTGCCGGATCGGCTCGTCGCCCACCACGGTAATCAGGATCACCGGAATGTCGCGGTGCTTGGGCAGACGCCGGAAGCGGCGGGCGAACTCCAGCCCGTCCATTTCCGGCATGCGGTAGTCGAGCAGCAGCAGATCGACCGGGTGCGCTTCGCACCAGGCCAATGCCGTCAGCGGATCGCCGAAGTCGTACACGCTCAGTTCGGGCGCGATGTCTTCGATGACATGGCGCAGCATCGTCCTGGCGGACGTCTGGTCGTCAACAATGACGATGTTCAACGCATATTCTGCCTGGTTTTTCGACCATGCTGGATCATCAGCAGGCGAGGATATTCTGCCGCTGCGAACGCTCGCACCCTGCATCGGCCTGACTCCCGTGTCATGCGTCCCGGTTCATGATCGTCATCACGGCGTGAAGCGGGCTCTCCGCACCGTGCCCTCCCCCGACGCCGATCAAGCCATACAGGACGTCAAGGAAGTGCAATAACGATACGCCTAGTGCGATAGGCGTCAATCGCGCCGTCTCATTTCGCGACGGCGCGCACAAACGGGCGTCAGAAAGACGTCTTACTGCTCCGGACGCATGTACGGGAACAGCAGCACGTCGCGGATCGAGCTGCTGCCGGTCAGCAGCATCACCAGACGGTCCACGCCGATACCCAGGCCGCCGGTCGGCGCCATACCGTACTCCAGCGCACGGATGTAATCGGCGTCGTAGTGCATCGCCTCGTCGTCACCGCCTTCCTTCGCAGCCACCTGGGCCTGGAAACGCTGGGCCTGGTCTTCCGGGTCGTTCAGCTCGGAGAAGCCGTTGGCCAACTCCTTGCCGTTGACGAACAGCTCGAAGCGGTCGGTATAGCCCGGGTCATTGTCATTGGCGCGGGCCAGCGGCGAGACCTCCACCGGGTGATCGGTGATGAAGGTCGGCTGGATCAGGGTGTGCTCGACGGTGGCTTCGAAGATCTCCAGCAGCAGCTTGCCCCAGCCGTAGGACGGCTTGACGCGGATCTTCAAGCGCTCGCAATGGCGCAGCAGCGCCTCGCGGTCGGTGCAGTCGGCGGCGGAGATTTCCGGATTGTGGTGGCGTACCGCCTCGTCCATGCGCCAGCGGCGGAACGCCGGGCCCAGGTCGATCTTCGCGCCGTCCCATTCCACTTCGGTGCCACCGTTGACGGTCTGCGCCACATCGCGGATCACGCCCTCGGTCAGGTCCATGATCTCGTTGTACGTGGCATAGGCCTCGTACAGTTCCATCATGGTGAATTCCGGGTTGTGGCGGGTGCTGACACCTTCGTTGCGGAAGTTGCGGTTGATCTCGTACACCCGCTCCAGGCCACCCACGGTCAGGCGCTTGAGGTACAGCTCCGGCGCCACGCGCAGGTACAGGTCCAGGTCCAGCGCGTTGTGGTGGGTGGTGAACGGCTTGGCCGCCGCGCCGCCGGGGATGTAATGCATCATCGGCGTTTCGACTTCCAGGAAGTCGCGGTTGTCCAGCCACGCGCGCATGGCGCGGATGATCTTGGAGCGCTTGATGAAGACCGCGCGCGATTCCGGGGTCACGATCAGGTCGACGTAACGCTGGCGGTAGCGCTGCTCGACGTCGGCCAGCCCGTGCCACTTGTCCGGCAGCGGACGCAGCGACTTGGTCAGCAGGCGGATCGACTCGGCCTTGACCGACAGCTCGCCGGTCTTGGTGCGGGTCAGGCCACCTTCGACGGCGATGATGTCGCCCACGTCCCAGCCCTTGAAGGCGGTGTAGGCATCGCCCAGCGCGGCGCCCTGCAGGAACAGCTGGATGCGGCCGGACTCGTCCTGGATCTGGGCGAAGCTGGCCTTGCCCATGATGCGCTTGGCCATCAGGCGGCCGGCCATCTTCACCTGGCGGCCGTTGCCTTCCAGCGCCTCCGCGGTCCAGGTCTCGGCATCGGCGAATTCGTCCTGCAGGCGACCGGCGAAGTCCTGGCGACGGAAGTCGTTCGGGTACGCGATGCCCTGCCCACGCAGCGCTTTGAGTTTCTCACGGCGCTCGGCGATCAACTTGTTTTCGTCGACGGGGGGGGTATCGGTAGCTTCGCTCATGGATCTGCGGGAATCGTGTAGTGAGGGGGGATGCTGCGCCCGGCACAGCCGGTTGCCCAGCATACCAAAACCGCCCTGCCCCGGCCGGGAGAGGGGTCAGATCCCTTTGCTGCGCAAAGGGATCTGACCCCGTTTGGCGATGCCCGGTAGCCGCCAACCTTGGTTGGCGTTCCCTGCTCTGGTAGCCGCCAACCTTGGTTGGCGTTCCCTGTGTCGACCAAGGTCGACACCGACCAGATCGCGGGGGCGAGATCGCGGGCGCGCCCCGCCCGATCGCGCGCCGGCGACCGTCAGCCGTTTCCCGGGAACGCCTGCCGCAGTTCGTCCACCAGCACACGCTGGTTCTCCGAATAGTCGATCGGCACCGACACCAGATGCACCCCACCCTCATTGAAGGCCGCCTCCAGGGTCGGGATGAACTGCTCGATGGCGGTCACCTCATGCCCCTTGCAGCCATAGGCCTGCGCATACTTCACGAAATCAGGATTGCTGAAGGTCATGCCGTAGTCGGTGAAGCCATCCACCGCCTGCTTCCAGCGGATCATCCCGTAGGCGCCGTCGTTGAGGATCAGCACCACCAGGTTCAGGCCGAGCCGGCGCGCGGTTTCCAGCTCCTGGCTGTTCATCATGAAACCGCCGTCGCCGCACACCGCCAGCACCCGCCGCTGCGGATACAGGATCGAGGCCATGATCGCCGACGGCAGGCCCGCGCCCATCGTCGCCAGCGCATTGTCCAGCAGCAGCGTGTTGGCCACCTGGGTGCGATAGTTGCGCGCAAACCAGATCTTGTACATGCCGTTGTCCAGCGCCACGATGCCGTCCGGCGGCATCACCTGGCGCACGTCGTGCACCAGCCGCTGCGGGGTGAAACCGGCCTCCTCGGCACGGTCGGCCAGGTGCTCCAGGATGGTCGCGCGCAGCGGCAGCAGCGCATCGGCGTTCGGCACCGCGCCTTCGATGCGATCGGCCAGCTGGGTCAGCGAACGGCCGATATCGCCGATCACCTCCACCTGCGGGAAGTACACCTGCTCCACCGCCGCCTGCGAGTAGCCGATATGGATCACCGTCGGGCCACCCGGGCGCATCACGAACGGCGGCTTCTCGGTCACCTCATGGCCGATGGTCACGATCACGTCGGCCTGATCGATGGCCATGTGCACGTAATCGCGCTCGGTCAGCGCGGCGGTGCCCATGTACAGGCCCGAGCCGCCGGCCACCGCGCCCTTGCCCATCTGCGTGGTGAAGAACGGAATGCCGGCGCGCAGCACGAACGCCGACAGCGCCTCGCTCGACTGCGGCCGCGAGGCGGCCGAGGCGATCATCAGCAGCGGCCGCTTGGCTGCGCGGATGATCTGCGCCGCACGATCCAGCGCCTCCGGGCTGGCAATCGGCCGATCCACCGCGTGCGGCGGAATCAATGCCACACCCTCCACCTCATCGGCGGCGATGTCCTCGGGCAGCTCCAGCAGCACCGGGCCCGGGCGCTCTTCCTGGGCGACGCGGAAGGCCTCGCGCACGATGGTGGGGATGGTGCGCGCCGAGACGATCTGCCGTGCCTGCTTGGTCAGCGGCTTCATCGTGCTGACGATGTCCACGATCTGGAAGCGCGCCTGCTTGCTGGCGACGATGCCTTTCTGCCCGGTGATCATGATCACCGGCCACGCACCGAGCAGCGCGTAGGCCGCGCCGGTGGTGAAGTTGAGCGCGCCCGGACCGAGCGTGGCCAGGCATACGCCGGGCTTGCCGGTCAGCCGACCATAGGTGGCGGCCATGAACACCGCCGCCTGCTCGTGGCGGGTGATGACCAGCTCGATGCTGGAATGGCGCAGGGACTCGACCACGTCGAGGTTCTCCTCGCCGGGGATGCCGAAAATACGCTCGACGCCTTCGTTCTCAAGTGCGGCGACGAGCAGGTCTGAACCCTTGGACATGGGAATGCCGTCCTTTTCGCTGGACTGATGGTGAATCGTTGCAGGAAGGATGGGAGCCGCGCGTCAACGCTTGTCGAACCACACCGTCTGCGCGTTGACGAACTCGCGGATGCCGAAGTGCGAGAGCTCGCGACCGAAGCCGCTCTTCTTCACCCCGCCGATCGGCACGCGCGGGTCGGAGGCGGAGAAGCCGTTGACGAACACGCCGCCGGTCTGCAGCCGGCGTGCCAGCTGCATCGCGCGGGCGCGGTCGCCGCTCCACAGGTTGCCGCTGAGGCCGAACTCGCTCTGGTTGGCCAGTTCCACCGCGTGGTCGGCGTCGCGGGCGCGGCTGATCGAGGCCACCGGACCGAAGGTTTCGGTGTCGAAGGCCTGCATGCCCGGCTCCACCCCTGCCAGCACGGTGGGCGCATAGAACGCGCCCGGCCGGTCCAGCTGATGACCGCCAACCAGCAACTGCGCACCGGCGTCCACCGACGCGCGCACCTGCGCATCGAGCTGTTCGAGCAGGTCCTGGCGTGCCATCGGGCCGATGCGGTTGCCTGGGTCGCGGCCGTCGCCGATGGTCAGCGCCTGCACCTTCTGGCAGAACTGCGCCACGAACCGGTCGTAGACCGCGTCTTCGACGATGATGCGCTTGCCGGCGATGCAGACCTGCCCGGTGTTCTGGAAGCGCGAAGCCACGGCCGCGTCGACCGCGGCATCCAGATCGGCATCGGCCAACACGATGAACGGATCCGAGCCGCCCAGCTCCAGCACCACCTTCTTCAGCGCCTGCCCGGCCTGGGCGGCGATGCTGCGGCCGGCGGCCACGCTGCCGGTCAGGGTGACGGCGGCAATGCGGTCATCGGCGATGGCGCGGCTGGTGCCCTCGCGGCTGATGTTGGCGGCGATGAAGGTCCCCTCCGGCAGCCCAGCATCACGCCACGCCGCATCGAGCAGCTGTGCGGTGCCGACGATGTTCTCGGCCGGCTTGAGCAGGAAGCCATTGCCGCCCATCAGGATCGGCACCGCCGCGCGCATCACCTGCCAGTACGGGAAGTTCCACGGCATGATGCCCAGCACCACGCCCAGCGGCAGGTAGGACACGTAGGCCTTGTCGTCGGGCACCTGGGTCGGCTCGTCGCGCAGGAACGGCGCGCCGTGGTCGGCGTACCAGTCGCACAGCACGGCGCACTTCTCGATCTCGGCCAGCGCTTCGGCCTGGACCTTGCCCATTTCGGCGGTGGCCAGCGCGGCCAGTTTCTCGCGGTCACGACGCAGCACGCCCGCCATCGCGCGCAGCACGCCCGCCCGCTGTTCAAGGCTCTGGCCGCTCCAGGCGGCGAAGCCGGCCTGGCCGCGAGCGAGCAGCGTTTCCAGTTCGGCGTCGGTGGCGAAGGGATGGCTGGCGATCTGTTGGCCGGTGGCCGGATCGCGGGAAATGGCGGTGCTGGGGGCAGCGGACATGCAGGTCTCCTGGTGTCTCGACAACGGGCGGCGGCCCGTCTCCTGCACAGGAATGTGGACCCGTTTGATGAAGGCAACAAGGCGTCTGCTTATCCTGTGACCTGCAGTTACCTGCCTGAATGGGGTTGGTCGGCAGGGCCGCGCCCTGCACCCGCAGAGGCCAGGGCAACGTCAAGGTCAAAGGCCTGCATTCCGTGGGATGGCGGGGTGGGTCCGGTTGCGGGGGACGGCGTGAATACGTCCATGTAGCCTCGGTCGCGCCATCCATGGCGCTCACGCCCCCGCAACCGGACCCACCCCGCCTTCGACAGTTTTCCGCGATCTGTCGGGAATGCTCTTGGGGTCAGATCCGATTTCCATAGGAAAACGGATCTGACCCCGGAATTTCTTTCGATGTCTGACAGATATGTCGACCAAGGTCGACACCTACCAACAGCCGCGTGAACCTGTCGAAGGTGGGGCGGTGTCGGAGTGCGGGGTGTCAGCCGCATGGGCCCGAGGCGTGCCTCGGGCGGGTTGGGCAGGACGCCCAACCCCGGTCTTGCCGTGTGCGCAGGACAGCGCACACGAGCAAGCGGCTGCCAAGCCCCCAGGGACGGGTTTACGGCGTCCCCGCACTTCGACACCGCCCCGCCACGCCACGGAATGCCCGCTGTTGCTGTTGCAGCTGCTTCGGCTTCTGCGGGTGCAGGGCGCAGCCCTGCCGACCAACCTACCTACGCGGCAGGTAGGTCACCAGTGACAGGTCGTGCCGGCTCTCCGGCACCAGCGCCACGTATTGCAGATCCAGCACCCCGCGCGTGGGATGGTTCAGCTTCTTCGCTCCTTCGTCGAAGCGACGCACGTCGTGCTCCGGCCACCACTGGCGGAATTCCTCACTGTGCGCGGCGATATCCTCGGCCAGCGCCAGGAACGGCGCCTTGTCCGGCGCCTGCGCCATCGCTGCACGGAAGCCGGCCAGCAACCCGCGGGTCATTTCTTCCCAGTTGAGGATCAGCGTGCGGTACGGCGGGTACAGGAACATCAGCCGCAGCGTGTTGCGCTCGTGCGGCGCCAGCTGGCTGTAGTCCACGAACAACTCGGCGATGGCCGGGTTCCAGGCCAGGATGTCGAAGCGGGTGTTGCGCACGTAGGCCGGGATCGGCTGCATCGCTTCCACCAGCTGGCGCAGGCCGTCGGTCACGCTCTCATCCGGCGATTCCAGCGGCACGCCGTAACCGGACAGCGCAAAGGCGTAGGCGCGCTCGTCATCGCTCAGCCGCAGCACCTTGGCCAGGCGCTCGAGCACTTCCGGCGAGGCGCGGACCTCGCGGCCCTGCTCGATCCAGGTGTACCAACTGACGCTGACGCCGATGGCCAGCGCGACTTCCTCGCGCTTCAGGCCCGGGGTACGCCGGCGCCCGACCGGGAGGCCGAGCGTGGCGGGGTCGACACGGGCGCGGCAGGCCTTGAGGAAGCCGCCCAGTTCCTTGCGTTCACCTTCGCTGCGCATCATCGCTACCGCCGCACGTGTTGTAGCGTCGAGCCACGCTCGACGGATCTGCTACCCGCAAAAGGCAGCCGAGCAGGGCTCGGCTCTACAGAAAGCCGGATCAGCCACCCTCGGCGTTGCGTACGAGGGTGATGATATCCGCGCAGGCGCGCCGATCAGGCATCGAGGCGCTTGGAGCCCACGGCCAGGCCCGCCTTCAGGCTGGCCTCGACGAACTCGTCCAGGTCACCGTCGAGCACCTTCTGCGTGTCCGAACGTTCGATGCCGGTGCGCAGGTCCTTGATGCGGCTCTGGTCGAGCACGTAGTTGCGGATCTGGCTGCCCCAGCCGATGTCGGACTTGGTGGCTTCCACCGCATCCTTTTCGGCGTTGCGCTTCTGGATCTCCAGCTCGTACAGCTTGGCGGCCAGCATCTTCATCGCGTTGTCGCGGTTCTGGTGCTGGCTGCGGCCGGTCTGGCAGGCCACAACGATGTTGGTCGGGATGTGGGTGATACGCACCGCCGACTCGGTCTTGTTCACGTGCTGACCACCGGCACCGGAGGAACGGTACACGTCGGTGCGCAGGTCGGCCGGGTTGATGGTGATATCGATGTTGTCATCGATTTCCGGCGACACGAACACCGAGGTGAAGCTGGTGTGGCGGCGGTTGTCCGAGTCGAACGGCGACTTGCGCACCAGGCGGTGCACGCCGGTCTCGGTCTTCAGCCAGCCATAGGCGTAATCGCCTTCCACGCGCAGCGTGGCCGACTTGATGCCGGCGACATCGCCACCGGACACTTCCATCAGCTCGGTCTTCCAGCCGCGCGATTCGCACCAGCGCAGGTACATGCGCAGCAGGATTTCGGCCCAGTCCTGGGCTTCGGTGCCACCGGCACCGGCCTGGATGTCGACAAAGGCCGCAGCGTTGTCCATCTCACCGGAGAACATGCGCTGGAACTCCAGCTTCTCCACGTGCGCCTGGTGCTTGTCCAGGTCGGCGACCACTGCCAGCGCGGTTTCTTCGTCCTGCTCGGACTCGGCCAGCTCCAGCAGTTCGGTCGCATCGGTCAGGCCGTCGAGCACCGAGGCGATGCCGCCCACGGTCTTCTCCAGGCTCGAGCGCTCGCGCCCCAGGTTCTGCGCGTACTCGGCGTTGTTCCAGACGTCGGGGCTTTCCAGCTCCCGCGTTACTTCTTCAAGACGCTCTTTCTTGGCGTCGTAGTCAAAGATACCCCCGGAGCGACAGCACGCGATCGGTCAGATCGGTGATGCGCTGGCGGACAGGATTCAATTCGATCATGTCGGCGGTTATGCAATCAAAAGATGACTGCCAATGATACCGCAGCCGCCCTGCCCCGGCGAGGCACGCCGGCGCGGCCGGGCCGACCGCTGGACACGGGCCGGCACGATGCCGGTAGACTTCCCGACCGCCGCGGGAACAGGGGCCACGCGGTCATTCCCAACCCAAGGAGCACCAATTCAATGACGATCATGCGTTCCACCCTGTGCCTGGCCGCCTGCCTGCTGGCCGCCAATGCCTCGGCCATCGACCTGAAGGGCCTGACCAGCACCGGCCTGAAGGCCGGCAAGGCGCTGACCCTGTCCGACGCGGAAGTCTCGGCCGCCGCCGACCAGGCCTGTGCCTACATGGACAAGGACAACCAGGTGGTCACCGGCAACGATCCCTACGCCCAACGCTTGGCCAAGATCACCCAAGGCCTGTCCAACGAGGACGGCCTGAACCTGAACTTCAAGGTCTACCGCACCGCCGACGTCAACGCCTGGGCCATGGCCAACGGCTGCGTCCGGGTCTACACCGGCCTGATGGACATGGCCAGCGACGACGAAGTGCGTGGCGTGATCGGCCACGAAATCGGCCACGTGAAGCTCGGCCACAGCAAGACCAAGATGCGCACCGCCCTGCTCGCTTCGGCCGGCCGTGAAGGCCTGGCGGCCTCGGGCAACGGCAACCTGACCCAGCTCAGCCAGGGCCAGCTGGGCGAACTGGCCGAAGGCTTCATCAACGCGCAGTTCTCGCAGAAGGAAGAGAGCGCCGCCGATGAGTACGGCTACCAGTTCATGAAGCGCCACAGCTACGATCCGGCCGCCCTGGCCAGCATGTTCCGCAAGCTGTCCAGCGACGGTGGCCTGATGTCCTCGCACCCGGGTTCGGAAGCCCGTGCCGCGCGCATCGACGCGATGATCAAGAAGGACAAGAAGTAATCCCTGTGCGGGCGGGCCGACCGGTCCGCCCGCTCAGACCCCCGCCAGGGCCTGGCGCAGCAGCGGCAGCTGTCGCCTACTGCACGGCACTTTGACGCCATCGGCCATGTGAAGCAGGGCTTCGCCCCCGTCCAGCGGCTCGATGGAGCGCAGCTGGTCGCGGTGGATCAGCCAGCTGCGGTGCGGCCGCAGGAACAGCGCCGGGTCCAGCCGCTGCTCCAGCACCGCCATGGTGATCCGCAGCGGGTAGTCATGCCCGCGCACACGCAGGTTCACGTAATTGCCTGCGGCCTGGGCGTATTCCACATCCCCGGTGGCGACCAGGAACTCCTTGCCCAGCTTGCGCACCAGGAAATGCTGCGGACGCTCGACCGGCTCCACCGGCGGGCCCACATCGGGCTCGGCCAGCAGGCTCGCCTCACCCTGCCGGCGCCGGCCGAACCAGCTGGCGAAGTGCTCCAGCGCCACGAACAGCGCGAACGTGCGCACATCCTTCAGGTACTCGTAGGCAAGACGCTCCAACCAGCCGGCATCGTCCTGGTAACGGTAGCCCAGCGCTGCATAGGCCAGATGCCGCACCAGCATCATGCCCACCACGTGCAGCAGCGACCAACCCACGCTGGCAAGCAGATACATCGGCAAACGCCGCGTCCAGGTATCGGCATGCAGCGGCCAGCGCTCGCAGCCCCACCACAGCAGCGGCAAGGTCAACAGGATCATGCTGAGGCTGCTGAATTCCCAGATCATCGGCTCCCACAGCCCGAGATCGGCCCCCCGGCGCGCGGCGTCCATCACCTCGACCAGCGCATTGGTCACTGCCGAGGCCGACAGGATCGCGGCCCACAGCAGCAGGCGGGTGGACGTGCGCCAGCGCGGAGGACGGCCCGGGGCCATTGCAGCTTCCATCGTGGGGTGGCTCTCCAGCCTGCCTGAAGGGACCGAGGGTAGCTGCTCCATTGGTCCCATCACGCCCGCCATTGGTCACTGCACGGGCGCCGGCAGCCCCCTGGCGATGGCCCGACCCAGCGGCGAGGGCGAGATTGGCGCGACCTCCCGGCCAGGCCCGACCATGACCCGACGCCACGACATCGACGCCCTGCGCGTGTTCGCCTTCGCGCTGCTGATCCTCTACCACACCGGCATGGCCTACGTGGACGACTGGGGCTTCCACCTCAAGAGCGTGCACACCGCCGAATGGCTGCAATGGCCGATGCTGTTCTTCAACCGCTGGCGGATGTCGCTGCTGTTCCTGATCTCGGGTATCGCCATTGCGCTGATGCGCCCGGAAGGAAAGCTGCTGCGCTTTGCCGGCCTGCGCACCTGGCGGCTGCTGCTGCCGCTGCTGTTCGGCATGTTCGTGATCGTGCCGATCCAGCCCTATTGCGAGGGCGTTGCCAACGGCCATGTGGCGCCAGGCTTCGGCCACTTCCTGCTGCGCTACTGGCAGGTGCGGCCGTGGCCGGAAGGCAGCTTTGCCGGCTGGCAGTACGGCATCACCTGGAACCATCTGTGGTACCTGGCCTACCTGTGGAACTACACGCTGGCGCTGGCGCTGTTGATGCCGGTGCTGGGCCTGGCCGTGGTGCGCGGGGCCGTGGCCCGCATGGCCGCCTCGCCGACCCTGCTGATCGGCATCCCGTTCGCCCTGCTGCTGGCCTGGGTGGTCTGGCTGGAGCCGATCTACCCCTCCACCAATGCGCTGATGGGCGACTGGTACCAGCACGCCAAGTACGCCACGGTGTTCCTGGCCGGCTACCTGCTGGCGCGCGAGCCGATGTTCTGGGAACGGGTGGTCGCCCTGCGCCGCACCACGCTGTGGCTGGCCCTGGCGGCGGTGAGCTGGTACATGGGCCTGCGCATCCTCGGCCAGCTGCTGCCGGACGATTCACCGCTGCGGCAGTGGCCCGAACCGTTCTGGGATCTGCAGGTCAGGACCACCCAGTCGCTGTATGTGTGGACCGCGCTGCTGGCCATCCTCGGCTGGGGCAAGGTGCTGCTCGACCGCCCGTTCCGCTGGCTGCCGTACTGCACCGAGGCGATCTACCCCTGGTACATGCTGCACCAGAGCCTGATCATCGCGCTGCTGTTCTGGCTCAAGCCGCTGCAGCTGGAGCCGTGGCTTGAGCCGACCCTGCTGCTGGGCGGCACGGTGGCTGGCTGCCTGCTGATACACGAACTGCTGATCCGCCGCACGCGCTGGTTGCGGCCGCTGTTCGGGCTGAAAGCCGATCCGCAACGGCGCAGCGAGCGACACGCTGATGTAGCGCCGAGCCCATGCTCGGCTGCCCCTGCCATGCGCAGCGCATGGATTGGGCGCGACCCACCGATGAACCGATGATCCGCTGTCCTTAACGGCGGCGCCCATGCTCGGCTGCTTCTGCGGTGAGCCGAGCATGGGCTCGGCCCTACAGGATCGCGGCCTGGGCAGCCACGCATGGCATGGCGCTACTTCACTTCGAACTCGCCGACCAGCACGAGCGTCACGCTGATGTAGGGCCGAGCCCATGCTCGGCTGCTTTCGCGGTAAGCCGAGCATGGGCTCGGCTCTACAGGGTCAGGGCTTGGGCAGCCACGCGTGGCGTGGCGCTACTTCACCTCGAACTCGCCCACCAGTACGGTCTCGGCGCGGTCCTTCAGCCGCATCGTCACTATCTGGTCCTTCTGCTTCGGCGTGCCCCAATGGGTGGTCAGGCGCAGCATCAGCGTGGTCGCCCCGGTCACCAGCTGCTGGCGGCTGCCGAAATAGTTGGCTTCCACCTTGTACCTGCCGGGCTTGGCGTTGCGCAGCGAGAACTGCTCGGGCCCATAGCCGCCGGTGAAATCCTGCGACATCTGCCCGCCCTGGTAGGTCAGGCGGTTGCCGTAGTACGCACGCTCGCCATTCGGGTCGGTCACCCACAGGTCCATGTCGCTGTTGTCGGCATCCCACGACAACACCACGCGCAGGTCCAGTGGCATCGCCTGCAGCAGGCGCGGGTCGATGCTGCCGGTGTCGAGCCTGGGCGTGCTGCGTGCAACCAGATGGGTCAGCTCATCCAGCGCAATCAGCGCGATGCCATCGAAGCGGCTGTCCCACCGCCGCACCACCACCTGGTACAGCGGCGCCAGAGCCTGTTGCGGCTTCCCGGCGGCGGCCAGCGCCAGGCCGAGGTCACGGAAACTCTGCGGTTCTTCCTGGCCCATCGCCAGCACCTGCTCGAACACCGGCACCGCCAGCGCCGGTGCATCGGCCTGCATCAGCCGGTAGCCAAGCACGCGCAGCAGGTGGCGGTTGTCCAGGTCCATCTCGGCCAGGTTCGACAGCACACGCAGCGCCAGCTCGCGCTGCCCCTGTTCCAGCAGCAGGTCGGCCACGTCGAGGAAGAACGCACTGCTGTCGGCATGCGCATCGCGCTCGGCCAGGTAACGGTTATACAGCTGCGAGGATGGCCCTTGGCGCAGGCGCTGGGCGATGGCCGAATCCGGCTGCCATGCGGCCAGCTGGATGCCGAGCTCGCCCTCGTTGGCGGGCCCTGCCTGATCGATGGCCGAACCGGTGACCACCACCGCGTCGAGCGCCTGGTTCGCCGCAGGCACGGAGCGACGCGCGCGCGCGCTGCTGGCCTCCCTGCGCTGCTCGGTTGCCGCTGCCATCGGCGCAGGCGGGGCCGCCGGAGCAGGTGCCGCCAGCATCGCCACCGGCGCCGATTCCATCGCAGCATCTGTAGACGCCACTTCCAGCGCCCTGCCCTTCAACTGCGGCGGCGCATCCTTCGGCCAACTGCGGCTCCACCACTGCTGGCGCTCCTTCCAGCGTGCGGCCACCTCGTCCAGACGGCGGCGATCGGCAGCGGCGCGGTCGCTCACCTGACGTGCGAAGCGGGCGTCGTACTCGGCGCGCAGCTTGCCCGCCGGACGGATCGCGTAGCGCAGGTAATCCTCCAGCGTTTCCAGCACGATCAGCGAGGTATCCGGCCCGACCAGGCCGAACTGCTGCGACAGGCGCTGCATTGCCTCGCGGTTGCCGCGACGGTCGGCCGCCAGCTGCTGCAGGCGCGCCTGCGCCCACAAGCCGGCGAGCAGTTCACCGTCGTCGCTCTTCTGCGTGGCCGGCAGCGCCAGCCACTCACCCCCGCCAACGCGCACCCGCATCGGCACACCGTCCGCCGCCAGCCGCGCGTGCAGCCACAGCCAGCCTTCGGCTTCACTGCGGCGGTCGATCACCACGTCCTGCACGCCACGTCCCGCGTCGACTTGCACATCCAGCGGCGACGACAGCAGTGCACGCGCGGCGGCATCGACGTCGGCCTCCAGGGCGACGAAGCGGCCACCGAGCGCTTCGCTCCAGCTGCGCAGGCGCGTGCTGTCGGTGCGGGCACCGGCGCTGCTGATGGCAAACAGGCGCTGATCCGGCGCCATCGCTGGCAGCTGCTCCGGCCCGTAGGTCAGCAGGCCGTCGCTGACCAGCAGGTACTCCTTCACGCTCTGCTGCGGCTGCCACTGGGCCAGCGCACTGGCACCGTCCGGGCGCACCGCCTGCAAAGCCGCGCGCAGCTCGCTCCAGTTGCCTGCGCGGATACGGAAGCGGCGCACCGGCTCGGCACGGTCGCGCAGCACAGTCAACGCGACCGTGCCGTTGCCCATCGCGGCGAAGTAGCGATCCAGCAACGCGAACTCACGCGCGCGGTCGCGCCGGCCGGAGGAACCCGAACCGTCCCACAGCAGGCCGACCTCGCTCGGCGGCGTGCGGGAAGTACCGCTGACCGGCACCGGCACCTGCGCCAGCAGATAGTGGCCGTCCTGCCACGGTGCCACCTGCACCTGCGGCTTTCTTTCGGCCGGCAGGGTCCATTGCAGCTGTGGCGGCAGCTGCGAACCCTGGCCCTGCCATCGCAGCCGGCCCGCCGTGATCTGGAACGGTGCGGTACCTGCGGCCATCGCCCCCGGCGCCTGCACCTTCACTGCAACCGAGGCGGCACCTGCGGCGAACTGCAGCGGCAGCGTCCACCGCCAGCCCTGGCCCGAGAAGGCCAGCGGCTCGCGCAGCACCAGCTGCACGCGGCGACTGCCACCGGCCGGCAGCGGGTAGATGCGCAGGCGGAACTGGTTGCCCGCCGTCTGCTCCAGCAGGCCGGGGTCGACGCCACGGCGGGCGATGTCCTCGAAGACCTGGCGGCCGCGATCCTTGGGCACCGGCACCGCCTCGCGCAGTTCGCCGCCGATATCCAGGGCAAACCCGGTGATCTGCTGGCCCTCGGCCAACGGGAACTGCAACTCCCCTTCCAGCACCCGACGGTTCGGATTGTGGAACTCCAGGGTGATGCGGGTCTGGGCGATGCCGGCCTGGATGTCGCCTTCGATGCGGGCCTGGCGCAGCGCGATGGGCTGCTCGGCGCCGGCAACCTGCAGCAGTGGCACCGACCGGACGGGCCGGACGGCCTTGGCGGACTGCGCTTGCGCAACCCCGGCGACAGCGCAGAGCAGCAGGGCCAGTACGGATGGAATCACGTGGCGGACGAGGGGCATCGGACTGCTCCAGCGGGAGGTTGGACGGTTCAACGCGCGGCTGGGGGGAATGGGGTTGGATGGGGAGATGCCTTCGAAACAGGCGCTCACCCAAGACTCCCTGCAATCCAATGGGAAGAGCGCCGAGCATGAGCGGAAACTCGCCTAGCTCGAGACAATACCCAAACGCCTCAACTCTGCGATCCCACCTGCCCAGTCTTCACGTCGCTTCCTTGGTGCGGCCAAAGGCACTACAAGCAACGCCTCCTCAGCAATCGACTCACCAAAGATGCCTAGTCTCGTGTGCGTCTCAGGGAACGCACTCGCGAACTGAGTTCCCAGCATATCGACCCCGGAGAAGTCCTGCTTCCGGACTATCACCTGAGTCTCCGGATCTCTCCGGATCAAAGCGAGAGGAACACCTTTGCAGGCGAAGTCGACAAACCTCGCCCGACTGATGTCCAGAGCCCAGTCTACGCTTGAATAGAACGCCGCGCGCCGTTCCGCAAATTCCGCGAGAACTCCGGCATCCGTGCAGAACGCGGAGGGCTCGATATTGACTCTGATCTTCCCAATCTTCCCGACAAGGCACACCCTCCTATAGAAGCAGGACCAGAGCAGGAGAACTGGATTCACATCCAACCCTTCGACCTGGACATCCTCGAACACTGTCGGCCCGATCTCAGAGTTGATCACCTTGCAGTTCGACACTACTACGTCGCGAACGGAACTCATCCTTGAAGGGTGCTTGGACAACGACATTCCGCAATTGTCAAAACTACTGTTTGCTATCCGCACCGCCTCGAAGACGCTACCACCTTGATCGAACACCATCTTGAATTCTTGACCATCAATGTTTCGCATATCCCAGTCCACCACAGAGACCAATGAAGACATCACGCATGATGCGGATGAATACACGATCATAGCGGCGCTTCAACATCAGCACCGGATCGCGCAACGCGAGAGGTAGTCGACGGATCCGCCACTTCACCTATGGCGTAAGACCACAGCGCTACAGCGACACCGCTGTGGGCGGGGTAAGGCGAGGAACTAGAGAGCAAGAGCTTCTTTACCCTGAGTGACGAACGAGTTCCATCAGGAAATCAAAGAATGATGGAGAAGAGAACTCGAACTCCCCGGAATTGCAGTCGTACCGCAGAACTGGATACTCCCCGCCTTTCAGTCCTCCACGTGTATCGAAGTAGAAGGCTTCGTCCGAGTCTGGAACGAAAATCGGAATCAGGCCTTCTGGCGGAAAGCCGTTCTCCTCGACCAAGCGAGCGTTGTAGACAAGGTCGTCATCAGCCACGTCACGGTTCTCCGCATCTGCGAGGCCGAAAACGGGATCTGGACCCACAAAAAGGTTGCCAAACTCAACTAGCCAAGCCTTGTAGGAAACGGGCAGAGCCAAGCCAAGCTCCTTCTCTGCATCCTCCACAAGCTCCGGAGAAGCAGCACGGCCAGGAAACACCCTTACCCGCGCCGATCCAGCGATCATTTCATCAAGGCGCTCAAAACAGGAACTCCAATCAGGACACACCAGGCCTCCCGGACCAATCAAGCGAAACAGAGCTTCACGGCGCCAGCAACACCCGAGAAATCGATCTTACCGGCACTGCGCGGCAGCTTTGCACTTTCGAAACCGCGCGTCAGCCAACCTCCAATTGCCGACGCAGCGCAATCATCATCGATGGACATTGCCTCGTCCTTTCCAACGCAGACAGCAAGCAGAACACTTTTCTTCTTGGCAGAGAATCTAACCGACGATGAAATCCCTTCCGGGCAATACTCTGTCAAACTGCCACTGATCCACAGTTCAACATCGATCGTCTCCAGACCATCAATAGACAGCTCTGCGAACGCGGACTTCAATCTAGCGCGTGCCTGGACGATCTCAGGTTGATACTTCACCCCCACCTCCGGCCCGCCCAACCTTCCGCTCAAACTCACTTCCATCTGCACTCCACAGCCCCAATCGCGACAGGGCGCGATCAACAATCCTATTAAATTTAGTCACAACCTGAAGTTTCTCTCAATTCGTCAACCACACCTGTGAAGAACATTAGAATGGACTGGTGAAGAGTGAGCTTACGCTTCATGGTTGCTCCGTCATCGGTCCCAATGAACAGCTCAGCACCACTCATCATCAAGGAAGTGACGCGAGCTTGATATCGCGGACTAGGAATGACGACATGAATACCCTCATCATTACGGACAATACGCAGCGATCTAGGCGCATCCCCCTCAAACACGCGAGTGATGTAACACGTCTTTATCAGACCGCCCTCACAGGCCACATCAATCTTGTCATCGGTCTCGCCTGGTGCTAGACCCGAATCCTTCAGCACATGCACAAGCTCAAAGATGAGACGGTCGAAGTCACACCCCGCGGACACCACGTACTCGACGGGCTCGCCCTTATCGGTCGACGTCAATCTCAGAGCGCCGACCGACTGATCAACCTCAATGTCTGCAGCAGGAGCCAAAATGCGGTCTCCCATTGGATTCTGATCGACAAAGAAGCTTGAACTGGCGCCCATGTAGTAGAGCGCGGGCTCAGCCCCAAGGCGCACCTCTGCCCATCGAGGATCGTATGAGAAGACAGACGAACAGGGAGAAATCAGCTTCTGCATGCGCCCTCCAACAAGGCCCATGCTCGATCTGATTTCTGCTTGTTTGTCCCTGCCCCTCGATAGATCGACCCGATCTCCCTGCTCATTCTCTCAAACCCGGTCTGGAGGAAATACAGGCAAAGATGAATCGCTTCAGAAGCACACTATCAGAGCGACGACCTAGCCACATTCCATGTCCGATGTCGGTCTGCTGGGCCACGCGGATCCTCGCCGTCCCGACTGTGCCGCGACAACCAAATGTCGCCTCACGGGGCCGACACCTCAAGTAAGGCCATCCTGGATCTGCTCCAGAACAATTGACCACCGTGACCCTCCCGTCAGTGCAGCAGAATCAAGGCCCCTCCACTCCGACACCATGGTCCTGATCGCCTCACTGCGATCGAATCGCGGCTTTGCAGATCGCTTGGGAATCTCACCCCGCTTGAATGCCTCCAGCCGGGCCTGCATCTCCGCCTGGGAGTAGACCACGGGACCGGAATCTTCTGCCTTTGCCTGGGCCTGGAATGCCTCATACGCTTCGAGAAACCCGAGGAAGCTCGACAGGCGTCCATTCACGATCTGACGTCCACCATCACCCGCGGCAAGTACCTCGCCACTCACCGACAGGCACAGCAGCAGATCCTCACCCCATGGCTCTCGCGCGATAGCCAGAAGTCTGGCGCCATCGACCTCGACCACGCGGGGCACTTCGAACTGAACAATAGGCACATCGCCGGTCAGCCTTGAAGGAAGCCCCAGCCGCAACATCAGCTCACTCGTCGACGGTTCCAGTCCGAACTCCCGAAGGACCTGGGCACTCACCTCCAACGAACCCGAGCCATAGACGCGGGAGAACGCAGTTTCAGTCACGCATGAACCTCATGCTGTTCCAGCGGGGCACGGATCAACGCCGCGACGAGCGAGTTCCTCGAACACCTGGCTTCCGCGGTCCCCGGGGCGCCGGTACCGCCTCGCACAACCGGCCCGATGGTGCGTAGCGGCACGGATCCACTTGGCTCAGCAGACCGGTACCGCACATGGAATGTGGCCAGGTCGTCGCTCCGATGGTGCGCTTCTGAAGCGATTCGATCTTTGCCAGTATTTTCTCCAGGCCAACCTTTCCGCAACCTACGAGCGTCAACTCACGAAGCGCGGAAAGATCATTGATGACCTCGATGTTGGCAATCTTCTTGCAGTACTGAATATCCAGTTTCTTGAGCTGCTCGAGCCCCACCAGTGCACGGATGTCTGTCAGCGAACTCAGATTCTTCAGCCATACCGACGTCAACGCGGCAAGTGTCTCGATGCCATCGAGGCTTTTCAGCTTCGTGCCGCCCAACAGCCCCAGGCGTTCGAGACCACCAGCCGATGCAGACAGGATGTTGAAGATCTCACCATCCACGGGGACATTCAGAATGTTCAGTTCTTCCAGAGGCAGGGCCAGAGCCTGCCTGAGATTCTTCAATGACTTGTCTGGATAGAGCGAAAGTACTTTCAACGCGGGGAAGCTCGATGCGTCGAAGCGCACGGGCACGTCGACATAAAGCGTCCTGAGATTGGGTAGCACAACGCCCGGCCAGGCCAACGTCCCCGTGCCAAGATGGATGCTCAATGCCTCGATGCTCTCAGGCAGAATTCCTTCCTCGAGTCCATCCATGATCGACGGCGCGATTGATCCCGGCCCGATGCTGAGCGTCTTGAGACCTCGCATTTCCTTGAGGATCTCTGGAAGCGCTTCGAGCTTGTCGCCGGGAGGTGACCAGAGATGAACCTGCTCGATCCGGGCGAGCCTCTCAGTGTTGAAAGGGGCGTTGAAGAACACCAGCTCTGCACCGGGAGTCGGGAATGCTGCTTCGTGTCTGCCATGCATCAGAACAACTTTGATGTTCATACTCTCTTCTTTGAATCAGCAGGCGTTTCTCGCCGCAGAAACAGCGGCCCTTGAAGCAGGCGTGCTCACTGCACCAGCCGCGCGGCCTGCTCAATGCCGCAGTGCATCCCCGGCGAATTCATCCACCCGGCTCACCCGGGCTGCGTGGATCTGATTCGGTGAACGGCCCTCCTTGGGCACCTCGTCTGCTGCATCCATAATTCTCTGTGGATCAGATCATCATCTGCCGCGTCTCAAACTTCAGGCTCTGCTAGTTCACGGAGCCCATTGGAGTTGACCCGGAACCCTTCCATAAAGAATAGAAGGGCCACCATTCACCCCAATCAGCCCACCCATCAAGGCGCAGCCCGCAGCCCCTTAATCGCCCTCATTGCAGCCGACAAAGAGTAACTCTGCTGCGAATAATCATATGAACGACCACCATCCGCAGAAAGATTAAAGTAGTACCCGCGCTGATGGACATCAGGAACCTTTACACTCACAGAGAATGAGTCTCCAATTATCGAGGGGTAGCGAGAAAAGAACTCTGCAACCCGCGCTCTCGCCTTCGGACCAAGTCTTGCGTCAGAATCTACCAAGGACTCAACCTCAACCTGAAACAGTTCAACTCCCGCCTGCATCAGCGCATCCATGTGCGAAGTTCTATCAAGCAGGGAAAGATCATCCTTGAGCAAGAAAAGACCGCTAGCCACCTTACCGACATCCAGCTTCGAAAGCGCATCCAATTGAGCAAAGCTCAATTCTGCCTTCTCCGGATCCACGATCGTGAACTCCACGTAGCGGGGCTTTACCTCATCAACCAGCTCCCTACAGAACCCAATATCTTCAACACCATCAAGCGGAAATATGGCATGAGCGCAATCAAGCATAGCGCCGAGGCGCTTGTACTCATCCACGTCCAATGCCCCCGGGGAGCATGAGCGCGCCAAAACAAATCCCGCCACATCGACAGAAACGAGCTTCTCGGCCTCACCAGTCGACTTAATCTGATTAACCTTTATCACATCAACCCCTGCATGCCTTGAATGTATTCTTCCAACTACCACTCTCCTGCCTGCGCCCCAGCTCGCTGAGCGCGGCCCGTATTGCATCAGCCCCCCCTCTCTTCTCTGCGCTCCTCAACATCCTATATATCATCTTGTCATTTATCGGACTATGAATGTGTTTTCCAGCATGATAGGTTCCCGCAGATCTGGCGGCCGCTCGCCCCGGATGGCCGGCCTGTGCAACCTGAGAGCCCGCCGTACCCCATAGCCTTGCCCCATTCTCCGCAATCTCAACGTCCAATCCATTCCTAACCAGCAGATCCCTCGAAAGCACCGCATATTTACTTGGATTGTTTTGTTGGACTATATGATGGGCAGTTTGCCCAGGCAGCAATGGTCGACCGGCCGCATTCAAATTTTTGGTCAACTGGTATGTGCTCGACAGCCCGAGCGGGTCAACCCACCCCAATACATTCAACCCATACGCGTAGGGATTAACTCCTCCTGACAACCCGATAGGATCCTGACCGATGTAGCCCTCGATGTCAGGATCAAAATATCGGTGCACGTTGTAAGCAAGGCCTGTCTCGACATCCATATACTGGCCTTGATGAAGGAATGATCGAAGGGCAGGCATCTCAATTATCGGATCCCCAAGTCCATCCAAAGCTCTAAAGACGATTCCATTTGGATCGGCATGCAGGAAGACAAGGGATCGCTCGGGCCGGCCTTGCCCTGCATTTTGTGCATCACCTTCTTCTTGAAGGATGGCCGCACTCTGAATGTCGTGGCGGACCGGGGGTTCCGCGGACGCATTGGCTGAAGCGTGCTGCGTAACGGGCTCCCTGCTCGTCAGACTAGCGCCTGCGCCTAGCATGATCTCCCCGAGCATACCGCGACGGGCTGAAGAAGCATCGGTGGGTGCGACGGTGCCCCCGAGCGACGTGCCGACATCCAGCCTCCCAAGTGGCGCCGTTGGAATAGTGGACCGAACTTCCGGAATTCTCGCTTTCTTCTCGTCAGATGACAGCGCTTTGGCGTCCCAGCTGATTAGGGCGAGCGGAATGAAGGTATCAGGATAGAAGACAAACTCTACTGCGCGATCAAACACTTCATGCAGAAGACGCCCCCATCGCCGATATTGAGTCAGACTCAGAACACTCTCGGCGGGAGAAGAGAGTACTACTGGCGACACTGAATCGGTTACGAGCTCGCCTACGATCCTGAAGTTATCCCAGAAGAACCACGTCGTCTGCGTCGGGTTACGCTTGAACACCCGCCGTCCCAACGGGTCATAGCCGTAGTACGTTGACTGCCCGTTGCGGCGACTCTCGACCAACCGATGGTTGGCATCCCAGATCAGCGTCAGGTCATCCGGCGCATGCCCTTGCGGTGCGCCCTTACGCACCAGATCGCCTGCCCGGTCGAACACGTAGTGCACGCCCTGATAGGTGCCTTCACGCGTCCAGGTGGTCAGGTCGTCATCGTCGCCGCCTACCACCTTCCGCGCCTGCACCTGCTTCACTTCAGTGCGCAGCCGGTCGCCGGCCGGGTCGTTGAAGTAGCGCTCGACCCTTCCCTTCGGGTCGATGTGCTGCAGCAGGCGCCCGATAGCATCGTAGCGGTACTCGTCCACGCCTTGCGTGCTGTCGCTGCGACGGGTCAGGTTGCCACTGCGGTCATAGTCGTAGCGAGTCTCGAACAGCGGCGCAGCATCCTTCAGTATCGACTGCGAGGTCAGCAGGTTGCGGCTGTCATAGGTGAAGTCGCGCTGCAGATGCGGGCTCAGCTGCTCGCGTGTCGTGCGACCCAACGCGTCGCGCTCAATGGAAATCGGCGGCTCGTCATTGATCGCCACCGATACCGCCTGGTCTCGCAGATCGTAGCCAAACGCCACCCGGTTACCCGCCGATGTCTCGCGCAGGACCTCATTTCCCACTTCATCGTAGCCATAGCCCACGCGGAAGCCATCCTGCAGCTCTTCCAGCAGCTGGCCCAGCGCGTCATACACGCGCTTCACTGTACGCGACGGATTGCGCAGCTCGACAATCTGGCCCTGCACGTCGTAGGCAAAGTGCTCCTGTACCTGCTGGCCAGGATGGCGCACATCCGGCAGCGTCTTGCGGGTGATGCGCCCAAGCTTGTCGGTAGCGAAGGCGATGCGCTGACCCAATGGATCCAGGGTCGCCGTCAGTCGCCCGGCAGCATCGTAGCTGTAGCGCCGCGACTGGCCCCAGTAATCAACCTCCTCGACGATGCGTCCCAGCGCATCGCGCACCAGCTGGTAGGTTTCGCCGCGCTGGTTGATGACCGCGACCAGCTGCTCCTCGGTGTCGTAGCGGTACTCCACACTGTGGCCGTCTGCCTGCAGCCGCTTGCCGATCTGGCCGATGCCCACGTACTGCAGCCGCGTCTGCGCGCCCACTTCATCGGTGTAGCGGACCAGCTGATCTTCGGCATCGTACTCGCAGCGCACGCCGATGCCATCGGGGCCAACGGTGGCCAGCAGGCGTCCCTTGACGTCGTACTCGTAGCGACTGGCCTGTCCCAACGGATCCACCTGGCGCAGCAGGTTGCCGAGCGGATCGTGCTCGAAGCGGCTCTCATGGCCGAGCGCATCAATGACGGCAGCCACAAGCCCATGACGGTCATAGCGCAGTTGCGTGACCGCCTGCCGTGCGTTGGTCTGCGCGTGCAACTGGCCCTGTGCGTCGTAGTCGAAGCGGGTGGTCGCACCCAACGGATCGGTCTGGCTGACCAGCAGGCCCTGGCCGTCATATGCCTGTTGCCAGTCGACGCCATCCGGCGTCCGCAACGACACCATGTGGTCGTCCAGGTCGTACTCCATCTGGATCGTCGTGCCATCGGCGCGGGTCAG
The DNA here is from genome assembly GCF_003028475.1 of Stenotrophomonas sp. Nf1. NCBI lineage: Bacteria > Pseudomonadati > Pseudomonadota > Gammaproteobacteria > Lysobacterales > Lysobacteraceae > Stenotrophomonas > Stenotrophomonas sp. Nf1. Next base: position 205,910 of record NZ_PYTV01000008.1, on the reverse strand, counting down.
GCAGATCAGGTTGCCATGCGCATCATAGGCAAATGCCGTTCGCAGTCCTTCCGGATCGGTCACCGCCACGGTCCGCCCGAAATCGTCGTACTCGAACAGCGTCACGCCATCGAGCGGATCGATCTCGCACAGCGGCAGCTGGTTCTCGTCAAACTTGACCACGCTCAAGTGGCCTAGCGAGTCGGTCACCCTGGTCTCGCGCAGCAGCGCGTCGTACTCGAAGTGATAATCGTACAGGCCGCCATCGCCCCACGAATGCACCACCCTGCCCTGCGCGTCGAACGCGTAATGGAAGGACAGCCCAACGCGGTCGGTATGCCGCACCATCCGGTGCTGCTCGTAGGCAAAGGTGCGCGGCGCGCCCAGCGCATCCACTGCCGCCAGCAGATCGCCGTCGGCACTGTAGCGGTAGCTCACCAGCGGATGCACCAGGCCGGTGGCCGGGTCATGCAGCGCCATGCGGTCGATGCGGCCGTGGCGCGCCTCCACCTCGATGAAACGGCCCTGCAGGTCACCGATGCCACTCTCGACGATGCGCACCAGATGGCCGTCGCGACGCTCGAACCGCCAGTGGTTGCCGTGCGCGTCCTCGATGCGCTCGATCGGCCAGGACTGTGGATTCGGCAGCACGCTCACGCCTGCCGGCAGTTCGCCACCGAACACATACTTCAGGCCACTCTTGAAGCGCACCTGCCATTGCCCGCGCCGCCGCAGCAGGCGCGCGCCATCGACGAAATCGAGGATCGCCCCGGCCTCGCCTTCAGCGGGCGGCAGCTCCGGGAAGAACGCGGCCTGGTCCGGGCCGGACAACCACACGCTGCCGTCGTCCAGCAGTTCCAGGCGGATATCGGCCGGCGTCTGCCAGCCGGCGCCACACAAGCCGGGTTCGCCCGCGCGGCGCGAGCCATAACTGCGCTGCCAGGCGAAGGACAGTCGCCCCGGAATGTCGAAGTCCTGGTGGCTGACCACCACGCTGCCATCGCGGATATCCACCGGCTCGGCACGCAGCACCTTGCACTTCAGGAAGCCGGAGGGCAGATGGCCCCACTTGCCCCGCCGCCACTTGGCGAACGCATCCATCTTCTTGCGGAAGAACGCACTCTTGCGCAGCTTGCCCAGGCCGGCGAACGCGGCGCGGAACGCCAGCGCGGTCCATGACACCGTCGGCGGCCCTCCCACCTTGACGCTGGTGGGAATGGCCACGTTCAGGCCAGTCGGCAGCGACATCGCACGCAGTGGCTTCTTCGGCTTCTTCACCCGGAACGGATTGATCATGCCGGCCAGGTTGCAGTCCAGCACCGGCATCGCCAGCCGCGAGAACGGCTCGCCATCGGCCGACACCGTGCGGCTGCCCATGAAGATTTCTTCGCCGTCGAACTGCGGCCCCATCGGCGCAGCCAGCGGCGGGCCCCACACGCCCAGTGGAATGTGGATGTCCAGGCCGCCGGTACCGGCGGTGCCGCGATGTACACCGTTGACCTTGATGGTCGAGCCGATGAACGGGATGTAGTCGAACGGATCCAGCACCAGGCCGATATGCGGCGTCGGCAGCGGGCACGGCGGCACCGCGTACATGTGGATGTCGATGCCCAGCTGCGGATCGAAATGCTTGGCGGCGATGCTCACGGCAACACTCCCTGTTGCTTTACAAGGCGCGGAACAACGCGCGCAGGAACGCCTTTACTTCGTCACGGTACTCGGCGCTGATCCAGGTCACGACGATGATGCCCAGCACGATGGCCACCAGCATCACCACGGTCTTGTTCGACTTCATGCAACAGCCACTCCTGTAACGGCAGGCCCGGCCGGCGCCGCCACGGACGCCTGCAGCAGGCCACTGGGATCGGGCAACGGCTGCATCGCCGGCGGCTCGCTCCACACCGGTATCTCGTGATCGAGCGGGTGTTCGATGGCCGGCAGGCCGTTCCAGCCCGGGTCGAGGAAGTCGCGGCCCACGGCCACGATCTTGCGGAAGAATTCGTCGCCTCCCTGGATCAGCCGCTCGCGCTCCTGCTGGGCGCGGTGGAAGCCACGCTCCAGCGCGGCATCCAGCTCCGCGTCGATGGCGTCCAGCGCCGGCCGTGCGGGTCGCGGGCCGAGCGCGCGGCCCTGTGCATCGGCCTTTTCCAGCAGGCCGGTACTGGCCTGCAGGTAATCGGCGGCCACCTGCTGCAGCGATTCGCAGCGGCGCGCGTCCTGCAGCTGCAGCAGGTCCCACAGCGCCTGCGGCAGCGTGGTGGCCTTGCGGTCGGCCGGGGCCAGCGGCTTGGCAATGCGGATCGCCTCCAGCAACTGGGTGCGCGCCGCTTCGCGCTGTCCGGCCTGCAACTGGCACCAGCCGGCCATGCGCCGGCCCTCCAGCGCGAACATCGGGTGCGGAATGCTGGCCGCCGACGCCGAGGCCTGCAGGTAGGTCTGTGCAGCCCGCTCGGGCTGCTTGGCGGCCAACCAGCAGCCGGCCTCGCCGAACCAGCTCTGCATCACCAGTTCCGGCGCGGCTGGATTGCCACTCATGCGCGCGGCCTCGGCCGCGCTGCGCGCCTGGCGGTAGCTGTTGATCGCCTGGCCGTGATCGCCGTGCTTCAACCATGCACCGGCCACCATCATCTGCACCACCGACTGCTGGTCCTGCCAGCCCTGCCGCTGCGCGAGCCCCTGCGCGCGTTCAGCGCGGGCGACCACCTGCGAGGGGCTGCCGCGTTCGAGCAGCAGCATCAGGTCGGCCAGCAGCTGCCGGTACAGCACTTCCGGGCCGCGGCCGCCAGACTGCGCGGCGGTATCGCGGGCAATGCCGAACATGTCGACCGGCGCACTGACCACGCGCGCGATCCTGCCGTGCCGTTCCAGCAACGACTGCCAGCGCGGATCCTCCTCGGTATCCACCAGTACCAGACGCAGGCGCGGGCCGGGGCCGGCGGCCAGCGCAGCGTCAACCCAGCGTTCGAATCCTTCGCCGGGCACGCAGCGCTCCGGCTCCAGCACCGCCGCCAGCAGGCGCAGGTGTTCGCCGTGATGATCGATGAAACTCTCCAGCACCTCGACCACGCCGTGCGCGCTGTCCGGATGCCCTTCATGCGGCCCGCGCCAGCCCAGCGGCACCTGCTGCGCGCGCAGATCCTCCTGGCTGGCCACATAGCGCTCCAGCAGATCCTGCTTGAGCTGCCGGCTGTAGCGGAAGCCCAGTTCGTAGGCGGTATCGATGCGCAGGAAGTAGTCCGGTGTATCGCGCCCGGCATCGTGGCGCTGCATTTCAAAGAACGCGGCCAGCAACCGACTGGCGGCAGCCGGCAAGCGCCAGACCAGCAGGCGCCGGCTGCTGTCGGCGCTGGCCTCCAGCCAGGCATCGCGCAATGCATTGAGGCCGCGCAGCATGGGGGTGTCCTGCATGGTGTTTCTCCCGTGCGGCTCAGCAGTTGAGCTTGATCTCGCTGCCATTGACCGAAACACCACCGGCATCGATCACCACTTCCGAACCACCGGCGGTGATCTTGATCGCGCTGTCGGTGATCTCGATGACCGAGCCGCCGACTTTGCTGGTGAGCTTGACCGCCGATTCCAGGCTCATCGCGCCGTCCGAGCCCTGGCTGTGGGTACCGCTGGCGTCCTGGCTGAAATTGCCGGTGACGTCGATCACCCGCTCGCCGACATTGCTGTCGTCCACCTTGCCCTGCACCTTGCGCTTGTCCTGGCCGGTGATGGTCACATTGCGTGCGGCCTGCAACGTTTCGGTGACCAGGCCACCCACGGTGCGGCTGGAGGTGGAGGTGACGGTCTCGGTCCAGGTGCCGGTACGCTGGCTGGTGTAGTTGCCGGTCAGGGTGGTCTTGAAATCGCCGGTGATGGTCTCGGTGTAGCCGGCGGCGGCAATCGTCTTGGTTTCACCGGTCTCGTACTTCTCGGTCACCGCGCCGGTCACGTTGGTGGTGCGGGTACCGGTGACGCCGAGCGTATCGGTGCCGGTGACGGTGATGCCGCGGTTGCCGCCGACACTGATGTCCTGGTTGGCGCCCACGCCCATGGTGTGGTTCACCGCCACCGTGGTCGACTTGTTGTTCTGGATGCTGGCGTTCTGGTCGTTGAGCACGGTGGTGACCATGTCGCGCTGGGCGCGCATGTTCAGCAGCTCGCCACCGGCACCATCGTGCATGGTGATCTCGTTCCAGCCGGCACCCTTGACCGTCTTCGACTTCAGGCCGCTCACTTCCATGCCGAATGGCGGCATGTTGTCTTCGTTGTAGACGCGGCCGGTGATGATCGGGCGATCCGGGTCACCATCGAGAAAATCGACGATCACTTCCTGGCCCACGCGCGGTGGCGACACGCCGCCCATGTCGGCGCCGGCCCACGGGCTGGCACTGCGGATCCAGCACGAGGCGTTCTCGCGGCGGTCCAGCTGGCGGTCCCAGTGGAACTGCACTTTCACCCGTCCGTAGCGGTCGGCATGCAGCTCCTCACCCGGCGGGCCGACCACGGTGGCGGTCTGCGGGCCCGGCATGCGCGGCCACGGCGTGCGCCGCAGCGGCCGGTACGGGATGCGCCGGCGCAGCACTTCGGCCTGCACTTCCACACTGGGCGCTTCGGCGCTGCCGAAATCGGCGGCGAAGTTGTTGTGGCCTTCGCGTTGCACGCTGACCACGAAGAAGCTGCGATCGGCATCGTCGCGGCCGATGAAATCGGGGTGTCGCTCCAGTTCGAAGCAGGCGCCGGCGTCGAGCTCACCGGCATTGCCGGCACATTCGAACAGCTTGGTCGGCCAGGTCACCTCTTCATTGCGTACGTTGGCCAGCGCGGTACCGATGCGGCTGTTGCTGAAGCGTGCTGCACCATCGTAGCGGTACTGCTCCAGCGGCGGCAGCAGGCCCAGTGGCACCTGGTTGCCCTGGTTGCCGTCCAGCGCCTGGCTGGGCTGCTTGAAATCGAAGCTGCGCAGGGTCTGCACGCTCGGCCCGACCCGGCGCCGCGCACCCCAGCGGTGCAGGCCGGTACTGGCCAGCGTGCCCTGATCGGAGACGAAGGCAATCGGGCGTGGCTCGCCATGCACGGTGCTCAGCGTGGAATCGTCGCTGATCACCATCGTGTGGCCTTCTTCATCGTGCACGAAGCTGTAGTACAGCCCGGCGTCCTCCAGCAGGCGGCTGACGAAGGCGTAGTCCGACTCGTTGTACTGCACGCAGTACGGCAACGGCGCCAGCTTGCCGGCGTTGAGGTCGTAACGGAACTTCGCCAGCTGCGCGTAGCCGGCGAACACCTCTTCGATGATCTGCAACGCGGTACGGTCCTGGAAGATGCGGCAGTTGCAGGTGTAGTCCAGGAAGGCGAACCACGGCGCCAGCTCGGCGCGATACGCACTGAACTGTGCCTGCTGGCCGGTGCTGGCGAACTCGCGCACGTAGCCGTGCACGCTGCGGTTGCCGAACTCATCGCCCAGCTGCAGGCGCAGCGGCTGCCCGACCAGCTGCTTCAGCTCCAACCGTGGCTGGATCGAGAGCAGGTCGATGCGGTAGGTGAACGGGTTCGACACCGCCTCGCTTCCCTCGAAGCGCTTGACCAGGAACGTGTCCGGATCCAAGGCGGTGTCGACGCGGATCAGGCGTCGGTCCTGGTGCAGGCGTTGCAGGGCAGCGCCGGGAAGCAGTGATTCGGCGTACATCGGGCGTTCCGTCGTCCCATGTTGGTCGTGGCCCGACTTTGCCATTGACCTGTGCCATGTGCCAGCTTTTTGACGCAAAACGCTCTGGATAAGGAGATGAATTCATTAAGAAAATTGAAGAGAGTGCGAAATCGATCACAATTGAATGCCGGTCACCACAGCTGTTCAGGCGCACGCCTGCAAGGCACCATGTGCCTCCGCTTTCAAAAGGATGTGTATGCGCACGCTGACCTTCTGCGCCCTGTTGGCTGCTTCCGCGCCAGTGTTCGCCGCCCCGTCGGCGCCCTTCCCCTTCACCCATCACGACTGGACCCTGGCCTGCGACAACACGCGGACCTGTCGCGCGGCGGGCTACCAGCAGGATGAAGGTGATGCGGCGCCAGTGTCGGTACTGCTGACCCGCGCCGCCGGGCCGGGCCAGCGCGTCGACGCGCAGCTGCTGCTGGGCCAATACGACGAGGACTCGCCGAGACCCCCGGCGCAGGCGCAGCTGCAGATCAACGGCAAGGATCTGGGCCGCTTGCAGCTGCAGGGCGGCGGCGCCACGCTTTCCGCCGCGCAGACCGATGCCCTGCTGGCCGCGCTGACCCGCAGCAGCCGCATCGTGGTGATCGGCAACGGCCAGCAGCGTTGGACGCTGTCCGACCGCGGCGCCTCGGCGGTGCTGCTGAAGATGGACGAGTTCCAGGGCCGCCTCGGCACCACCGGCGCACTGATGCGCAAGGGAAGCGCTGGCGAAGGCAAGGTCGTGCCGGCACTGCCGGTGCCGGTGGTGACGCTGGCCAAGCTGGCACCCGCGCGTCCGGGCGATGCCGCTCTGGCGCAGTCGCCTGCCCTGCGCGCCGCGTTGCGCAGCGCGACGCCGGGCGACGACTGCAGCACGATCAGCACCGAGGGCGATCCGCTGATCAGCGAGCCGCAGGAATTGAGCGTCACCCGCCTGTCGAAGGACAAGGTGCTGGTGTCGACACTGTGCTGGCGCGCTGCGTACAACGAGGGCTACGGCTTCTGGGTGGCCAACGACAAGGCACCGTTCCAGCCGGTGCTGGTGACCACCTCCGGGACCGACAACGACGGCTCCACCATCAGCGCCTGGCAGAAGGGCCGCGGCCTCGGCGATTGCGGCTGGACCGCCGACTGGGGCTGGGATGGCAAGCGCTTCGTGGCGACCAGCGAAGCCACCTCTGGCTTGTGCCGGATGGTGACCGCCGGCGGCGCATGGGAAATGCCCACGGTCGTCAGCAGGATCCAGCACTGAGCCTGACAACGGCCTCGCGCATGCCGATGCGCGAGGCAACGCAGCCGCTCACGCCGGCAGGCAATGCTCGACGATCAGCTGGATGGCGCTGCCACCGCGATAGTCGTCGCAGGCCAGCCGGTAGGCCAGGTGCACATGACGGCTCGGCGCATTGCCATGCCAGCCGCCGAAATGGATCGCGTTGATCGTGCCGGGCACACCCGGCAGGCGCAGTTCCAGCTTGAGGTGGCGTTCCTTCAGCACGCGCCAGTTGGCCACTTCGAAGTGGCCGTCGAACAGCGGCTCCGGGAAGCCCTGCCCCCAAGGGCCGGCCAGACGCAGCGCATCAGCGTGGCGATGGTCCAGTTCGTCCGCCGCCAGTTCGCCGTCGCTGAGCACCTGCTGCTGCAGCGCGGCCGGATCGAGCATTTCCAGCACGACGGCGACGAAGGCGGCCTTGAAGTCTTCAAGGTGATCCAGGCGCAGGCTGAGGCCGGCTGCCATGGCGTGACCGCCGAAGCGCTCGATCAGGCCCGGATGGCGTGCATCGACCAATGCCAGCGCGTCACGGATATGCAGGCCCGGAATCGAACGCGCCGAGCCCCGCAGGGTGTCGGCACCGGGTTCGGCCGGGGCGAAGGCGATGACGGGCCGATGCAGGCGATCCTTCATTTTCGACGCGACCAGTCCGACCACGCCCGGATGCCACTCGGCATCGAACAGGCAGGCCGCCACCGGTCGTTGCCCGGCCATCTCCAGCACCACGCGGGTCAGCGCCTGCTCGGCATCGTCGGTCATCGACTGCTGCACCGCGCGGCGTTCCGCATTGATCTGCTCCAGCGTCTGCGCGATCTCGCGCGCTTGGCGCGGGTCCTCGGTCAGCAATAGCGCGATGCCCAGCGCCATGTCTTCCAGCCGGCCGGCGGCATTCAGGCGTGGCCCCAGCGCGAAGCCGATGTCGGTGGCGGTCAGTCGCGCGGCATCGCGGCCGCTGGCTTCGATCAAAGCACGCAGGCCGACACAGCCCTGCCCCGCCCGCAGCCGGCGCAGGCCCGCACTGACCAGCGCACGGTTGTTCGGGTCCAGCGCCACCAGGTCGGCCACGGTGCCGACCGCTACCAGGTCCAGCAGCGTGGTCAGGTCCGGGCCCTTGCCATCGGCGAAGACACCGGCCTCGCGCATCTGCCGGCGCAGCGCCATCAACACGTAGAAGATCACGCCGACACCGGCCAGCGATTTGCTGGGGAAGGCGTCGCCGTCCAGGTTGGGATCGACGATGACGTCGGCCGGCGGCAGCTGCGGCCCCGGCAGATGGTGGTCGGTGACCAGCACCTGCCAGCCGCGCGCCTTGGCTGCGGTTACGCCGGCATGGCAGGCGATGCCGTGGTCGACGGTGACCAGCAGGTCCGGCTGCAGCGCGGCCAGTTCCTCCACCAGCGAAGGCGACAGGCCGTAGCCATGCACCATGCGGTTCGGCACCGCGTGGAAGACATGCTGCGCGCCGAGCATGCGCAGGCCACGCACGCCCACCGCACAGGCAGTGGCGCCATCGCAGTCGAAATCACCGACCACCAGGATGCGCTTGTCGTTGGCGATGGCCTCGACCAGCAGGCCCACTGCATCATCGATGCCGGTCAGCAGTTCCGGCGCATGCAGATTGCCCAGCTTGGGCAGCGCCAGTTCCGGAGTGTGCGCGCCGCGCGCGGCGTACAGGCGTGCAAGCAGTGGCAGCGTGCCGTCGGGCCACGCACCGGGCACGACCGCATCGCGGCGGCGGATCATCGGCGTATCGGAGGCGGGCTGCACAGCATCGGCGGCAAGGGACATCGGCATCGCCGGTTACGAAAGACAGAAGGATGATACCGCGCGTGGGAGAGGCTGGCGGGATTGCGCCCGGCACCTGTGGTAGTGCCGGCCGCTGGCCGGCAACCCCATCAAACATCGGGGTCAGAGCCGTTTTCCGATGGAAAACGGATCCGACCCCGCTCGGCCGAGGCCACGCTCAATCGTGAAGCTGACGCGGCTTCTTCCAGAACTGCCAGCGCTGGCCACGGTCGAGCTGGAACTGCAGGCCATCCTCGAAATCGAGCACCAGCCGCTGCAGCTCGCCACGCTTGAGCGCGGCCAGCAACGGGCGGATCGCATCATTGCCCAGCTGCTGCAATGAACGCAGCTGGCGCAGGTCGACCAGTGCATCCACCGCCTGCTCGCCATCGACGGCAACGCCTGCCGCCTGGGCCAGGCCCTGCAGCAGGGCGTCGCGGCTGCGCACCTGCGCGTGCGCGGTGCTGACCGACACCGGCATCACGCCACCGCCCCAGAACCACAGCGAATTGATCGGCTGCTGGCCCTGCGCGGCACGTTGCTGGTTCCAGGAATGGTTGTGCAGCAGCACCTGCGCTTCGGTCATCAGCGCGCGCCAGCGGCGACCGCCCTCGCCTTCGGGCAGGTGCGAGAACAGGTCATCGCCCAGCACTTCGTCCGGGCTGTCGAAGTCCGGCAACGCCAGATCGATCGGCAGCCGCAGGTACCACCGCGAGGGATCGGGCGCATCCAGCACAAAACCGGCGTCGGCGAACAGCGGCTGCAGTACCGGCAGCAGGGCCAGGCTGTCGGCCAACGATGGCCGCAGCGTTTCGCCGTAGGCCATCATCCGTGCGCCATGCATGTCCGGCACCATGCAGGCCGGATCGGCGCGCAGCCAGCTGGCGCCGGCGGCGTCGCCGACGTCGCGCTGGCGGGTCAATGCGGCCACCGGCCAATGCGGCGCGGCGACCGTGAAATGGCGCGTCAGCTGCGCGCGTTCGCCCGGCGCGACCTGCAGCGTGGTGGCACGGCCGAGCGCGCGTGCCACATCGTCCGGCAGCGCAGCCGCGGCAAAGCGGCTGCGTGCCGGCAACAGCAGGGTCGCCGTTGCCACGCGTCAGTCCACGTAGCTGACGCTGACGATTTCGTACTCGCGCTGGCCGGCCGGGGCGTCGATCACGATCGAGTCGCCTTCCAGCTTGCCGATCATCGCGCGCGCCACCGGCGAGGAAATCGCGATCAGGCCCAGCTTGATGTCCGCTTCCAGGTCACCGACGATCTGGTACTTCTTCTCTTCGTCGGTTTCCACGTCGGCCAGGGTCACGCTGGCGCCGAACACCACCTTCGAACCGGCGTTGAGCTTGCTCACGTCGATGATCTCGGCGTGCGACAGCTCGCCTTCCAGCTGCTTGATGCGGCCTTCGATGAAGCCCTGTTCCTCGCGCGCGGCGTGGTACTCGGCGTTCTCCTTCAGGTCACCGTGCTCGCGCGCCTCGGCGATGGCCGCAATGACCTTCGGACGCTTGACCGACTTCAGGTGATCCAGTTCATCGCGCAGCCTCTGCGCGCCCTTCATCGTGATGGGGGCTCTCATGCATTCAACTCCTTGTGCAGCTCCTGCAGCGACCAGACGGGGCCGGTGCCGCGGAATTCCAGTGAATCCACCAGCGCCTTGGCGCCGGCAATGGTGGTCGAGTAGGTGACGCGGTGCTGCAGCGCCTCGCGACGGATCGAGAACGAGTCGTTGATCGCCGAGCGACCTTCGGTCGTGTTGACGATGTAGACGATCTCGCCGTTCTTGATCGAGTCGACGATGTGCGGACGGCCTTCGACCACCTTGTTGATGATCTCGCAGTCCATGCCGTGCTGCTGCAGCCACGCGGCGGTGCCACGGGTGGCGACCAGGCTGTAGCCACGCGCCAGCAGGGCCTTGGCCACCGGCAGCACGCGCTTCTTGTCCGGATCGCGCACCGACACGAAGGCCTTGCCGATCGGCGGGGTCTTGATGCCACCGGCCTCCTGCGCACGCGCGAAGGCGGCGTTGAAGGTACGGCCCACGCCCATCACTTCACCGGTGGAGCGCATTTCCGGCCCGAGGATCGGATCGACGCCCTGGAACTTGGCGAACGGGAAGATCGCTTCCTTCACCGAGTAGTAGTCCGGCACGATTTCCTTGGTCGCGCCCTGCTCGGCCAGGGTCTTGCCGGCCATGCAGCGGGCAGCGATCTTGGCCAGCGCCATGCCGGTGGCCTTGGACACGAACGGCACGGTGCGCGAGGCACGCGGGTTCACTTCCAGCAGGTAGATGGTGTCGGCACCTTCATCGCTGGTCTGGATCGCGAACTGGGTGTTCATCAGGCCGACCACGTTCAGGGCCTTGGCCAGCTCCACCACCTGGCGACGCAGTTCGGCCTGGGTTTCAGCCGACAGCGAGTACGGCGGCAGCGAGCACGAGGAGTCACCGGAGTGCACGCCGGCTTCTTCGATGTGCTCCATCACGCCACCGATCAGCACGTTGCCATCCTTGTCGGCGATGATGTCGACGTCGCACTCGACGGCGTTGTCGAGGAAGCGGTCCAGCAGCACCGGCGAATCGTTGGACACCTTCACCGCGTCGCGGACGTAGCGGGCCAGGTCGGATTCACCGTAGACGATTTCCATCGCGCGGCCACCCAGCACGTAGCTCGGACGGACCACCAGCGGGTAGCCGATCTCGCGGGCCAGCAGCAGGGCTTCCTGGTCGTTGCGGGCGATGCGGTTCGGCGGCTGCTTCAGGCCGAGCTTGTCGACCAGCTGCTGGAAGCGCTCGCGGTCTTCGGCCAGGTCGATCGAATCGGGGCTGGTGCCGATCACCGGCACGCCGTTGGCTTCCAGCGCGCGCGCCAGCTTCAGCGGGGTCTGGCCGCCGTACTGCACGATCACGCCCTTGGGCTGTTCCAGTTCGACGATTTCCAGCACGTCTTCCAGGGTCAGCGGTTCGAAGTACAGGCGGTCGGAGGTGTCGTAGTCGGTCGACACGGTTTCCGGGTTGCAGTTGACCATGATGGTTTCATAACCATCCTCGCGCAGCGCCAGTGCCGCGTGCACGCAGCAGTAGTCGAACTCGATGCCCTGGCCGATGCGGTTCGGGCCGCCACCCAGGATCATGATCTTGTCACGGTTGGTCGGCGCGGCCTCGCACTCGTCCTCGTAGGTCGAGTACAGGTAGGCGGTGCCGGTGGAGAACTCACCGGCGCAGGAGTCCACGCGCTTGTAGACCGGGCGCACCTTGTGCGCACGACGCAGCGCGCGGATGGCCGCTTCGTTGGTGCCGGTCAGCTGGGCCAGGCGCGCATCGGAGAAACCGGCGCGCTTGAGCTTGCGCAGGCGCGCAGCGTCCAGCGCATCGATGCCACCGGCAGCGACGTCAGCTTCAGCAGCGATGATTTCCTCGATCTGGTCCAGGAACCAATGATCGATGAACGACAGCGCATAGATCTCTTCCACGCTCATGCCGGCGCGGAAGGCATCGGCGACGAAGAACAGACGCTCCGGGCCCGGCGCCTTCAGTTCGCGACGCAGGGTCTGCAGGTCTTCTTCGTTGCCCAGGTCCAGGCCGGTCGGATCGAAGCCGACCTTGCCGGTTTCCAGGCCACGCAGCGCCTTCTGCACCGATTCCTGGAAGGTACGGCCCATCGCCATCACCTCGCCCACCGACTTCATCTGGGTGGTCAGGCGCGCGTCTGCCGCCGGGAACTTCTCGAAGGCGAAGCGCGGAATCTTGGTGACCACGTAATCGATGGACGGCTCGAACGAGGCCGGGGTCAGGCCACCGGTGATCTCGTTCTTCAGTTCGTCCAAGGTATAGCCCACGGCCAGCTTCGCAGCGACCTTGGCGATCGGGAAGCCGGTGGCCTTGGAGGCCAGCGCCGAGGAACGCGACACGCGCGGGTTCATTTCGATGACGACCACGCGGCCGGTCTTCGGGTTGATGCCGAACTGCACGTTCGAGCCACCGGTATCCACGCCGATCTTGCGCAGCACGGCGATGGAGGCATCGCGCAGGCGCTGGTATTCCTTGTCGGTCAGGGTCTGTGCCGGGGCCACGGTGATCGAGTCACCGGTGTGCACGCCCATCGGGTCCAGGTTCTCGATCGAGCAGACGATGATGCAGTTGTCCGCAGTATCGCGGACCACTTCCATCTCGAATTCCTTCCAACCCAGCACCGACTCTTCCACCAGCACTTCGGTGGTCGGCGACAGTTCCAGGCCGCGGCTGACGATCTCGACCAGCTCTTCGCGGTTGTAGGCGATGCCGCCGCCGCTGCCGCCCAGGGTGAAGCTGGGGCGGATGATGGTCGGGTAGCCGACGCGGGTCTGGATCTCCAGCGCTTCGTCCAGGGTGTGGGCGACGGCGGCGGTCGGGCATTCCAGGCCGATCTCACCCATGGCCACGCGGAACAGCTCGCGGTCTTCGGCCATGCGGATCGCTTCGCGCTTGGCACCGATCAGCTCGACGTTGTACTTCTCCAGCACGCCGTGGTCGGCCAGGTCCAGCGCGCAGTTCAGCGCGGTCTGACCACCCATGGTCGGCAGCAGCGCATCGGGCTTTTCCTTGGCGATGATCTTCTCGACCGTCTGCCAGTTGATCGGCTCGATGTAGACGGCGTCGGCCATCTCCGGGTCGGTCATGATCGTGGCCGGGTTGCTGTTGACCAGCACCACGCGGTAACCCTCGTCGCGCAGGGCCTTGCAGGCCTGGGCGCCGGAGTAGTCGAACTCGCAGGCCTGGCCGATGACGATCGGGCCAGCACCGATGATGAGGATGGTCTTGAGGTCAGTGCGCTTGGGCATTTTCTTCTCTAAGTCAGTACAGCGTGACAAGGGGGGTGATCGCACGCTGTCGATCAGGAATCTTGATCCGCTGCGCCGCGCCAGGGGCAGCAGCGATGCGGGGGCTTACGGTCCATCGCGACGCCACCGGCGGGCCGGCGGCGTACTGATCACGCCTTGCTCTGTTCCATCAGCGCCACGAAGCGGTCGAACAGCGGGCCCACGTCGGTCGGGCCCGGCGAGGCTTCCGGATGGCCCTGGAACGAGAACGCCGGCACGTCGGTGCGGGCCACGCCCTGGTTGGTACCGTCGAACAGCGAGCGGTGGGTCACGCGCAGGGTGGCCGGCAGGGTCGCTTCATCGATCGCGAAACCGTGGTTCTGCGAGGTGATCATCACCCGGCCGTTGTCCAGGTCCTGCACCGGGTGGTTGGCGCCGTGGTGGCCGTGGCCCATCTTCATGGTCTTGGCGCCCGAGGCCAGGCCCAGCAGCTGGTGGCCCAGGCAGATGCCGAAGGTCGGGATCTTCACGTCGATGAAGGTCTTGATCGCTTCGATGGCGTAGTCGCACGGTTCCGGGTCACCCGGGCCGTTGGACAGGAACACGCCGTCCGGCTTCAGCGCCAGCACTTCGGCGGCCGGGGTCTGGGCCGGCACCACGGTCACTTCGCAGCCGCGCTCGGCCAGCATGCGCAGGATGTTGGTCTTCACGCCGAAGTCATAGGCCACGACCTTGAACCGGGCCGGCACGCTGACGAAGGCATTGGCGTCCAGGTCCAGCTGGCCCTCGGTCCAGGTGTAGGTCTTCTCGGTAGTGACGACCTTGGCCAGATCCATGCCCTTCAGGCCCGGGAACGTGCGGGCCGCTTCCAGCGCCTTTTCCACATCGATGTCGCCGGCCATCAGCGCACCGTTCTGCGCGCCCTTCTCGCGCAGGATGCGGGTCAGCTTGCGGGTGTCGATGCCGGCGATGGCGACCACGCCGCGCTGGATCAGCCAGTCCTGCAGCGACACCTGGCTGCGCCAGTTGCTGGGACGGCGCGGCACGTCGCGCACGATCAGGCCGGCCGACCACACCTTGGACGCTTCATTGTCCTGGTCGGTCATGCCGGTGTTGCCGATATGCGGATAGGTCAGCGTGACCATCTGCCGGGCGTAGGACGGGTCGGTCAGCACTTCCTGGTAACCGGTCATGGCGGTGTTGAACACCACCTCACCGACGGACAGGCCGGGCGCGCCTACGGATTCGCCCTCGAATACGGTGCCGTCTTCGAGGACGAGGATTGCGGCTTGGGTCACGGAAATCTCACTTTGGCTACCGAGGGGGTGCCGAAGTCACGCCTGTGCTTCTCGGGAATCGGGTTGCAAAAAAGCGCGGACGTACGGTACAGGACCGGTCCGGCTTTGGTGATTCGGCGAGTGCGAATTGTAGCGCTGCCGGGGCGCTCGCGCCAGCGGTTATCGCGCTTCATGAACAGGCGATTGCGCATTCATTTCAATCCGGCAGCGTATGCGGGGCCCCCTGCTTGGTAGTGCCGGCCGCTGGCCGGCAATCTCCGTGCTGTCAGGCATCCCGTAGCAGCCGGCCAGCGGCCGGCTCTACCCGCTCTATTGCAGCAGGTCGCGCACCCGGTAGCTGCCCGCGGCCCGCCCGTGCAGCTGGCGGGCAGCGAACAGCGCGCCGCGGGCGAAGATGTCGCGGTTGGTCGCCCGGTGCACCAGCTCGATGCGCTCGCCCGGCCCGGTGAACTGGACCAGATGTTCACCCACGATGTCGCCGGCACGCAGACTGGCGTAGTGCGGCTGCGCCCCGCCCCGCTGCGCGGCCGCACCCAGGGTCAGCGCAGTGCCCGACGGTGCGTCCTTCTTCTGGGTGTGGTGCGATTCGACGATGTCGCAGTCCCAGCCGGCCAGCGCCTGCGCCGCGCGCTCGACCAGCTCGTCCAGCACCGCCACGCCCAGGCTGAAGTTCGAGGCCCAGACCAGTGCGATCTGCGTCGCCGCCGCGTCCAGCGCCTGCCGCTGTGCCGTGGAAATGCCGGTGGTGCCGGAAACCAGGCCGGCGCCGCGCTCCACGCACAGCGCCAGCATCGGGTCGAAGCCTTCGGGCAGGCTGAAGTCGATCGCCACGTCGAACGCCGGCGCACCGGGCAGCTCGCTGGCGGCGAAGAACGGCACGCCATCGACCACGCGCTGGGCCGGCGCCCGGCCGGTCACCGCCGCGACGATCTGCAGGCTGTCGGGATGTTCGGCGGCCAGCCGCAGCAGGGCCTGGCCCATGCGCCCGGAAGCGCCGTGAATGAGCAATCGCAGGGGAGTCTGGTTCATGCCTGCAGGCTAGCGGCAGCACGCCCGCTCCGGCAAGCGCCATCGCTGCTACGCTGCATGCCCTTTCATGCAATGGATGGCAGCTCCCTCATGCAGATCAGCGAACAGCTGGTGCTGGTCACCGGTGCCGGCCGTGGCCTCGGCCAGCACATCGCCCGCGCCTTCGCCGCGCAGGGCGCCCGGGTGATCATCAATTACCGCCACAGCGAGGCGGCCGCGCGCGCACTGGCCAGCGAGCTGGGAGGGCAGGCCATCGCCCTGCAGGCTGACATCACCGACCGCGCCCAGGTGGACTCGATGCTGCAGCACGCGCTGGCCCACTTCGGCCAGGGCGTGACCACCGTGGTCAACAACGCACTGGCCACGTTCTCGTTCAATGGTGACGCCCGCGACGGCGCTGCCGACATCGGCTGGCCGGCCTTCCAGGCACAGTTCGAAGGCAGCGTGCGCGGTGCATTGAACACGGTGCAGGCCGCCCTGCCCGGCATGCAGGCCCGGCGCTTCGGCCGCGTCATCAACATCGGCACCAACCTGTTCCAGAACCCGGTGGTGCCCTACCACGACTACACCGCGGCGAAGGCCGCGCTGCTGTCGCTGACCCGCACCCTGGCCGGCGATCTCGGCCCGCACGGGATCACCGTGAACATGCTGTCCGGTGGCCTGCTGCGCACCACCGATGCCAGCGCCGCCACGCCGGAAGCGGTATTCGACTACATCGCCGCCAACACGCCGCTGCGCAGCGTCACCACCCCGGCCGAGTTCGCCGATGCCGCGCTGTTCTTCGCCAGCCCGTGGTCACGCGCGGTGACCGGCCAGAACCTGGTGGTGGATGGCGGCCTGGTAAGGGACTGAGCCGGTGCGCATTTCCGAGGTCAGCCGGCTGACCGGCGCCAGTGCCAAAGCCATCCGCCTGTACGAGGCACGCGGATTGCTGCCGCCGGTGCCACGCGTGAACCGCTACCGCGACTACAGCGAACAGGACGTGGCCTGGGTGCAGCTGATCCGCCAGGCGTTGGCGCTGGGCATCACGCTGGCCGCGATCTCGCGCCTGCAAGCATCCGACGGCCGGCTCGACTGGCCGGCCGTGCTGGCCTTGCTGGATCAACAGCGCAAGCGCATTGCCGGCGAGCGGGCGCGACTGGAGCAGGTTGACCTGGCCCTGCAGCAGGTCAGCGATGAACTACGACAGTGGCTGCACTCCGGCAGCGGCGACTGCGTTGTGGCCGCCAGCGGCTGCACCTCCGGCGTTTGACTCTGCCCCAGGGGCAGACCGCACCCTCGCGCACTTTCCATTGCCGAGGTTGCCGTGTCCCGCTCCATCCTGATCCTGCTTGGCCACCCCGACCGTGACAGCCTGTGCGGCGCCCTCGCCCAGCGCTACGCCACCGCCGCCGAGAACGCGGGGCACCGGGTGCGCCTGATCGCACTCGGCGAGCTTCAGTTCGACCCGGTGCTGCGTCACGGCTACCGCCAGATCCAGCCACTTGAAGCCGACCTGCAGGACGCTGCCGATGCGATCCTGGCCTACGATCATCTGGTACTGGTCTATCCCACCTGGTGGGGCGCGATGCCGGCCCTGCTGAAAGGCTTCTTTGATCGCGTGCTGCTGCCGGGCTTCGCCTTCCGCTACCGGCGCGACTCGGTGTGGTGGGACCGGCTGCTGGCCGGGCGCAGCGCGCGGGTGATCACCACGCTGGACACGCCGCCGTGGTACTACCGCTGGATCTACCGCGACCCGGGCATCACCCAGCTCCGCGCCACTATCCTGGCGTTCTGCGGCATCCGGCCGGTGAAGATCAGCCGGCTTGGCGCGGTACGCAGCAGCACGCCCGCACAACGCGCCACGTGGCTGGCACTGGCGGCGGAGCTCGGTGCACAGGCCCGGTAGATCCACGCCATGCGTGGATGGGAGGCCGGCCACGGCTCAGGTGTCGCTTTTGCCAATTGACCTGGAATCACTGCACCTCAAGGCTGGGAGCCCCTCTCCCGGCCCAGGCACAGCCCATGAAATCCGCGACTGTTTTCAGCAAATGCGCGAAGAAGACAGGCTTTGCCGGAACGTCCACCACCCGCTACCGGCTGCTGGAAGGCGCCTCACTGGTGATCAATCACCAGCGTGCCAGCGAGAGCCGAGGCTTCTACGTCAATGCCGGCCTGTACTTTGCAGAGCTGCTTGAGCACCCGCTTGAGCCTTGCGATCTGGAAAACGCCTTCAGGTACCGCACCAGCATTCCCACGCCCCATGTCGATTGGCGGATCGAAGAGACGCCGGGGCTGCGCCGGCGCTTCACCCAGCAGGATCTTGATGACCTGCTCGAGGCGGGCAATCGTGACGCGATGAAATGCCTGCTGCTCGATGCCCTGGCCGACGTGGCCGGGTTCGCGGCAACCCACGGCAACCGCGAAGCGGTGCGGCGGTTGAATCAGGACGGGAGCTTCCGGGCGATCATCCGCAGGGAGGTCTGAACCCGACCGGCCCTCGGCGGATCCACGCCATGCGTGGATGAACCTCAAATGCGTGCGAACCAAGGTTCGCACCTACCGGGCACAGGCCATGCGTGGATCAGGGCGTTCGGTAGATCCACGCCATGCGTGGATGAAGCATCCAGAAGCAGTCGAGCAAGCTCGACGCTACTTCTTGGTTGGGCCGCAGCTGTCGCAGCCGCCGCAGGCGCCACCACCGCCGCTGGCCGGCGGTGCGACTTTGCGCCCCAGCGCCTGCAGCCAGGCCGCGCGGCCCGGCTTCAGCAGCGCCAGCGCCAGTGCACCGCGCAGCTTGCGCACGGTGCCCGGGAACTGCTTCTTCAGCACCACCCAAGCACTGACCAGCACGGCCACCGCGATGATCAGGTACTGCAGCAGCAGCCCCGCGTCCATCAGCCGCCTCCCAGCGCCACGGTCACCTGATAGGTGATCAGCGCTGCCACATAGGCCGCCGCGAACAGGTAGAACGCGGCAAAACCCATCTGCTTCCACGAATTGGTCTCGCGCTTGATGGTGGCCAGCGTCGAGATGCACATCGGCGCGTAGATGTACCAGACCAGCAGCGACAGCGCGGTGGCCAGCGACCAGCCATCGCTGATCAGCGGGGTCAGTGCCTGGCTGGCGGCATCGTCATCGGCCGCCGACAGCGCGTACACCGTGGCCAGCGAGGCCACCGCCACTTCGCGCGCGGCCAGGCCCGGGATCAGCGCGATGCAGATCTGCCAGTTGAAGCCCAGTGGCGCGAAGAACACCGCCATCGCATGGCCGATCTGGCCGGCGTAGCTGTAATCGATCGCGGGCATGGTGGCGCCGGCCGGGGCCGCCGGGAACGACAGCAGCACCCACAGCAGGATGGTCAGCGCCAGGATGATGCCGCCGACGCGCTTGAGGAAGATCATGCCGCGCTCATACAGCCCCACCGCCAGGTCGCGCACGTGCGGCAGGCGGTACGACGGCAGCTCCAGCATCAGCGGGTGCTCGCTCTTGTCGCGGCGCCACTTCTTCATGATCCACGACATTGCCAGCGCGCTGAGGATGCCGGCGGCGTACAGACCGAACAGCACCAGGCCCTGCTGGTTGAACACGCCCCACACCGTCTTCTGCGGAATGAACGCACCGATCAGCAGCGCGTACACCGGCAGGCGCGCCGAGCAGGTCATCAGCGGCGCCACCAGGATCGTGGCCAGACGGTCACGCGGGTCCTGGATGCTGCGGGTGGACATGATGCCCGGCACCGCGCAGGCGAAGCTGGACAGCAGCGGGATGAACGAGCGCCCGGACAGACCGGCGGCCGCCATCATGCGGTCCAGCAGGAATGCCGCGCGCGGCAGGTAACCGGATTCCTCCAGCACCAGGATGAAGAAGAACAGGATCAGGATCTGCGGCAGGAACACCACCACGCCACCGACACCGGCGATGATGCCGTCGGTCAGCAGGCTGGCCAGCGGCCCTTCCGGCAGCACGCTGCCGACGAACTGGCCGAGCCAGGCAAAGCCGGCCTCGATGCCGTCCATCAGCGGCGTGGCCCAGGCGTACACCGCCTGGAAGATCAGGAACATCACTACCGCCAGGCTGATCAGGCCGAACACCGGGTGCAGCAGCCAGCGGTCCAGCGCGTCATCGATCTTCGCGGTACGCGCCGGCATGCGCACGGCCACCGACAGGATCTGGCGTACCTTGGCGTGGTAGTCGATGCCGCCTTCCGGGCCCGGTACCGGCGCGTCCAAGTGCGGCACCATCGCATCGAGGCGCTCGACCAGGGCCTTGGCGCCCTGCTTGCGCACCGCCACGGTCTCCACCACCGGCACGCCCAGCTCGCGCTCCAGCGCGGCCACGTCCACCTGGATGCCACGGCGCTGCGCCGCGTCGACCATGTTCAGCGCCACCACCATCGGCTTGCCCAGCTCACGCAGCTCCAGCGCGAAGCGCAGGTGCAGACGCAGGTTGGTGGCATCGATCACGCACAGCAGCACGTCCGGCGCCGCTTCGCCCGGGTAGAAACCGCGGCACAGGTCGCGGGTGATCGCCTCGTCCAGGCTGGCCGGCTGCAGGCTGTAGGCGCCGGGCAGGTCGAGCACGGCGAATTCGCGGCCGGACGGCGCACGCAGGCGGCCTTCCTTGCGCTCGACGGTGACGCCGGTGTAGTTGGCGACCTTCTGCCGGCTGCCGGTCAGCTGGTTGAACAGCGCGGTCTTGCCACTGTTCGGGTTACCGACCAGCGCGACGCGCAGGGGGGCGGTGGAGGCAGTGGCGGTCATGCACGTCGTTCCTGGCTGGCGGCGTCGATCACGACGCGCTTGGCTTCACTGATCCGCAGCGCGAACCGGGTGAAGCCGACCTGCACCAGCAGCGGCTCCCCTCCTACCGGACCCTTGGCCACCAGGCGCACTTCCTCGCCCTTGACGAAACCCAGCTCGCGCAGGCGACGGGCAATGGCATCGTTGGCATGCAGGTCCTGCACGGACTCGACCACGGCCGAGGTGTGCAGCGGCAGTTCGGACAGCGTCATCTAGCGTAATCTCTGCTGGATGTAAATGGTTCTCGATTCTAACATTCCCGCGTCGCGTCATGGCCCATGACCAATGGCCCGCTATGATCCATACAGGTATGGAGTGACCCTGGAATCCCATGAACGATGCTTTGCAGATCGAGCGCAGCGGCGCCGTCCTCACCCTCTGGCTGAACCGGCCGGAGCTGCACAATGCCTTTGACGCCGGCCTGATCGCCCGGCTGACCGCCGCCCTGGAGGCCGCCGGCCGCGATGATGCGGTGCGCGCGGTGGTGGTGGCCGGCCACGGCGCCTCCTTCTCGGCCGGTGCCGACATGCAGTGGATGCGCGGCATGGCCGCCGCCAGCGAAGCCGACAACCGCGAGGACTCGCTGGCCCTGGCCCGGCTGATGCGCACCCTGGACGAGCTGCCCAAGCCGACCCTGGCCCGGGTCCATGGTGCCGCCTTCGGTGGCGGCGTCGGCCTGGTCGCCTGCTGCGACATCGCCATTGCCAGCACCTCGGCCCGCTTCGGCCTGACCGAAAGCCGCCTCGGCCTGCTGCCGGCGGTGATCTCGCCCTACGTGATCGAGGCCATCGGCCCGCGCCAGGCCCGCCGCTGGTTCGCCACCGGCGAGCACTTCGATGCCGATACCGCGCTGCGCATCGGCCTGGTCCACCAGCTGGTCGAACCCGAACGCCTGGACGAAGCCCTGGAACGCCAGCTGGCGCTGCTCGACAAGGCCGGCCCGATCGCCTCGTCCACCGCCAAGCAGCTGGTCCGGCAGGTGCGCGACAGTCATGACCGCGACGCGCTGGATCGGGATAATGCCGCCCTGATCGCGCGCCTGCGGGTGTCCGCCGAGGGCCAGGAGGGCCTGGGCGCCTTCCTCGACAAGCGCGCACCCCATTGGGTCACGGAAGCCTGAACATGTTCGATCATCTTGGTTTGACCAGCGCCGACCTGGCGCGCAGCAAGGCCTTTTTCCTGCAGGCGCTGGCGCCGTTGCAGATCGGCGTGGTGATGGAAGTGACCGCCGAGCAGACCGGCGCCCACGACCACATCGGCTTCGGCAGCGACGGCAAGCCGTTCTTCTGGCTCGGCAATGGCGGCAGCGCCAGCCAGGGCGTGCACGTGGCCTTCGCCTGCGCCAGCCGCGCCCAGGTGGATGCATTCCACGCCGCCGCGCTCGCCGCCGGCGGCCGCGACAATGGCGCCCCGGGCCTGCGCCCGTGGTATCACCCGGACTATTACGGCGCCTTCGTGCTCGACCCGGACGGCAACAACATCGAGGCGGTCTGCCACCACCCGGCCGACGAGGTGGCGGCATGAGCGACTACGTGCGCATCGTCGAGGTCGGCCCGCGTGACGGCCTGCAGAACGAAAAGCAGTCGGTGGCCACCGCCGACAAGATCGAACTGATCAACCGGCTGTCGGCCACCGGCCTGCGCAGCATCGAGGCGACCAGTTTCGTCAGCCCGAAATGGGTCCCGCAGCTGGCCGATGCCGCCGAGGTCTACGCCGGCATCCAGCGCCGCCCCGGCATCCACTACCCGGTGCTGGTGCCGAACGAACAGGGCTACGACCGTGCCCGTGCGGTGGGCGTGGAGGAAGTGGCGGTGTTTACCGCGGCCTCCGAAACATTCAACCGCACCAACACCAATGCGGGCATCGACGAGTCGCTGGCCCGCTTCGAGCCGATCCTGCGTCGCGCCGCCGCTGATGGCGTGCGCGTTCGCGGCTACGTCTCCACCGTGCTCGGCTGCCCCTACCAGGGCGACGTGCCGCTGGCCGACGTGGTGCGCGTGGCGCGCGCCCTGCACCAGATGGGCTGCTATGAAATCTCGCTGGGCGACACCATCGGCGTCGGCACCCCGCGCAAGGCGCGGGCGATGCTGCAGGCAGTGGCCGCCGAGATTCCCATGGATGCGCTGGCCGTGCACTTCCACGACACCTATGGCCAGGCCATCGCCAACATCGCCAGCTGCCTGGAAGAAGGCGTGCGCGTGGTCGACAGCGCGGTATCCGGTGCCGGTGGCTGCCCGTATGCCAAGGGCGCCAGCGGCAACGTGGCCAGCGAAGACGTGGTCTATCTGCTGCAGGGGCTGGGACTGGACAGCGGCGTGGACCTGCCGGCGCTGGCCGAGACCGGCCGCTGGCTGGCCGGCCTGCTTGGCCGCGCCACCGCCAGCCGCACCGGCCAGGCGCTGGCGGCGGCCGGCTGAGCGCCCCACTGCGCCGCTCCTGCCGGGGCGGCGCAGTGCACAACGGCTACGTTCGCCGCTTCCGTTAGAATCGGCGGTTCTCGAACCTGCAGGACCGTTCAATGCAGCTGTCTTCCGTACGTGCCGTGATCACTGGCGGCGTCTCCGGCCTCGGCCTGGCCGTGGCCCAGCACCTCGTCGCCCAGGGCGGCAAGGTGGCCCTGTTCGACCTCAATGATGACAAGGGCGCTGCCGCCGTTGCCGCACTGGGCGCCGACAAGGCCCGCTATTTCAACGTCAACGTCAGCGATGAGGCGGCGGTTGCTGCGGCCATCGACCAGGCCCACGATTTCCTCGGTGGCCTGAACGTGGCGATGAACTGTGCCGGCATCCTCGGCGCCGGCCGTGTGCTGGGCAAGGAAGGCCCGATGCCGCTGGCCGGTTTCCAGGGCACGGTGATGGTCAATCTGGTCGGCAGCTTCAACGTCGCCAAGGCCGCCGCCAACCGCATGCAGCACAACGAGGCGGGCACCGATGGCGAGCGCGGGGTGATCATCAACACCGCCAGCATCGCCGCCTACGAAGGCCAGATCGGCCAGGCTGCGTATGCCGCCAGCAAGGGCGGCGTGGTGTCGATGACGCTGCCGATGGCACGCGAACTGTCGCGCTTCGGCATCCGCGTCAATACGATCGCGCCGGGCGTGTTCTGGACGCCGATGGTCGACGGCATGCCCGAGGCCGTGCAGCAGTCGCTGGCCGCCTCGATCCCGTTCCCGTCGCGTCTGGGCAAGCCAGAAGACTTCGCCAGCCTGGTCGGCTTCATCCTCGGCAACACCTATCTCAACGGCGAGACCATCCGCCTGGACGGCGCTACCCGCCTCGCTCCGAAGTGATTCCCCCGGGCGCCGGGACGGCGCCCTCCCCCAACCACCTAGATCACCATGAAAGCCAACGACATCAAGAAGGGCAACGTCGTCGAGTACAACAACGGCGTCTACCAGATCCGCGACATCGAGCGCAGCTCGCCGCAGGGTCGCGGCGGCAACGTCCGCTTCCGCTTCATCATGTACAGCGTGCCGGGCGGCAACAAGCTCGATGCCAGCTTCGATGCCGACGACAACCTGGTCGAAGTCGAACTGCTGCGCCGCCAGTCCACCTATTCGTACAAGGATGGCGACGCATTCGTGTTCCTCGATGACGAGGACTACACCCCCTACACCCTGGATGCGGACGTGATCGGCGACGACGCCGGCTACATCACCGACGGCCTGACCGGCATCTACGTGCAGGTGATCGACGAGCAGCCGGTGGCGATCCAGCTGCCGGCCTCGGTGGTGCTGGAAGTGATCGAGACCCCGCCGGAACTGAAGGGCGGCACCGCCACCAAGCGCCCGAAGCCGGCCAAGCTCAACACCGGCATCGAAATCATGGTGCCGGAATACATCGTCAACGGCGAGCGCGTGCTGGTGAACACCGCCACCGGCGAATTCGCCGGCCGTGCCGACTAAGCGCCTGGCGCTGATCGGCTGCCTGTCCCTGCTTGCGGCGTGCTCGCCGCAGGCAGCGGACAACACCGCCGGCGTCGCGCCGAACGCAGCACCCACATCCGAACCGCAACCCGCTGCCGACCGGCCTTCGGGCGACGAGGCGTTGGACAGGGCGCGCGCCGCCGCCGGCTGCCCGGTTCCTGCCGACGTGTATGACGTCGACGACGTGCGCATCTACTGCCAGATGCCCAGCGATGTGCAGGCTTTCCTCGCGCGTGAAAACACCTGCCAGCACTTTGCCGGCGAAGAACCCTACGACGACGAGCGCCGCCGTGAGCTGGAAGTGGCCAATGCCGAGTACTGCGAGGGCCGCGAGAAGATCTTCACCGATCTGGTCGCGCGGCATCGCGACGACTGCGCGATCCGTGACGCACTGATCGCGATCAACGGCCGCTACGATCTGGTGTTCGAGCTGGACCTGAAGCCCTGCGAGGGATGAGCCGCAATATGATGTAGAGCCGAGCCCACGCTCGGCTGCTTTGTGCTGTGCAAAGGCAAAGCAGCCGAGCGTGGGCTCGGCTCTACAGAGGGCTTACGGCTGCTTGGCGCCGAAATTTCCGCAGCCATGGTACTGGCGGGTACCCACCGTCAACATCGCCTTGGCCTCGAAGGCTTCGCCACTCATGTCGTCCTGGCAGGTGGTGCGCTGGAAGCTGAGCTTGACGTCGGTGCCGTCAGCCGCCTTGCCACTCCAGCCGTCTGCACCTGCGGTGGGCGCGGCCACGTCGAAGCGGCGCTCGCCATAATCGACTTCGACCTGCAGCCCCGGCGTGTCGCCGTCGACCACCGCCAGCCAGCCTGGCTCATTGCCGGTGGCACGGAAGACGGCAGCGCCGGCACTGCCATCGCCTTCTGTCGCCTCCACTGCATGGCATTCGCGGTCCGGCTCGCCCTTCAGGCTGAGCAGGCCATCATCGCTGCCCTTGGTCCAGAAGCTGTTGCCCTGGCCGTCAGCGTACTTCGCACCCGACGCAGCACGCTCGGAGGTCATCGCCAAGGTGCGATCGCCGATCACCACCGTGGCCGCGTCCTCGCCATTGAAGGTCGCGCGCACGCTCAGGTCACCACACTGGTAAATGGTTTGGCTGCCACCGCCGCTCGCGGCGCTGGGCTGTGGCGTTGCCGGGGCGGCAGCATCGCCGGCTGCAGCAGGAGACGACGGCGGCTGGCAGGCGGCCAGCGCCAGGCCGAGGGAAGCGGCCAACAGACCGGGAACTACACGCATGGCTCGACTCCTTGTCGACACTACAGGAAAGCCCGACCCTACCATCTGGCGCTGAGCGGGGGCTGAAACCGGGCTGGCCGCATTCATGCAGCCAGCACCGCCATCGACAGCAGCTGCGCGCCACCGGCACCGGAACTGCAGGTCCACACCCGCAGCAGGCGCAGCCCCATCGCATGCTCACGGCCGCGCCAGTGCACCACCCATCGCACATTGCTGGACAGCAACGCCAGCCGCCCACACAACAACGTTTCCACCGCCTGCACCTGCAGGCCCTTGACCTGCAGATTGCCGGCCAGCCAATCGCCCAGCCATGGCAGCTCGAGCATGCGCCCGCCGTTGCCCTCCATCATGAACAACGCCGGCGATACCAGCGCGGTCAGTGTTTCGTGGTCATCTTCCAGCAACGCCTGGCACAGGCGCTGCTCCAGCACCGCCAGCTGGCGTTCGTGCAGATCATCAACGATGTTCCGTTCCATCCACGGATCCTTCCGGCATCGGCCGGCGCCTGTGCAGGCGCCGCGCGATCGATTGCCGCGCGCCCTGCACCACTACATAGAAGACCGGCACGAAGAACACCGCCAGCACGGTCGCGCTGACCATGCCACCGAACACGCCGGTTCCAATCGCCTGCTGGGTTTCCTTCGACGCACCCTGTGCCAGCATCAACGGCACCACGCCCAGTGCGAATGCCAGCGAGGTCATCACGATCGGCCGCAGGCGCAGGCGTGCCGCCTCCGACGCCGCCTCGACCAGGCCGCGGCCCTGCTGCTGCAGCTGGCGTGCGAACTCGACGATGAGAATCGCGTTCTTGGCCGACAAGCCGATCACGGTGATCATGCCGACCTTGAAGAACACATCGTTCGGCATGTCACGCAGCAGCACGGCCGCCACCGCGCCGAGCAGGCCCAGCGGCACCACCAGCATCACCGACACCGGAATCGACCAGCTTTCATACAACGCCGCCAGTACCAGGAACACCACCAGCATCGACAACAGCAGCAGCCACGGCGCCTGCGCGCCCGATTCACGCTCCTGCAGCGACTGGCTGGTCCACTGCAGGGCGAAACCATCGGGCAACTGCCGGGCCAGCCGCTCCATCTCGGCCATGGCCTGGCCGGTGGAGGTGCCCGGCGCCGGTGCGCCCGACAGGTTCAGCGCGGGGAAGCCGAGATAGCGCTGCAACTGCAGGGGGGCTTCGGTCCAGTGCGGAACCACCAGTTCGGACAAGGCCACCATGCCACCCTCGCTGTTGCGCACATAGAGCTTGAGCACGTCGTCCAGTTCCATCCGGTGCGGCGCATCGGCCTGCAGGATCACCTGCTGCAGCCGCCCCTTGTTGGGGAAATCGTTGACGTACTGCGACCCCATCGCCGCTGACAGCGTGCTGCTGATGTCGGCAAAGCCAACCCCCATCGCCTCGGCCTTGGCCCGGTCGATGTCCAGCCGCACACTGGTGCCGGCCGGCAAGCCATCGGCATGCACCTCCGACAACAGCGGGCTGGCCTCGGCCAGCTTCAGCAGCTGCTGCAGCGCCGCGCGCAGTTCGGCCTGGCTCTGCCCGGTCCGCGCCTGCAATGCCAGCGAAAAACCAGAGGACCGCCCCAGGCTGTCGATGGCCGGCGGCATCACGCTCATCACTTCGCCCTCGCCCACCGCGGCCATCACCTTCTGCGCCGCCTCCACTTCACCGGCGGCGGTGGCGCCGGCGCGCTCACCCCAGTCTTTCAGCATGGTGTAGGCCAGCGCCGCACTCGGGCCGGAACCGGAGAAGCTGTAGCCCAGAATCGACTGGTTGGAGGCGATGCCCGGCCGCGATCCGACATGCCGCTCGTAGGCTTCCACCACCGCCAGCGTGCGCTCGGCGGTGGCTTCGGCCGGCAGCTGGATCGAGGTCATGAAGTAGCCCTGGTCCTCTTCGGGCAGGAACGCGCCCGGCAACCAGTGCAGTCCCAGCAACAGGGCCGCCACCAGCGCCACGAACACCGCCATGACCCGGCCACTGCGCTTGAGCACCCCGGCCACGCCACGCTGGTAACGGCCGGTCATCCGCTCGAATGCCCGGTTGAACCCGCCCAGCAGCCCAGCGCGCCGCGGGTGGCCAGGATCGGCCTGGCGCAGCAGCGTCGCGCACAAGGCCGGGGTCAGGCTCAATGCCAGCAGCGCCGAGAACAGGATCGACACCGCCATCGCCACGGTGAACTGGCGGTAGATCGCGCCCACCGAACCGCTGGAGAACGCCATCGGGATGAACACCGCGGTCAGCACCAGGGTGATGCCGATCACCGCGCCGGTCAGCTCGCGCATCGCCTTGAGCGTCGCCTCGCGCGGTGGCAGGCCCTCCTCGGCCATGATCCGCTCGACACCCTCCACCACCACGATCGCATCGTCGACGATGATGCCGATCGCAAGCACCATGCCGAACATGGTCAGCACGTTGATCGAGAAGCCCAGCGCCAGCATCACCGCAAACGTTCCCAGCAGCGCGATCGGCGCAACCAGGGCAGGAATCAGCGTGTAGCGCCAGTTCTGCAGGAACAGGTACATCACCGCGAACACCAGCAGCATCGCCTCCAGCAGGGTCTGCACCACTTTCTGGATGGAGATCTTCACGAACGGCGCGGTGTCGAACGGGATGCTCGATTCCACGCCGCGCGGCAGCAACGGCGCCAGCTCCGCCATCCGCTCCCGCACCGCGGCGGCCGTACGCACCGCGTTCGCGCCCGGGCGCAGCTGCACGCCGGCGGCGGTGGCCGGGTGGCCGTCCTCGCGCGTACCCCAGGCGTAGCTCTGTGCGCCCAGTTCGACACGCGCAACATCGCCCAGCACCACCTGCGAGCCATCGGCACCGGCGCGCAGCACGATGGCGGCAAACTGCTCCGGCGTGGACAACTGCCCGTCGGCACTCAGCGGAACGGTGATGCGCTGCCCGGGAACGCCCGGCGAATCACCGATGCGCCCCGGGGAAATCTCCAGGTTCTGCTGTTCGATGGCGGTGGCCACATCGCCGATGGTCAGGCCGTAGCCGGTCAACCGGGCCGGATCCAGCCACACCCGCATCGCCTGCTCGGCACCGAACAGCTGCACGCGGCCGACACCGTCGACGCGACGCAGCTCTTCGATGATGTTGCGCGCCATGAAATCACCGAGCGCCGCTTCGCTGACGCTGGCGTCGGGCGAACGCAGACCCACCAGCATCAGGAAACCGGAATCGGCGGCCTCCACGAACAGACCGTTCTGGCGCACGCTGCGCGGCAATCGCGGCTCGATCGCCTTGATCCGGTTCTGCACATCCACCTGCGCCAGCTCCGGGTCGGTACCCGGCTTGAAGGTGGCGGTGATCGAGGCCTCGCCGGAGGTATCTACCGACGATTCGAAATACAGCAGGTGCTTGACGCTGGACAGCTCACGTTCGATCAACCCGACCACGGCGTCATTGAGCGTCTGCGGGCTGGCGCCTGGATAGCTGGCGTAGATGCTGACGCTGGGCGGCGCAACCGACGGATAGCGCTCCACGGCCAGGCGCGGTATCGCCAGCACGCCGGCCAGAATGATGAAGATCGCCAGCACCCAGGCGAACACCGGGCGATCGATGAAGAAACGTGCCATGTTGGAAATCCTTGGAGGAGCGGGCCTGATGGGGCCGGCCCCGGAAGTACCGCCCCTGGAAGGGCTCAGCCCTTGCTGCCGGCCTGTGCCTCGCCGGTGCTGGCGCTGGCGACCGGCAACTGCCAGTCACGCGCATCGACCACCACGCCTTCCTGCAGGCGCTCCTGGCCCTCGACCACCACCTTCTCGCCCGCCTTCAAGCCATGCCGGACCAGCCACTGGCGGTTGACGCTGCCGTCCACCTCCAATGTGCGGATCACCGCTTTGCCGTCGGCACCCACCACCCAGGCGTAGGCCTGGCCACCGGCACTGCGCAGCACCGCCTGCTGCGGCACCGTCAGCGCGCTGGCCGGCGCACCACGCGGCACCCTGGCACGCACATACATGCCCGGCAGCAGCTGCCGCTGCGGATTGTCGACCAGGATCCGCAGGATCACATCGCCGGTGCGCGCATCGACATTGATGCCCGAGAACAACAGCTGGCCACGCTCGGGCAATGCCTTGCCGGCCGCCCCGATGATGGTCACGGGCAGCTCGCCGCCACCGGCGGCACTGCGCTGCAGCGACTCCAGCTGTGCGGCGGGTTGGCGCACATCGACGTAGACCTGATCGATCTGCTGCACCACCGCCATCGGTTCGGCGTCGGCCACGCCGACCAGCGCACCTTCGGTCACCAGCGCCTGGTCGATACGCCCCTCGATCGGCGCACTGACCGTGGCATAACGCAGATCAAGCTGGCGACGGGCGAGGATCGCGCGCGCTTCATTCACTGCGGCGCGGGCCTGCTCGAACTCGGCGCTGGCATCGTCGCGGTGCTGCTGGCTGACCGCCTGCGCCGCAGCCAATGCATGCAGTCGCTGCGACTGCACACGGCTGCGGCCCAGTGCCGCCTCGCTGCGCTGCAGAGCGGCAAGTGCCGAATCGACATCGGCACGGAACGCGGCCGGGTCGATCTGGAACAAGGCCTGGCCGGCACGCACTTCGGCACCCTGCTCGAACAGGCGGCGCTGCACGATGCCGCCCACCTGCGCGCGGATCTGTGCGGTACGCACCGCAGCGACGCGCCCGGGCAGCTCATCATCGCGCTGCACCACCTGCGGGGCGACGGTGACCACGCTGACGCGCGGTGCCGCTTCCGGGGTGGCTTCGGGGGAGGAACAGGCCGTCATGGCCAGGGTGAGCGCCGCGATCAACGCGACCGGCGTCCTGAAGGTTCTCATTGCTGTGCACAATGCCGCGCAGGCGGCGGATAGGTTCTGAAGCGCGCAGTGTGCGGGCCGATGATGGGGTTTCGATGGAGGAAGTGTGGAGATACGATGGAGGCAAGCACCTTACCGCCCCGCCCCTGCATGCACGCCTCCCCCGCCCTGGCCGCCCTCGTCCTGATCGTCGAGGATGAAGCCGAGATCGCCGACATCCTCACCGCCTATCTGGAACGCGAAGGGCTGCGCACGCTGCGCGCCGCCGATGGCCACACCGCACTGGACCTGCACCGCAGCGCCCGCCCGGACCTGGTGCTTCTGGACGTGCAGCTGCCGCGCCTGGACGGATGGAGCGTACTGACCCAGCTGCGCCAGCGCGGCGAAACGCCGGTGATCATGTTGACCGCGCTGGACCAGGATCTGGACAAGCTGACCGCCCTGCGCATGGGTGCCGACGACTACGTCGTCAAACCCTTCAACCCGGCCGAGGTGGCCGCGCGCGTACGCGCCGTACTGCGCCGCACCCTGCGCGCCGCACGCGTCGATGCGCCCACCGCGCTGCGCGTGGGCCCGCTGCTGATCGACTGGGGCACCCATGCCGTGCACGTGGAAGGAGACGGCTACAGCCACGAGGTCCTGCTCACGCTCACCGAATTCAAGCTGCTGCACTGCATGGCCCTGGCGCCCACGCGCATCTTCAGCCGCAGCGAACTGATGCACGAATGCCTGCCCGAAAGCGAGGCGCTGGAGCGTACCGTCGACAGCCACGTCAGCAAGCTGCGCCGCAAGCTGGATGAAGTCGGCATGCTGAACGTGCCGGCCAGCGTGCGCGGCGTCGGCTACCGGCTGATGGCCGACCGCTGATGGCCGGCCTGCGTCGCTCCGGGCTCAGCCGGCACATCATCGTATCGATGTCGCTGATGGTGATCGGCGTCATCGTGATGATGATCCTGTCGTCGTGGCTGCTGTATGCAGTGCTGGTGGAATTCTTCCCCGGCAGCACCGATGAGCCGGAAGGATGGCTGCCGACCGGGCCTGAACTGGCCTGGATGGTGGGGGTGATCCTGACCGGTCTGGCATTGGCCATCGCCGCGTCCTTCCGCCTGGCCCACCGCATCCTGTCACCGCTGAACTCGCTGGTGGACAGCGTGCGCGCGCTTGCCGACGGCGATCTGGGCGCACGCGCCAGTGCCGAGGAGAACTCACCGGGCGAAGTGGCCACCCTGGTCGAGGACTTCAATGCGATGGCGCGCCGCCTGCAGCAGATGGAAAGCGAGCGCGCGATGTGGCATGCCGCCATCGCCCATGAACTGCGAACGCCGGTGACCATCCTGCGTGGCCGCCTGCAGGGGCTGGCCGAAGGCGTGTTCCAGCCCGATGAATCGCAGTTCCGCAGCCTGCTGGCGCAGGTCGAGGGCCTGTCGCGGCTGATCGAGGACCTGCGCGTGCTCAGCCTGGCCGACAACGCACGGCTGGACGTGCGCCGGGCACGCACCGATGTGGTGGCCGAAGTGCATTCGGTGATGACCCTGGTCGACCCGCAGTTCCGCACCGCCGGCTTCGTGCTGGAGCTGGAAACCAGCCGCGAGGAACACAACGCGCACTGCGACCCGACCCGGCTGCGGCAGGCGCTGTTGGCACTGCTGGAGAATGCACGGCGCTACGCCAGCCCGGGCAGGGTCCGCATCGCCGTACATGACACACCGGGCCATGTGCAGGTCGCCATCGAAGACGAGGGCCCCGGCATCGACCCGGAGCTGCACGCGGATATCTTCACCCCGTTCATGCGCGCCGACGGATCGCGCTCGCGTCAAAGCGGCGGCAGCGGCCTCGGCCTGGCGGTGGTGAAGGCGATCGCCGATGCGCACGGCGGCCAGGCGTACTGCACGCCGGGCCGTGCCGGCGGCAGCCGCTTCGTCATCGAGCTGCCTCGCCAGTAGCCGGCATCGCCGCCTGCCTGCGCAGGTGTGCGCCCAGTGCAGCCAGGTTGGCATCGATGGCGTCCATCTCGGCACGCTGCTGCGCCGGCAGCTGCTGGCGAAGCTGCACCCGCAGCGCCTGCCAGCCGGGCACCGCCTGCGCACTCATCGCCGCCACCGCCTGCGCCAGTGGCACCTGCTCATCGGCCTGCGGCAGCCCGTAGCCGCCGTCGGCCAACAACGCTGCCGGGCGCAACCACTGCCCACTCTGTTCCAGCAATCCGCGCAGCGCGCGGGTCTGGTCGCTGTCCGCTGCCGCCAACAGGCGCCGCTTGAGCAGATCGCGGGCGCGCAGCTCGGCACGCCGTTGCGCGGCTTGTTCCAACAGCAGCAGGCTGGCGCTGGCGCGCAGATCGCCCTGCAACAGCCAGGGCGCGCGCTGCTGTGCCGGCAGCTTCAGCCAGCCGCGTACATCGCGTGCGGGCAAGGCCAGCTGCGCGGCCGCCACGCCGAACAGCTGCTGGTAATGGTCACGCGCCGAGGCGAAATAGTAGCCCTGCGCCTGCGCCAGATCGCGATCGGCCAACACCTGCTCGTCCAGCACCTTCAGCCGTGCCAGACGACGCTTCAGCCCGCGCGGGGTCAGTTGCGCCAGGCCGGCCTGGCCCAGGCGTGGCACGCCGGCCTGCAGCAGCTTGGCGGTTTCCACCGCGCAGTTGTTGCTGACGAAGTAATAGCGGCCGTCGTAACTCCAGTGCACCTGCGCGGTGCGCTCGAGCAGGCTGGCGATCTCGTCGCGTTGCAGCTGCAACGGCAGCGATTGCAGCCCACGCAGCTCTACCTTGGTGTACTCATCCACCACCTGCTGCAGTGGCAGCACGAAGAGCCGCGAGGGATAGCCGCCGGTCAGTCCGCGCCAGTTGGAGATCTGCACATCGCCGACGAAGGCGCGGAAGGACAGTACGCGGTGATACTCGAGATCCAACCGACAGTCCGGACCCGGCGCACGCCCTGGACGGCAGATCACCAGCCGCAGCATGCTGTGGCCCCAACGGCTCATCGGCTGTGCGCTGCCCTCGGCGAACAGGTAGTCCACCGCATAGACGCGCGCAGGGTCCAGCTGCAGCAGCGACGCCGCACCCTCCTCGGCTTCGGCCTGCAGCAGCGGCAGCGCGGCTGCGCACTGCGGCCGCGGCAATGATGGCGGCGTTCCGAAATGGGCCTGGAACCACTGCGCCAGCGCCGGGCGCCTGCAGGCGAAATCGGCATCGAGCACGAAATGCTCGGCATTCACCGCCAGGTACTCGGCCGGACTCTTCAGCTCATAGCCATCCGGGCTGCGGTCACGGAAGTCGTTGTCGCCGCGGCCCAGATGCCAGGGCTTGCGCTGCCACCCGGCCAGATCGCGCCAACGCGGGCTGCGCGACCATGCCGCGCCGCTGCGATCTGCCACATGGGTCAGTTCGTGCACCAGCGCGCTGCGCCTTGCCCGGCGCGCACCCGGCAGGCCGTCTGCAAGCAGGTCGCGGCGCAGGGTGATACCGCCAGCGAAGGCACGGCCGTGCACCTCCGCCGGCAGGTCGTCGCTCCAGCGCACCTGCACGTGTGCAGGCAACGCGCGCAGCAGGCCATCGGGCAGCAGTGACTGCACGTCGGCCAGGGTCTGGCCGGCCAGCAGCTGCTGTGTCGGATCAAGACCGGACGGATCGAGCTCCAGGCGATCAGCTGCGTGCGCGACGTGAGCGTTCAGCAGTAGAGCCACGCCATGCGTGGCTGCTGTAATCGCCCATCTGCGCCTGGCATTCAGCCGAGCATGGCTCGGCTCTACAGAATGCGATATCGCGGATGCCATGCAACCCGGATCAACGCGCCAGCAGCGCGCGGGCCAGCTCCAGGTCACTCTGCTGCTGCGCGGCAGCACTCTGCTCACGCAGGTGGACCAGCGCGGCCTGCAGGCGCGCGCCACGGATCTGGCCATCGCTGGCCACGAAGGCGGCCGCATCATCGCGTGCAGCCAGCACCACCTTGTCATCACCCGAGCTGCTGCCCGAGGAACCGGAAGATGCACCGGTGGCCGAACCGGCCGAGGTGCCAGCGAAGCTGGATGCAAAGCCGGCCAGCGGCAGGGACAGCAGGGCGAGCAGCAGAAGCGGACGGGTCATCGGTTCGAAGCCGGTTGTTGGGATGCGGGGAGCGTAACGGGTGTGTGAAGACTATGCGCGGCTCACACGTCGAACAGCTTGCCGGGATTCAGCCGCGCTTGGGGATCGAACGCACGTTTGACCGCTTTCATCAGCGCGATCTCGGCCGGGCCGCGGGTGCTGTCCAGGTAGCCCTTTTTGACCAGGCCGATGCCGTGCTCGGCCGAGATGCTGCCGTCGAAGCGGGCCAGCACCTGCGCCAGCAGCTTGGTCACGTGCTCGCACTGCGCCACGAAATCGGCGTCGCCGGTGTCATCGGGCTTGAGCACGTTGATGTGCAGGTTGCCGTCGCCGATGTGGCCGAACCAGACCACGTCGAAGTGCGGGTAGGCCTGCCCGATCAGCGCCTGGGTCTCGGCCAGGAACGCCGGCATCGCCGAGATCCGCACCGAGACGTCGTTCTTGTAAGGCTTGTAACGCGCCAGCGCCTCGGTGATGCCTTCGCGCAGGCGCCACAGCTGGGCGGCCTGGGCGTCGCTGGCACTGATCACGCCGTCGCTGACCCAGCCGTTGCCCATGCAGTCCTCGAACGCCGCCATCGCCGCCGCTTCCTGCGCCTCGTCGTTGGCCGCGAACTCGGTCACCACGTAGTACGGGTGCACCTCATCGAACGGCGCCTGCGCGCCATGTGCCAGCACATGCTCCAGCGCGCGCTCGGTGAAGAACTCGAAGGCCTGCAGCTGCAGGCGCGCGCGGAACGCGGCAAACACCTGCATCAGCACCTCGAAGCTGGGCAGCGCCAGCAGCATCACGTTGCTGGCCGGCGGCGGATCGGTCAGCTTCAGCGTCGCCTCGACGATCACGCCCAGCGTGCCTTCCGAGCCGATCAGCAGCTGGCGGAAGTCGTAGCCGCTGGAGTTCTTGATCAGGCCCTTGTTGAGTTCGAGCAGTTCGCCATTGGCGGTCACCACCTTCAGGCCGGCGATCCATTCACGGGTATTGCCGTAGCGGATCACCCGGATGCCACCGGCATTGGTGGCGATGTTGCCGCCGATCGAGCAGGAACCGCGTGCAGCGAAATCCACCGGGTAGATCAGACCGTGGTCCAGCGCGGCGTTGTGCACGGCTTCCAGCGGCATGCCGGCCTGCACCACCAGCGTGCGATCGACCGCATCGTAGGCCAGCGCCTTGTTCATCCGTTCCAGGCTGAGCACCAGCTCGCCGTTGGCCGCCACTGCGCCACCGGACAGGCCGGTGCGGCCGCCGGACGGCACCACCGCCGCGCCATGCTCGGCGCTCCAACGCATCACCGCCTGCACTTCCTCGACCGTGGCCGGCAGCGCGATCACCAGCGGCGCCGGCGTCCAGCGTCGGGTCCAGTCGCGCCCGTAATGCTCCAGGTCGGCCGGGTCGGTCTTCAGCTTCAGGCCGGGACAGGCCTGCTGCAGCGAGGCAATGCGGGAATCGGTCATGACGGTCCAGCGCGGGGCGTGAAGAACGGGCAAGCGTGCCAGCGGCACGCGCCAGCGTCCAGCCCCGCAGGCAGGCAGATAGCTACCGATGCAACCAATTGCGCACTGCACCATCGGCGTCGCGATCTGGCATAGTGATTGGCCCCTGTCCCACTGGCCGTGTTGCCCCATGTCGCCGAAGAAGACCTCGTTCCCGAAGCAGGATATCCGCGTGCTGTTGCTGGAGGGGGTCAGCCAGACCGCCGTGGAGGTGTTCAGCGCCGCCGGCTACAGCCAGATCGAGGCGCACACCAAGGCGCTGCCCGAGGACGAACTGAAGGCGCGCATCGCCGAGGCGCACATCGTCGGCATCCGTTCGCGCACCCAGCTCAGCGCCGAGGTGCTGGCCGAGGCCAAGCGCCTGATCGCGGTGGGCTGTTTCTGCATCGGCACCAACCAGGTGGACCTGGACGCCGCCGAGCTGGCCGGCATCCCGGTGTTCAACGCACCCTACTCCAACACCCGCAGCGTGGCCGAGCTGGTGATCGCCGAGGCGATCATGCTGACCCGCGGCATTCCGCAGAAGAACGCCGAATGCCATCGCGGCGGCTGGTCGAAGTCGGCCAGCGGCAGCCACGAGGTGCGAGGCAAGACGCTGGGCATCATCGGCTACGGCCACATCGGCACCCAGGTCGGCGTGCTGGCTGAATCGCTGGGCATGCAGGTGATCTTCCACGACGTGGAAACCAAGCTGGCGCTGGGCAATGCGCGTGCCGCAGCCAGCCTGGACGACCTGCTGGCACGCGCCGACATCGTCACCCTGCACGTGCCGGAGACCCCGTCCACGCAGTGGATGATCGGCAGCACCGAGCTGGCGAAGATGCGCAAGGGCGCGCACCTGATCAACGCCGCGCGTGGCACCGTGGTCGACATCGATGCGCTGGATGCCGCGCTGGCCAGCGGCCACGTCGGCGGCGCCGCGCTGGACGTGTTCCCGGTCGAGCCGAAGGGCAACGGCGATATCTTCGAATCGCCGCTGACCCGCCATGACAACGTGATCCTGACCCCGCACGTGGGCGGCAGCACGCTGGAGGCGCAGGACAACATCGGTGTGGAAGTGGCGGCCAAACTGGTGCGCTACAGCGACAACGGCAGCACCCTGTCGGCGGTCAACTTCCCGGAAGTGACCCTGCCCGAGCACGCCGACAGCCTGCGCCTGCTGCACATCCACCAGAACGTGCCGGGCGTGCTGTCCAAGGTCAACGAGATCTTCTCGCGCCACAACGTCAACATCGACGGCCAGTTCCTGCGCACCGACCCGAAGGTGGGTTACGTGGTGATCGACATCACCGCCAGCGAGGAACAGGCCGCCGCCGTGCGCGACGAGCTGGCCGCGATTCCGGGCACGCTGCGGACGCGCATCCTGTATTGATCCTGGCACCCCGCCCATCCACGCATGGCGTGGATCTACCGGGTCCGGGGCATGGCGTGCAGCCATCAGTAGATCCACGCCATGCGTGGATGCATCGATCAACGCGCCAGCCAGCGGCTGGCCATGCGCTGCATCGATTCATCCGATTGCGGATCGGCCGCGACCTCGGCCACCGGCCGCCAGGCCAGCGCCAGCGACTCTTCGCTGAGCACGAAGGCCTCGCCGCCCAGCGCCCGGATCACGAAACGCACATCGTAGTGCCAGTGCCCCGGCACGTCCTTGCGTTCGGGAATCCAGTGCTTGTCGATGTCGAAGATGGCCGGGTCTTCCAGCACCAGGCCGCTCAGGCCCGATTCTTCCTCAGCTTCCTTCAATGCGACCAGAGCCAGATCGCGCTCGCCGTCGGCGTGGCCGCCCAGCTGCAGCCAGCGCTGCAGCTTGCGGTGATGGGTCAGCAGCAGGCGCTGGCCATCGGCGCTGACCAGCCAGCAGCTGGCGGTGAAGTGCCCGGCCAGCCGTTCACGCCGGAACGGATCTTCCGGATCGTCCAGCAATGTGCCGAATTCGGCAGCCAGTGCGTCGTGGGCCGGCTCACGAAGGGCATAGTCGCGCAACAGACCACGCAGGCGATCATCAAGCACGGCAAGGGTTTCGGCGGTCTGCTGCATGAATGGGCGGGGTCCGGAAAAAGACCCCTCATTATCGCCGTTCATTGTTGCGATTGCGCTTGTGCGTTGGCTTCAGCTTTGGCTAAGGTACAGCGGGCCGTTCGCGCGGCCTTCACCATTCAAGGTTGCCGGCAACGTATCGGCGGCCCACCCAAATCCGATCACTAGGAAGTACTGCATGCTGAAAGCTCTGTTGAGGGTCAAGCCGGTCCAGCCGGCCGGGCACGTCGATGCCGGCGAACCCATCGAAGGCAGCCTGGACGGCGAAGCCACGTTGAAACGGACCCTCACGGCTAAACACCTCATCCTGCTTGGCGTGGGTGCGGTGATCGGCGCTGGTATCTTCGTGTTGACCGGCCAGGCGGCGGCCAACCACGCCGGCCCGGCCGTCATGCTGTCGTTCGTGATCGCCGGTTTCGCCTGCGCCCTGGCGGGCCTGTGCTATGCCGAGTTCGCCGCGATGATGCCGGTCTCCGGCAGCGCCTACTCCTATTCCTACGCCACCCTCGGCGAAGGCATGGCCTGGTTCATCGGCTGGTGCCTGGTGCTGGAGTACCTGTTCGCCTCGGCCTCGGTCGCGGTGGGCTGGTCGGCCTACCTGATCAGCTTCATCAGCACTACGCTGCACATGCCGTTCCCGGACCTGCTCAGCGCCGCGCCCATCGCCTGGACCGGCAGCGAGTTCGTCGCCTCCGGCAAGCTGTTCAATCTGCCGGCGGTGCTGATCGTGGCGGCGGTGTCCGGCCTGCTCTACGTGGGCGTGACCCAGTCGGCCTTCGTCAACGCGATCATCGTGGCGATCAAGGTCACCGTCATCTGCCTGTTCATCGGCATCGGCGCGGCCCACATCGATCCGGCCAACTGGCAGCCGTTCATTCCGGAAAACACCGGCGTTCCGGGTGAGTTCGGCTGGAGCGGCATCTTCCGCGCGGCCACCATCGTGTTCTTCGCCTACATCGGCTTCGACGCGGTTTCCACCGCCGCCGGCGAAACCAAGGATCCGCAGCGCAACATGCCGATCGGCCTGCTCGGCTCGCTGGCGGTGTGCACCATCGTCTACATCATCGTCTGCGCGGTGCTGACCGGCATGATGCCGTACCACCTGCTGGGCACCGACAAGCCGGTGGCCACCGCGCTGGAAGGCTACCCGCAGCTGTCGTGGCTGAAGACCGCGGTGGAAATCGGCGCCATCGCCGGCCTGTCTTCGGTGGTGCTGGTGATGATGATGGGCCAGACCCGCATCGCCTACACCATTTCCCGCGACGGTCTGCTGCCGAAGTTCTTCGGCAAGGTCCACGCCCGTTTCCGCACCCCGTACGTCGCCACCATCGTGGTCGGCGTGATCGCCGCCGCACTGGCCGGCCTGGTGCCGCTGAACGTGCTGGGCGAGCTGGTGTCGATGGGCACCCTGCTGGCCTTCGCCACGGTCTGCATCGGCGTGCTGGTGCTGCGCTATACCAAGCCGGAGATCCATCGCCCGTTCCGCGTGCCGATGGTCTGGATCATCTGCCCGCTCGGCGCGGCCACCTGCCTGTTCCTGTTCTGGCAGGCGTTCGTGGTGCATTGGCACCTGTTCGTCGGCTGGACCGTGCTGGGCATGCTGATCTACCTGGGCTACGGCATCCGCAACAGCAAGCTGGCCAAGTCCTCCTGATCCGCCTACGGGCCGGCCCTGCGCCGGCCCGTCCGTTTTCCCCGCGCCGCCTCGAACGGCGCTTCGACAAGACCACCAGACATGTTCAAGCAACTGTGGGCCACCAAGCACCCGCACGCCGCCCATGAAGACGCCAACGGCCTGAGCCTGCGCCGCCACCTCGGTCCCTGGGGCCTGACCGCCCTCGGCATCGGCGCGGTGATCGGCGGCGGCATCTTCGTCATCACCGGCCAGGCTGCCGCCAACCACGCCGGCCCGGCGATCATGCTGTCGTTCGTGCTGGCCGCGATCTGCTGCGCGTTCTGCGCACTGGCCTACGCCGAGTTCGCCTCGATGGTGCCGGTCTCCGGCAGCGCCTACACCTATACCTACGCCACCTTCGGCGAACTCTCGGCCTGGTTCATCGGCTGGATGCTGGTGCTCGAATACGGCGTGTCCGCCTCGGCGGTCGCGGTCAGCTGGACCGGCTACTTCCTCAGCCTGCTCAGCCAGTTCGACATCCATCTACCCGCCGCGCTGGTCAGCGCGCCACTGGACGCACAGCTGCGCCCGACCGGCGCGATCGCCAACCTGCCTGCGGCCGCACTGGTGCTGCTGCTGACCTGGCTGTGCTACGTCGGCATCAGTAAATCCTCGGCGATGAACATGGCCATGGTCGTGCTCAAGACCGGCCTGATCGTGCTGGTCATCGTGGTCGGCTGGAAATACGTGGACACCAGCAACTGGACCCCGTTCATTCCGGCCAACGAAGGCCCTGGCAAGTACGGCATGGAAGGCGTGCTGCGCGGCGCAGCGATGGTGTTCTTCGCCTACATCGGCTTCGAGGCGGTGTCGGTGGCGGCGCAGGAATCGAAGAATCCGCAGCGCGACATGCCGATCGGCATGATGCTGTCGCTGTTGGTCTGCACCGTGCTCTACATCGCGATGGCCGCGGTGATGACCGGCCTGGTGCCGTACCAGCTGCTCGGCACCGATGAGCCGGTAGTGACGGCGGTGGCCGCGCATCCGCAGCTGGGCTGGCTGCGCTGGGTGGTCGAAGTCGGCGCACTGGTCGGCCTGTCCTCGGTGGTGCTGGTGATGATCATCGGCCAGCCGCGCATCTTCATGATCATGGGCCGCGACGGCCTGTTGCCGCCGGTGTTCACCAAGATCCACCCGAAGTACCGCACCCCGCACATCAACACCGTGATCACCGGCATCGGCATCGCGCTGCTGGCGGCGCTGTTCCCGCTGGACATCCTCGGCGAACTGACCTCGATGGGGACGCTGATCGCGTTTGCCGCGGTGTGTGCCGGCGTGCTGATCCTGCGTCGCACCCAGCCGGACCTGCCGCGCCCGTTCCGCATGCCGATGGCCTGGCTGATCTGCAGCCTGGGCGTGCTGAGCTGCCTGGCGCTGCTGTCGGCGATGACGATGCACAACTGGATGCTGATGGGCGTGTGGACCTTCGTCGGCTTCGTGATCTATTTCTGCTACGGCTTCAGGCATAGCCGTCTGCGGGGTAAGTGAGGGGTTGTGTTGCAGGGCCTGCGGCCCTGCACCCGCCGGAGCAACGGCAAGAGCGGGTGTGTTGGTTTGGCGGGGAGGCATGGGTACGCGGGGGACGCCGCAAGTACATCCATGTAGGCTTGGCAGCCGCATCCATGCGGCTGACACCCCCGCGTACCCATGCCTCCCCGCCCTGACAGTCTCCCGGCGCGTCCGGTAGATCCACGGCATGCGTGGATGGACTCTGTCTGGGAGATGCTTCTGTGGTAGATCCACGCCATGCGTGGATGGAATCTTTCCGGCAGACGATGCTCCTGTAGAGCCGGGCCATGCCCGGCTGCGAGCAAGCGCAGCGCCGCGACCCGCTTTCCGCTCTTCCTTCTTAATTCCGTGGCTGGCGCGCACGGAACCTGTCCGTGGCCGGGCGGGTGGGCTGTGCAGGGGTGTCCGCGGCATGAATGCCGCGGCCAAGCCCCCATGGACGGGTTTACGGCGTCCCCTGCACAGCCCACCCGCCCGGCCAAAGCGAGATCCAGCCCCACCGCCCGCCACGAGGGGCTCAGCCGTTGGCCGAATCCAGTAAAATCGACCCCATGAACGCCCCCACCTTCCCCTACGACACCGCGCGCCTGAGCGAACTGGCCCAGCTGCTGATCGACAACGTCCGCGAGCTGGCCCACGCCGGCTGGACCCCGGCCACCAGCAGCAACTTCTCCCACCGCCTGGACGACCGCCACGCCGCGATCACCGTGTCCGGCAAGGACAAGGGCCGCCTGATCGAGGACGACATCATGGTGGTGGACTTCGACGGCCAGGCCGTCGGCCGCCCGCTGCGCCCGTCCGCCGAAACCCTGCTGCACACCCAGCTGTACCGCCGCTTCCCCGAGGTGGGCTGCGTGCTGCACACCCATTCGCCGGTGCAGACCATCGCCTCGCGCCTGTATGCGCCGCAGGGCCACATCCGCCTGGAAGGCTATGAACTGCTGAAGGCCTTTGCCGGCAACAGCACCCATGAGATGGCCATCGACGTGCCGGTGTTCGCCAACACCCAGGACATGAACGTGCTCTCGGCGCAGGTCGATGACCTGCTCGATCGCCAACCGCTCTGGGGCTACCTGATCGATGGCCACGGGCTGTATGCCTGGGGCCGCGACATGGCCGAAGCGCGCCGCCACCTGGAAGCCTTCGAATTCCTGTTCCACTGCGAGCTGGAACTGCGCAGGCTGCGCGGCTGAACCCGCGCGCAGGTGCAGATGCCGATCCGGAATCTGCACCCTGCCCCTACCCTGCTACCCTGTCTTCCCCCCGAGACGTTCAAGCTGCCGCCATGAGCCGACTGCGCATCTACGACGACACCCGCCCCGAATCGCCACTGCTGGACACCCAGGACGGCGCGCTCATCGCTGCCGAGCTGAAGCAGATCGGCGTCACCTTTGAACGCTGGCAGGCCACTGCCCCGGTCGCGCCGGGCGCCAGCCAGGAGGAAGTGTTCGCCGCCTACCGCGCCGACATCGACCGCCTGGTGGCCGAGAACGGCTTCAAGAGCGTGGACGTGGCCTCGATCGCGCCGGACAACCCGAACCGCGCCGAACTGCGCAGGAAGTTCCTCGACGAACACTTCCACAAGGAAGACGAGGTGCGCTTCTTCGTCGCCGGCTCCGGCCTGTTCACCCTGCACGTGGAAGACAAAGTGTACGAGATCGAGTGCGTGAAGGACGACCTGATCGCCGTGCCCGATGGCACCACCCACTGGTTCGACATGGGCGATGAGCCCAGCTTCGTGGCGATCCGCTTCTTCACCGAGCCGGATGGCTGGGTCGGTCACTTCACCGGCACCGACATCGCGCAGAAGT
The DNA here is from genome assembly GCF_003028475.1 of Stenotrophomonas sp. Nf1. Classification (NCBI taxonomy): domain Bacteria; kingdom Pseudomonadati; phylum Pseudomonadota; class Gammaproteobacteria; order Lysobacterales; family Lysobacteraceae; genus Stenotrophomonas; species Stenotrophomonas sp. Nf1. The sequence goes on along the minus strand of NZ_PYTV01000008.1, from coordinate 162,715 downwards.
TCCCCCGTTACGTCCCTACCCAGGCATCCTGATCCATGCAGCCCCGCGTCATCCTGACCGATATCGAAGGCACCACCAGCAGCATCTCGTTCGTCAAGAACGTGCTGTTCCCCTATGCGCGCCAGGCGCTGCCCGGCTTCGTTGCCGAACACGGCCAGGACCCGGACGTGCGTCGCTGGCTGGACGCGGTGGCCACCGAGATCGGTGGCGCCTGCCAGGACAGCCTGGTGGTGGAAACGCTGCAGGGCTGGATCGACCAGGACCGCAAGCACACCGCGCTGAAGGCCCTCCAGGGCCGGATCTGGGACGCCGGCTACCGTCGCGGCGACTACACCGCGCACTTCTATCCGGAAGTGGCGGCGGTACTGAAGGGCTGGCACGCCTCTGGCCTGCCGCTGTACGTGTACTCCTCCGGCTCGGTGCCGGCACAGAAGCTGTTCTTCGGCTTCAGCGATGCCGGCGACCTCAGCCCGCTGGTGTCGGGCTGGTTCGATACCGAAGTGGGCGGCAAGCGTGAGGCCGACAGCTATCGCCGGATCGTGCAGGCCATCGGCGTACCGGCCGGCGAGATCCTGTTCCTGTCGGATGTGGTGGAAGAGCTGGACGCTGCCCGCGACGCCGGCCTGCAGACCCGCCTGATCGACCGCCTGGACGATTACCCGCTGCCGCGCACCGGCCAGGCTGCCAACGGCCACGATCGCGTCGAGAACTTCCAGCAGATCCAGCTGTAATTCGAAAAGGGGAGATGCCAACCTTGGTTGGCATGCTCCCGGCGTGCCAACCAAGGTTGGCACCTACCAGAGCGGATATGCCTGCCCGATGGTCCCGGTAGATGCCAACCTTGGTTGGCACCTGCCAGAGCAGGATGTTCCGCCCTCAACGGTCGTTGAGGGTCTTCACCTTCAGCGCTTCGCGCAGGGTGGTCAGATCTACCGGGCCACGCACTGCAATGTCGCGGGTCTCGCCCGGCAGCAGATCCAACAGATTGTCCTCGACGTGCACATCCAGTGCGCCGAAGTCGATCCACGTTGCGCGCATGTACGCCGCGCTTTCCAGCCGCAGCCGGTAGTGGTCGCCCTCAATGGTCAAGGTGGCCTTGAGTTTCTGCCGCGGCAGCGCCTGGTCCCTGGCTTCGACGAAACCGACCACCTGGCGCGCACTTACCTTGCCGTCCTGCAGCAGCTCGAACACCGCCACCGTGCGCTTCGGGTCGGCGCCGGCCAGCAGTTCCGCATCGGTGAAATCACCGATCGAGGTCACCCCTGCTGCGGCCAGGCTCACCGCTTGCTCGCGACGACGCAGCACCTTGCCGTCCACGTCCATCACCCGCAGCCGCCAGCGCGCATCCCGTGCAGCACCGTCATTGAGCAGCCGCACCCGGGTGCGGCCTTCGTCACGCAGCGCCGCCACCGCCACCGGCGCGAAGAAGCGGCGTGCGGCGTAGTGCAGCGCCTTCCAGCGACCGAAATAATCCACGCTGGACCATGAGGCGCCCGGCCAGACGTCGTTGAGCTGCCAGTACAACGAACCCATCGTGTACGGTCGCGAGGCGCGGTGATGCAACGCGGCCAGCGCGATGCCATCGGCCTGCATCACCTGGCTGAGGTAGACGAAGTCCTCGAAGTCCTTCGGTGTGCCATAGCCCAGCTCGATGTAGTGCAGCAGGCGGCTGTTGCCCTCGCCGGCCATGAACTTCTGGTGCGCGCGGATCACCGGGCTGTCGATGCGCTGCTCGGCGCGGGTCGCGATCTGGTCCACCGTCGCCACCGACGGCCACGCCTGCAACCCGTATTCGGACATGAAACGCGGGGTCTCGCGCAGATAGGCCTGCACCGGCAACGCCGGATTGCCCCACACCTGCCAGTAGTGCTTGTCGCCGCGAGTGGAGTCGTTGGCCTTCTCGTCCAGATCGTTGCTGGGCGAACTGGACCAGTACGGTACGCCCAGCCCTTCCTCGCCAACCACCTGGCGCAGATCATTGCCGAACAGATCGACATAACCCTGCCAGACCTTGGCGGCGAACGCCGGATCGGCCGCCTTCAGGTCGCGGCCATGGCCCCAATCCTTCCAGGCGGTCTCTTCTTCATTGTTGCCACACCACAACGCGATGCTGGGGTGATGGCGCAGGCGGCGCACGTTGTCGCGGGCTTCGGCGACCACACTGGCGCGGAACGCCGGATCGTAACCGGGCTGCATGCCGCCGCCGAACATGAAGTCCTGCCAGACCAGCAGGCCGAGTTCATCGGCGATATCGAAGAAGGCATCGTCTTCGTAGTAGCCGCCGCCCCAGTTGCGCAGCATGTTCATGTTGGCATCGCGCGCCGCCACCAGCACCTGGCGCAGGCGCGCGGCGTCCACGCGTGCGGGGAAGGCGTCGAACGGAATCACGTTGGCGCCCTTGGCGAAGATCGGCACGCCATTGATGACGAAAGCGAAGCCCTGCCCACCCTTGCCATCTTCCTCGCGGCGCAGCTCAACCGTGCGCAGTCCGATGCGTTGCTCGCGCACCAGCGTTGCATCGGCGCCACCGTCCAGCCGTGCCCGCACGGTGTAGCGATCCTGTGCGCCGTGGCCCACCGGCCACCAGCGCTTCGGTTCCGCCAGTTCAATCGGTAGTTCCACACTGTTCTGGCCGGGCTTCAGCAGCACCGTGCGCTGCACCTGGGCCACGCTGCGACCCTGCGGATCGCGCACCTCGACATTGACGACCGCAGAACCGGCGGCACTGCCTTGCTCCACGTGCAGCAGCACCGCCAGCTTCGCCTGGCGGGCGTCCAGTGCATCGGTGCGCACGGCAAGATCGGTCAGCCGATGCGCATCCCAGGCCTGCAGGTCGACCCCGCGCCAGACACCGGCAGTGACATACCGCGGGCCCCAGTCCCAGCCGAAGTGATAGGCCGGCTTGCGCGCGAAGTTGCCGACCATCGCGTCCTTCGGCTCATCGCCATAGGGCGAGGGATAGTTGCCGGCAATCTTGTGCGGCATTGCCTGCACGCCTGGCAACAGGGTGCGGATCGGCGACCGGAACACGATCCGCAGCTCGTTGCCCTTCGCGCGCAGACGGCCTTCCACACGGGCACGCCAGGTACGGTGCGCATTGTCTGCGCGCAGCAGCGGCTTGCCGTTGAGGCTGATCTCGGCATAGGTATCCAGTCCGTCGAAGCGCAGTTCGGCGTTGGGCTTTGCCAAGGTTGCAGCATCCACGTCGAAGCGGGCCCGGTACTCCCAATCGGCCAGCCCGATCCACTGCAGCTCGCCCTCCGGCGCGCCGACGTAGGGGTCGCGGATCAACGCATGCGCCAGCAGGTCGGTATGCACACTGCCCGGCACCGTGGCGCCACGCCACTGCTGCAGGCCGGGATGGGCGGCGCCCTGTGCGTCACCCGGCAGCATGCGGAACTCCCATTGCGCCTGCAGCGGGGCCGCCAACGCAGGGAAAGCAGAAGCTGCGATCAGCAGCAGGAGCAGACGGACAACGAGGGAAAGACGATGCACGCACGACTCCTGTTTTTCCGCCGGGCGTAGCCCGGCGCTACCTGCAGATCCGATTCACGGTAGCGCCGGGCCATGCCCGGCGTACCAACCTCAACGCACCACGTTCAACACTTCGTAGCACGCGCCCATGGTGTGGTAATCCACCTTGCCGGCCGGGCTCTTCTCGTCGCTGTACTTGCGGTTGTCGGCATCGAGGATGCGGAACCAGGCGCCATACTGGTGGTCGACGAAGTGTTCCCAGGAATAGGCCCAGATGCGCTCGTACCACTGCCAGTAGCGCTCATCGCCGGTGCGCTGGGCCATCAGCGCGGCCGTGGCCAGCGTCTCGGCCTGCACCCAGAAGTACTTGTCATCGTCGCAGACAAAGCTGTCGCCGCCGATCGGCGCGCCGTCCATGCCGGGCTGCCGGCGCGATTCCGGTGCGAACCCGTAGTACAGGCCACCGCGTGCCTCGTCCCAGCTGCGCGCCACGGCCACATCGAACAGGTGCTGCGCGGTCGGCACCAGCCAATCGGCCTGCACATGGCGATCGAGGATCAGCAGCAGCTTGGCCCATTCGGTCTGGTGCCCCGGCTGGAAGCCCCAGGGGCGGAACAAGTGCTTGGGATCGTCCAGGTTGTAATCCCAGTCGATCTCCCAGTTCACGTCATAGTGCTCCCAGACCAGACCACCGGCCTTGGCCGCCTGGCGGCGGGTCATGTTGTCGGCCAGCTGCAGCGCGCGCTCGACATAGCGCTGCTCGCCGCTGGCCTCGAACGCGGCCAGCATCGCCTCGCACATGTGCATGTTGGCGTTCTGGCCGCGGTAACCGGTGAAGTTCCACTGGCCATCGGCTTCGTCCTTGTACAGGCCGTGCTGCGGCTCCCAGAAGCGCGCTTCCAGCAACTGCCAGGTCTCATCCATCCAGCCACGGGCCTGCTCCATGCCGGCCTTCAGCGCGCAGCTGTAGGCCAGCAGCACGAACGCCACGCCGTAGCAGTGGTTCATGTCGTCCTCAACCTTGCCGTCGCGCAGGGTCCAGGCGTAACCGCCCGTGGTCGGGTTGCGGTGTACCTCGCGCAGGTAGCGCACGCCATGCTCGACCGCGTCGCGATACTCGGCGTTGCCGAATTCGCGGTAGGCCATCGCGTAGTTGAAGACAAAGCGCGTACTGCTCACCAGATGGCGGTGGCTGGCATCGTAGATGCTGCCGTCATCACGGAAGTAGTGGAAGAAACCGCCGTTCGGATCGATGCAGCGCGGATGGTAGAAGGCCATCGTGTCGGCGATATGCGCGCGCAGGAAGGCGGGCGAACGGAAATCGGGCGAGGTACTCATGCGGTAATGTCCTGGGCCTGCAGCAGCTGCTGCACTTCATCGAGCGAGGGCATCGCGGCAAACGCGCCCTTGCGGGTAACCGCCAGTGCGCCGACCGCAGCACCGAAGCGGAGCGTGGCAGTAATCGCCTGCGGGTCCTGGCAGAACGCAGCGAAACCGGCACCTGCCCCACCCCGCTCCAGCAGGCCGACCAGCACGCCACCGACAAAGGCATCGCCGGCGGCGGTGGTATCGACCGTGGCCACACGGAAGCTGGTGACCGTGCCGTGGTCGTCGCGGGTGTACCAGTGCAGCGTGGCCGCACCGTCGGTGACGATCACCCAGCGTGCCTGCGCGGCCAGCAGGCGCCGCAGCACCAGTCGCTCACCGTCATCGCCGAGCGGCGCGGCGAGGTAATCCAGTTCCTCGCGCGACAGCTTGACCAGGTCGGCCCGTTCCAGTGCCTGCCACAGGCGCGACGTTGGATCTTCGTTGGCCGGCCACAGTGCCGGGCGCAGGTTGAGATCGAGGCTGACCACCGCGCCGGCGGCGCGAGCGCGCTCCATGCCGGCGAAGGTCGCCTCGGCAATGGACGGCTCGGTCAGGCTGTTGGAGCAGACGTGGAAGCACTGCGCGCTGTCGAAGCAGGCGGCCTGGAAGTCGCTGTCACGGAACAGCAGATCGGCCGCCGGCGGGCGGTAGAAGCTGAAGCTGCGCTCGCCCGTGGCATCCAGCGCCACGAACGCCAGCGCGGTCTTGGCCGCGTCGGTACGCGCGATGTAGTCGGTGCCGACGCCGTGCTCAACCAGGCTGTCGGCCAGGAAGTCACCGAACATGTCGCGGCCGAGCATGCCGACGAACTGGGTCTTTGCACCCAGCCGCGCGGCCGCCACGGCGACGTTGGCCGGCGCACCGCCGGCGTACTGCAGGAACGCGCGCGGGGTATCGGCCGAGGCCGGCGGCTGCGCTAGTAGATCGATCAAAATTTCGCCGAAGCAAACGATGGAACCCATTCCGGACTCAGCCTCCCTGCGTTGCGGAAGCCGGCGTACGCGCGCCGACCAGTCCGTAGAAGATGATGTAGCCGTAGCACAGCAGCGGCAGGATGAAGCTGGCCTGCACGCCGATATGGTCGGCCAGCACGCCCTGCAGGTACGGCACCACGGCACCGCCGACGATGGCCATGATCAGCAGGCTGGAGCCCTTGTTGGTCAGCGGCCCCAGGCGCTCGATGCTCAGCGCGAAGATGGTTGGGAACATGATCGAGTTGAACAGGCCGATCGCCACCACCGAATACAGCGCGACGTGGCCGGAACTCATCATGGTCGTGACCAGCAGGGCCACGTTGACCAGCGCGAAGATCGCCAGCAGGCGGCTGGGCGAGAAGCGTGCCAGCAGCGCCGAGCCGGCGAAGCGGCCGATCATTGCCATCGTCCAGTAGGCCGACACATAGTGCGTGGCTTCCTGCTCGCTGAAGCCGCCGATGTTCGGCATCGACAGATAGTTGACCAGGAAGCTGCCGATCGACACCTCGGCGCCGACGTAGAAGAAGATGCCCAGCACGCCCAGCAGCAGGTGGCGCTTGCGCAGCGCGTCCAGGTAGCTGTGGTGATGGCCCTGGTCGGCCTGCTCGGTGGCGTCACTCAACGCCGGCAGGCGGAACAGGAACACGAACAGCGCCAGCAGCACCAGTGCCACCGCCAGGCCCACGTACGGGCCCTGCACGGCCTGCGCCTCGGCGGCACGGTAGGCCAGCTGCTCGGCGGCCGGCATCGCGGCGAGATCGTCGGCACTCTTGACCGTATTGGACAGGATCAGCATGCCGCCGAAGATCGGTGCAATGGCCGTACCCAGTGAGTTCAGGGCCTGCGCCAGGGTCAGGCGGCTGGAGCTGGTCTGCTCCGGACCCAGCAGCGCGACGTAGGGATTGGCAGCAACCTGCAGCACGGTGATGCCGGTGGCCAGCACGAACAGTGCGCCGAGGAAGGCGCCGTACACGCGCAGTTCGGCCGCTGGCCAGAAGCCCAGCGCGCCAATGCCGGCGATCACCAGGCCGGCCACGATGCCCTTCTTGTAACCCAGCGCGGCGACCAACCGGCCTGCAGGCAGCGACATCAGGAAATACGTGCCGAAGAAGGTGAACTGCACCAGCATCGCCTTGGCGTAGTTCAGCTCGAACACCGCCTTCAGGTGCGGAATCAGGATGTCATTGAGGCAGGTCAGGAAGCCCCACATGAAGAAGATCGTGGTGACCACGGCCAGCGCCTTGCCGTTGGTGACGGCAGGTGCGTTGCCCGAAGAACCCGATGGACGGGGCGTTGCGGAGATCGGCATGCGGTACGCGCCTCGATGCGCGGAAGGTCGTTGTTGCGTGGAAGGTCGTTGTTGCGTGGAAGGGAGTCTGTGGAAAGAATTCAGTTCGGTCGCGCGGCACTGCTTTCGCGGATGCGCAGCTGCACCGGCGCGACCGTGCGCCGTGGCGGCGCATCCGGTTCGTCCAGCCGCTGCAGCAGCAGCGCGGCGGCCTGGCGGCCGCGCTCGCGCGGGTCGGCGGTCAGCGTGGTCAGCGGCGGCACGGCCACCGCCGCCTCGGAGATATCGTCGAAGCCGGTCACCGCGAAATCACCGCCGGGACGGATGCCGCGCGAATTCAGGCCCAGCATCAGGCCCAGCGCGACGGTGTCGTTGTAGCAGACCGCCGCACTCGGGCGATGGCCATCGGCAAACAATTCATCGGTACGCGCGGCAGCCTCCAGCCGGTTCGGCGCCGACTCGATCATCCAGCCCGGCGGCAGCGACAGGCCAGCCTCGGCCAGCGCCTGCTGGAAACCGGCGCGGCGCTGGTGGCACGAGCTCGATGCCGCATGGCCGCCGAAGAAGGCGATCTGGCGATGGCCACGCTCGATCAGGTGGCGCGTGGCCAGATAGGCACCGTGCTGGTTGTCCAGGGTCAGGAAGTCCCAGTCGGCGCCGTCCAGTTCGCGGTTGAACAGCAGCACGTTGGCATTGGCGCCCAGTGCCTGGCGCAGCTGCGTGGTATCGCTGCCCTCGGCTGGCGACAGGATCAGGCCGGCCGGGGTGTGCTCCATCAACGTGGACAGCACCGCCTGCTGCCGCTCCGGCGATTCGCCGGTGCTGCCCAGCAGGGTCACGTAACCACGCCCGCCCAGCGCCTCGTCCACGCCCGAAGCGAATTCGGCGAAGAACGGATTGGACAGATCGTTGATCACCAGCGCGATGCTCGACGAGGTGCGCCGGCGCAGGTTGGCCGCCGCACGGTTATAAACATAGCGCTGGCGACGCAGCTCGGCCTCGACCTTGGCCCGGGTGTCAACGTTGACCAGCGGGCTGCCGCGCAGCACCAGCGACACGGTGGCCCGCGACACGCCGATGGCACGCGCGATGTCGGTCACCGTCACCGCCTTGCCGGCGCGCTTGCTGGAACTGCTGCCGTTGTCGTTCATCGTCTTCCCGGACTCCGCTGGAGGCTCAAGCCTAATGGATCACGGCCATGTCGTGCGGTGCCGTTCGCTGGGTCACCGCGAACGGCACAGTCCGGCTCAGCGCAATGCGCTGCCCGGTGCCGCGCACCAGGACACCGGCAGGTCCTTCACGGCGGTACCCCAGCCCTGCTCCGGCGCCTTGCCATCAAGCGCGAAGTGCAGGCGCGGGCCCTGCTGCAGGCGGTCCCAGTCCAGCCACACCGGTGCATGCACCTGGCCATCGACCTGCACGCCCTGCACGTACTGCAGGCGGCGACCGTCGGCGCCCGGCGCGTCGATGCGCAGGGTACGGCCATTGCCCATGTCCACTTCCACCTTGGCAAAGCGCGGGGTGTGCAGCAGGAACTGGCCGCTGCCGGGCACCGCCGGGTACACACCGATGGCGCTGAACAGATACCAGGCCGACATCGTGCCGAGGTCATCGTTGCCGGTCACGCCGTTGGGGGCATTGGTGAACAGCTGCTGCGCAGCGCGCACCACCGCCGCCGTCTTCCACGGCTGGCCGATCAGCGTGTACAGCCAGGGCGAGTGCAGGTCCGGTTCGTTGTTCGGGTTGTAGCGGAACTGGTTGTAGTAGCTGTACGGTCCGACCACCCACTCCTTGCGGGCGGCGTTGAGCGGATCGGCCTGCAGCGCGTCCATCGCGAAGAACGCGTCAAGGCGGCGACCGGCCTGTTCGCGGCCGTCCATCGCTTCGACCAGGCCCGGCACGTCCTGCTGCGCCAGCCACTGGTACTGCCACGCGGTGCCCTCATGGAAACCGTGGTGCGAACGCGGGCTGTAGTGGCCATCGGCCGGGGTGTACCACTGGCCATCCTCGGTACGCGGGCGCGGGAAACCGGTGAAGCCGGTCTCGGCATCGCGCACCTGCGGGTCCCACACCTTGCGCCAGTTGCGGCCGCGCTCACGCAGCGTCGCCGCGTCCTGCGCATGACCGAGGCCATCGGCCATCTGCGAGAGCGCACAGTCGGCCAGCGCGTACTCCAGCGTCGCCGAGCCGCCGTGGTGCGGATCAACGTCCATGCCCTTGGACGGGAACGCGCGGTCATAGACCACATAACCCTTGTCCAGGTAGGTCGGGTTGCCGGAACGGCCAGCCATGCGCGAGTTCAGCGGCGGCGTGCCGAAAGCGTTGCGGCGCAGTGCATCCCAGGCCTGCGATTCGCGGCCCTTGAGCGCGCCGAAGCGCCACAGGTCGACCATGAACGGGGTGACCGGATCGCCTGTCATGATGTTGGTCTCGAAGTTGGCATAGCCCCAGCGCGGCAGCCAGCCGCCCTGTTCGTCGATCGCCAGCAGCGTGCGGCCGATGTCGCGCGCCACATCCGGGCGGGTCAGCGCCAGCCACTGATTCTGCGCGCGGTAGGTATCCCACAGCGAGAAGTACTCGTAGTAGGTCCAGCCATCGGCACGATGGATGCCATCGTCATAGCCACGGTAGCGACCGTCGGCATCGTTGCCGGTCATCGGCTGCAGCAGCGCGTGGTAGACCGCGCTGTAGAACACGGCGCGGTCGTCAGCGTTGCCGCCCTGCACGCGCACCCGGCCCAGCTGCTCGCGCCAGGACTGCTGGGACAGCGTGCGCATGCGGTCGAAACCGAGCAGCGCCCCACCCTGCATGCCCTCGGCGCGCAGATTGGTGCGCGCGCCTTCGGCGTCCACGTGCGAGATCGCGCTGACCGCCGTCACCGACTGGCCCTTGGCCAGATCGAAACTGAGCCAGGCGCCATTCGGCTTCTGCTCGCCTTCCATGCTGTGACGCGCGCCGGGCAGGCCACCGCCTTCACCCCAGGTGCCGTGCGCCTTGAACGGGCGGTCGAACTCGATGCGGAACCAGGTGGTGTACTGGTGCCCGCCACAGAAGCTCTTGGTGACCAGCTTGCCTTCCACCACGCGGTCGCCGACCACATCGACCACACTGCCGATCACCGAATGGCGTTCGTTGGCCTGGCCGACGTTGACCAGCACGTGGCCGTCGCCGCTGCGCTGGCTGAAGGTGTAGCGCTCAGCGGCGGCGCGGGTGCGCGCGGTCGCCTCGGCATCGATGCCGCCATAGCTCGTCAGCCGCACTTTGTAGTAGCCGGCCTGGCCGATCTCACCGTCATGGGTATAGGACGCGGCGTAGGCCTTGTGATCGAACTGCTTGGGGTTGCCGGTATCGAAATCGCCGCCCGGGCCGATGCTGCCCGTCACCGGCAGTACCGACACCTGCCCGCCCTGCTCCCAGCAACCGGCGCCGGAAATGAACGAGTGGCCGAAACCGCGGATCTTCTCGTCGTCGTAGCGCCAGCCCGAGTAATGGCTGCCGATCGGGCTGACCTGGATCAGGCCGAACGGCGCCGATGCGCCCGGGAAGGTGTTGCCATCGTCCTTGCTGCCGATGAAGGTATTGACCTCGCGCTCCAGCGCCGCCGGTGCCGCCTGCAGCAGCATCGGCATGGCCGACAGGGCGAGCAGGCAGGCCAGGCGCGCCAGCGGGCGCTCGGACAAGGGGACGGCGGGAGCGGACGGCACTGGACGCATGTCGGGTTCCTGTAGTCGATGACGCGAAGGCAGACGATCGGGGCCGTCCGGCACCGTTCCGCTGAGCCTTGCCCGCATCGGCAGATGGCTCCCCCTGGAATGACGCCTGACCCACGTGACCGTGAATTTAGATCGATTCAAGTAGAGCATGCAGGTTCAGCCGAATGCATTCTGCGGCGCAGCATGAGGGGGTGTTCGGCAGGGCTGCGCCCTGCACCTGCTCCGAGCTGGAGCAACAGCAACAGCAACAGCAACAGCAGAAGCCGGTTTCCTGTGGGGAGTCGGGGTGGGCCCGGTTGCGGGGGACGCCGTAAACCCATCCTTGGGGGCTTGGCCGCGGCATCCATGCCGCGGACACCCCCGCAACCGGACCCACCCCGCCTTCGACAGATTTCCGCGATCTGCGACGGATCCACGCCATGCGTGGATGAATCTCTGGCAGATATCGAAATCAATTGGGGTCAGATCCGTTTTCCTACGGAAAACGGATCTGACCCCGGGCCGTTACCCCCTGCCATCCCCAGGCCCCATCCAACCGTCACCGGGAAACTGTCCAGGGCGGGGCGGTGTGGGCTGGCAGGACCGTTGGCGCCATGGATGGCGCCATCAAGCCCCCATGGACGGGTTTACGGCGTGTCCTGCCAGCCCACACCGCCCCGCCAAACCACAGACAACCCAGAGCCGCTTTGGCTTTGGCTTTGGCTGTGCCTTTGGCTGTTGCCGGCCAGCGGCCGGCACTACCCGCAGGTGCAGGGCGCCGCCCTGCCGACCCACCCTCCCCTGCGCACGAAAACGTTTCCACTGCTTTCAGCAAACCGTCACAGCATTGCCACGCCAGTACCATATTGCGCAGCAGCATGCGCCCACGCGCGACCCATGCTAAAAATCGCCCGCCCATCGCTTAGATCGATCCAAGACGACATTGCGATGGCCGGGAGTTGGGGAAGCGGGAACAGGACGTACCAGGCCACGCGCACGGTGCCACTGCCACCGCATGGCGACAGCGACAATGTCACTTCAAATTAGATCGATTCAAGTTGTCCGTGCCACGTCACCGGATCAATCCAGGAGAGAGGGAGAGATGGGAATGAAGCATTCAACACGTACGCATGGCCAGGACGCATTGTCGTTGGCCATCGCGCTGGCCCTGGCTGCCGCCGTTCTGCCGGCTGGCGCCGCCGCGCAGCAGGCCGCCAGCACCGGCACGCAGGACGCCACCACCCTGGACAGCGTCCAGGTCACCGGCTACCGCTACGCCATCGAGAAGAGCCTCGAGCAGAAGCGCGACGCCAACGCCGTGGTCGAAGTGATCACCGCCGAAGACGTCGGCAAGTTCCCCGACAAGAACGTGGCCGATGCGCTGCAGCGCGTCCCCGGCGTGGTCATCACCCGTAGTGGCGGTGAAGGCAAGAGTGTCAGCGTGCGCGGCCTTGCCCCGGACCTGACCCTGACCCAGTTGAACGGCAACTACGTTGCTACTTCGGAAACCAATGACGAAGCCACGCGTTCGTTCAACTACACCCTGCTGCCGTCGAACATGCTGTCCAGCGCCGAGCTGTTCAAGTCGCCGGAAGCGCGCATCGACGAAGGCGGCATCGGCGGCACGGTCATCCTGCACACCCGACGCCCGCTGGACATGGAATCCAACTCGGGCTTCGTCACGCTCGAGGGCACCTCCTCCGACACCCATCACGATATCGATCCGCAGGCGTCGGCGCTGTACTCATGGCACAGCCAGGACGAACGCTTCGGCGTGCTGGTGGGCGTGACCCAGCAGAAGCGCACCACCCGGACCATGGAAGCCAGCACCGAGGATTACCAGTGGTATGGCGCCGGCAAGGCCCGTGATGCCTACGGCAATACGCAGGCACAGGATGGCATCCACTACTGGTGGGGCCGCTCCGGCTTCAACAACCAGTCCGGCCAGAACTACACCGACTTCTTCATGCCGACCTCGGTGAACTTCGCGGTGAAGGAAGAGAAGCGTGAGCGCAAGGGCGGTCAGCTGACCTTCCAGTTCAAGCCGGTCGACAACCTCACCCTGACCGCGAACTACTTCCGCTTCGAGCTTCAGGGTGACTACACCCAGAACATGCTGAAGATTCCCGAATGGAGCATGGCCCGCTTCAACGGCGACGGCAACTGGGCCGGTGGCCGCCTGCTCAACGGCCTGGACTTTGATCCCAGTGGCAGCATCGTCACCGGTGGCCAGTTCGAGAAGCTGGCCGGTAAAACCTATTACTGCAGCGAGGACGAGGCCAAGGCCGCCGGTCTCGCACCCGGCGGCTGGGGCCCGGACGACTGCACCGTTCCCACCCCGCAGCTGACCGGTGGCTACAGCAAGGAAAAGGCACTCTCGCAGACCGCCGACCTGAGCATCGACTGGGACATCAGTCCGCTGTGGAAGGCCTCGTTCACCGGTGGCCGCACCTGGTCCGAAGGTGGCCCGTCGATGAACTTCCGCATGTCGGCCAAGCCGCGCCGCAAGGACGGCAACGTCTACCTGCCCGGCAACCTGTACAGCGCGTGGGATCTGACCGGCACGCCGTCTGCGACCTTCTCGCCGGACCTGCAGCAGCAGCTGATGAACGGCATCGCCGAAGTCGATACCGGCTCCACCGATTCGTCGTGGAAGCGCACCGAGGTCAAGCAGAACTACTTCCAGGCCGATGTGACCAAGCTGTTCGAGTCCGGCTGGCTGGATTCGATCCAGTTCGGCGCCAAGTACCGTGACGGCAAGGTCCACCGCAACACCGGCAATACCTACTGGGTGTGCCCGGGCCGCGACCCTGCCGACTATGACAACAGCCGCTACCAGAGCGGCTGCGACCCGACCGCCGGCAACGCGCAGCCGGGCTTCTTCCTGTCCAACCCGATCAGCAACATTGCCGGCGGCTTCAACGCCAATGTGTTCCCGGGCATCAACTACCCGGCCTACATCGACTACCTGAACCAGACCTACGGCGGTTCGCACAACCGGACCGAGGAAGATTTCGTCTACAACGTCAACGAGAAGATCTACTCCGGCTACTTCCAGGCCAACTTCCGTACCGAGCGCCTGCGCGGCAATGTCGGCGTGCGCGTGGTGCGTACCAAGCAGTTCGCCCAGTCCTCCGACTCGATCGAGAAGTTCAACGACTACTTCCTGGACAACGCCTCCGGCGCGCCGATGGCGTGCACCGATCCGGCCGCGGCGGCCTATCCGACCTACAGCTGCGAAAGTGGCTTCGTGCGCCTTCCGCATGATCTGGCGCAGAGCAAGACCTACGACCTGATCGGCGTGGACCGCACCTACACCGACGTACTGCCGAGCTTCAACATCGCCTGGGACATCACCGATACGCTGGTCCTGCGCGGCGCGGCGTCCAAGGTCATCGCCCGCCCCGGCTACACCGACATCGCCGCGCCCGGCGCACTGAGCTACTACAGCCAGGAGTACGTCAATGATCGCCGCGTGGCGGGCGGCGCATCGACCGCCGGCTGGGTCGGCCAGGGCAGCAACAAGCAGCTGGAGCCGTTCAAGGCAACCCAGTTCGACCTGGGCCTGGAGTGGTACTTCCAGCCCGGTGCCGTTGCCGGCGTGGGCCTGTTCCGCAAGAACGTGGACAACTTCACCCTGCCGGTGGTGCGTGACACCCCGATGGTGATCGGTGGCGAGGCGGTGACCGTGCAACGCTACGAGACCCAGGCCAACGGCCGTGATGGCGTTTCCCAGGGCGTGGAGCTGTACGGCCAGTACACCTTCGATTTCGGCGTGGGCGTGCAGGCCAACTACACCTACAACGACACCAACCTGGCATCGATCGTGCTGGACGGCCAGGAGATCGGCTCCTCGCCGCTGGTCGGCAGTGCCAAGAACCAGGCCAACGTGACCGTGTTCTACGAGAACGAGAAGTTCCTCGCACGCGCTTCGTTCAACCGGCGTGGCCAGGTGGTCGGCGGACTCAACAACGGCCTGACCGTCTACACCGAACCCTACGATCAGCTGGATCTGAACGTTGCCTACAACCTGACCCCGGACTGGACGCTGACCGCCTCGGTGATCAACGCCACCAAGTCCGAACAGCGCGTGCACCTGGGCAGTGACAGCAAGGCCCGCCTCATCTCCAACACCTACGCAGGCCGCCAGCTGTACTTCGGCGCCACCTGGAAGTTCTGACGTCGCACCGGGTGGCCCGGGTCTGACCCGGTGCTGCCCCGCCCCGCCGCGCGCGGGGCCATTCCTCCACGGCAGCCACGCTGGTACAGGTGGCTGCCGTTTTTGTTGGAAGGGGTGATGCGTTGGAGGCGATGGACTGGCGTTCATCCCCGCGCTTGACCCTGCCATCGTTGGAAGGTGCACACTGGTTCCCTCTCAAGAGCAGCGAAGGAGCGACAGATGGAATTCCATGTTGACGGCATGACCTGCGGCGGCTGCGCGCGCAGCGTGACCCGCGCGATCCAGCAGATTGATCCGGACGCCCGCGTGGAGGCCGATCCGCCGACCGGACGGGTCAAGGTGCAGACCACCGCCTCGCAGGAGCAGGTGTTCGCTGCGGTGAACGATGCGGGTTTCCCGCCGCGCACCGCCTGATCCGCAGCCTCGCGTCGACGACCAGGCCCGCCCGGTGCAATCACACCCGGCGGGCTTTTTCATGTGCGCGACAGCGCCTCAGTGCTTGTGCGGGCGGCGCCGCACCGCGCCGGTCTTCGGAGCATCCACCGGCGGATGCATCTGTTCATCCTCACCCAACCGCTCCAGGATCGGGCATTCGGGGCGTTCGTCGCCGGCGCAGCAGCTGATCAACGACTTCAGCGTGTCGGCCATCTGCCGCATGCTTTCGATGCGTTGTTCCAGGTCGGCGATGTGCTGTTCGGCCAGGCGCTTGACGTCGGCACTGTGTCGCGAGGTGTCGTTCCAGAGGCCGAGCAGATCGGTGATCTCGGCCACCTGGAAGCCCAGATCGCGTGCGCGGCGGATGAAGCGCAGGCGGTGGATGTCCGCCTGCGAGTAAGCCCGGTAGCCCGACTCGGTGCGATCGGCCGCGGGAATCAGGCCGATCTGTTCGTAGTAGCGGATCATCTTCGCCGAAACATTCGAGGCCTTGGCGGCTTCACCGATGTTCATGCAGGTCTCCTTCAATGGGCCGCAGTGGACGCATCCGCCATCGGCGGCTGGAACCGGCGCAGGCGCAGTGCGTTGCCCAGCACGAACACGCTGGACAGGGCCATCGCACCGGCCGCGAACACCGGCGACAGCAGCACGCCCCAGACCGGATACAGCACGCCGGCCGCCACCGGAATCAACGCGGTGTTGTAGGCGAAGGCCCAGAACAGGTTCTGCCGGATGTTGCCCAGCGTCGCCTTCGACAGTGCGATGGCATTGGGCACGCCCTGCAGGCTGCCAGACATCAGCACCACATCGGCCGATTCCACCGCGATATCGGTACCGGTGCCGATGGCCAGTCCGACATCGGCCTCGGCCAGTGCTGGCGCATCGTTGATGCCGTCGCCGACGAAGGCGACGTGCCCATGCACCGCCTTCAGTCGACGTATCGCCTCGACCTTGCCAGCCGGCAGCACCTCGGCGACCACCTCGTCGATGCCGAGCTGACGCGCGATCGCCTGCGCGGTGCCGGCATTGTCACCGGTGATCATCGCCACCTTCAGGCCCAGCTGGTGCAGCGCCGCGATGGCCGCGGGCGTGCTCGGCTTGATCGGATCGGAAACCGCGATGATCGCCGCCAGGCGCCCATCGATGGCGGCATACAGCGGCGACTTGCCCTGCGTTCCGAGCTCGCTGGCCTGCGCAGCAAAGGGCGTGATGTCCACGCCGAGCTCGCGCATGAAGCGATCTGCGCCAACCTCCACCCGCGCGCCACCCACACCGGCACGCACGCCCATGCCGGTGACCGATTCGAAATCGACCATCGCCGGCAGCGCGATGCCCTGCGCGGTGGCGGCATCCACAATCGCGCGGGCAATCGGATGCTCCGAGCGCGACTCCACCGCCGCCACCGCTGCCAGTACCGTGCTGCGTTCAAAGCCGTCGGCGATCTCCAGGTCGGTCAGCCGCGGACGGCCTTCGGTCAGGGTGCCGGTCTTGTCCACCGCCACCACCTGCGCGTCCTTCAGCAGCTGCAAGGCCTCGCCCTTGCGGAACAGCACGCCCATTTCCGCGCCGCGGCCGGTGCCGACCATGATCGAGGTCGGCGTGGCCAGCCCCATCGCGCACGGGCAGGCAATGATCAGCACCGCCACCGCGTTGACCAGGGCGAAGCTGAGCGCCGGCGACGGACCGAACATCAACCAGACCAGGAAGGTCGCCAGCGCGGCCAGCATCACCGCCGGCACGAACCACAGCGTCACCTTGTCGACCACGGCCTGGATCGGCAGCTTCGAGCCCTGTGCCTGTTCGACCATGCGGATGATCTGGGCCAGCAGGGTCTGTGCACCGACCGCCGTTGCGCGCACGGTCAATGCGCCGGTCTGGTTGATCGTGCCTCCCACCACGTTGCTGCCAGGCTGCTTCTCGACCGGAACCGGCTCGCCACTGATCATCGATTCGTCGATGTAGCTGCGGCCTTCGATCACCTCGCCGTCCACCGGTACGCGCTCGCCCGGGCGCACCTCTACCACGTCATCGGCCAGCACCTGGCCGACCGGAATAT
Organism: Stenotrophomonas sp. Nf1; assembly: GCF_003028475.1. Lineage (NCBI taxonomy): Bacteria > Pseudomonadati > Pseudomonadota > Gammaproteobacteria > Lysobacterales > Lysobacteraceae > Stenotrophomonas > Stenotrophomonas sp. Nf1. Next base: position 145,248 of record NZ_PYTV01000008.1, on the reverse strand, counting down.
CAATCGCGCGCCCGTCACGGATGACATGGGCGACCTTCGCCTGCAGCTTGACCAGGCGCTTGATCGCCTCCGAGGTCCGGCCCTTGGCACGCGCTTCGAGGAAGCGCCCCAGCAGGATCAGGGCGACGATCACCGCCGCCGCTTCGTAGTAGACGTTCACCGTGCCGGGCGGCAGCAGCCGCGGCAGGAAGGTGGCCACCACCGAGTAGCCGAATGCTGCGGCGGTGCCTACCGCCACCAGCGAATTCATGTCCGGTGCCAGCCGCAGCAGTGCCGGGAAGCCCTTCAGGTAGAAGCGGCGGCCCGGGATCGCCAGCACCAGGGTGGTCAGCACGAACTGCAGGTACCAGCTGGCCTGCAGGCCGATCGTGGACATCACCCAGTGATGCATGCCGGGAACCAGGTGCGAGCCCATCTCCAGCACGAACACCGGCAGTGCCAGCGCGCTGGCCACGATCAGGTCGCGCTTGAGTTCGGCGCGCTCGGCGTCCTTCCTTTCGGCCGCTTCATCCTCGGCAGGGGCGCCGTCCTCGACCACGCGTGCGTCATAGCCGGCCTTGTCGATGGCCGCAATCAGCGCAGCCGCATCGGCCACGCCGCGCACCGTGGCACGCTCGGTGGCCAGGTTCACGCTGGCCTGGCTGACCCCGGGCACGGCCAACAGCGCGCGCTCGACACGGCCCACGCAGGAGGCACAGGTCATGCCTTCCACGGCCAGTTCGGTGGTGGCGGCCGGTACGTCATAGCCCACCCGCTCCACGGCCTGGATCAGCGCTGCGCGATCAACCGGGCCAGAGGGGCGGATGTCCGCACGCTCGGTGGCCAGGTTCACCGCTACGCTGCCCACGCCCTCCACCTTTGACAGCGCCGCTTCAACGCGGCCCACGCAGCTGGCGCAGGTCATGCCCTCGATGGGCAGGCTGATCGTGGCAGGGACGGCAGTGGCGCGAGGCGTACTCATGATCGGATTCCCGGGCGTGCTTGTGGATGCGTACAGGCTAAACCTTGCCATCGTGGGAAGGTCAAATCCAGCCGCCCCGGGACCGACCGGTAGCGCCGGGCCATGCCCGGCGTACCGCCTGCAACCCGCCTCAGAAGGTGAACACGTACTCCAGCGCGAACTCGCGGCCCACCGCGCTCAACAGGCGGGTCGGGGCGAAGTCGTAGTCCAGCTTGTACGGGTCCTTGTGGTTCCAGCTGGTCGAGTTGAACGCGTTGTTGACGTACACGTTGACCTTGGCGTGCTCGGTCACCTGGTAGCCCACGTTGAAATTCCAGGTGATGAACGGCCCGACCCGGCCGAAGTAGCGCGCGGTCCGCTGGCCTGCATTCGGGTTCGGATTGGGTGAGCCATCCGGACGCGTCGACGGCTCCAGGCAGTTCAGCGAGGGGCTGTCACTGGGCACATAGCCATCGGCGAACGGCAGGCAGCCACCGGGGTTGTCGAGGCGATCGGTGCCCCAGTGGTAGCGCACGCCCGGCACCGAACCCACACGGTCGGCATAGACATTGGCGTTCCAGTTGCCCCGCTGCCAGGCCAGGCTCGCACGCAGCTTGCTGCGCAGGTCGCGGTCACGGCGTTCCGGGTTGGGGTCGGCGGCGTAACGCTGCTCCTTGGTGGAAATCTGGTTGGTGTAGTTCAGGCCCAGCTGGAAGCTGCCCCATTGCGCGGTGTCCAACCGATAACGCGCGGTCAGATCGATGCCACGCACTTCACGGCTGGCCAGGTTGAACGGGCCACGCTCGATCGACACCAGGCGCCCGTTGCTGTCGCGGTTCACACGGGCCAGGATGCCGGCGCAGTACTCGCCGCCGGCCGGATTGGCCCACGGCGTACCGTCCATGTTCTTGCCGGTCAGGCAGCCCGCCTCGCTGGCCAGCACTTCGTCGGCACCCACATCGACGATCATGTCTTCCAGCTTGATCGCCCAGTAATCAGCGCTGACCGACAGGTTCGACATCACGTCCCACACGAAGCCCACCGTCCACGAATCGCCGGTCTCCGAGCGCAGCAGCGGTGTGCCACGACGGTTCACGTCGAACGCATACCAGACATCGGTGTTGCCGACACCGCAGTTGTTGACCAGGTAGGCGCCACTCTGGATGCAGCGCAGCCGATCGTAGGTCAGCACCTCCGAACTGCTCGGCTGGCCCAGCAGGTAATGCATGTCCGGTGCATGGAAGCTGGTGGCGTACGAACCCCGCACCAGCAGCGATTCGACCGGCCGCCACTCCAGGCCGACGTTCCAGGTGGTTTCCTTCTGGCTGCCGATGTTCAGCGCTTCGCTGCTGTCGTCGGCCTTGTAGTTGCCATAGCGGTCATAACGCGCGGCCGCAGTGGCGGTCACGCTTTCCAGCAGCGGAATCTTGAATTCGACACCGGCCGAATAGCGGGTGCGCTCGCCGCCACCGCGATCGACGTTCTGCAGGTCGAAATCGATGCCTGCGCGCGGGTCGGGGCTGAGGTGATAGCCCTGCTGTGCGACTTCAGCCACCGCCGCGAACGAGATCGGGCCGGCCCAGCCCTGGAACAGCTCGCCGGTGATGTCCGCCGAGGCCTGGTTGACCCACGAGGCGGCGCGGTTCTTGGCCACCGTGCCCATCTGCCAGTACTGGTCCGGCGTGATCGGGTTCCACCAGCGCGATTCGTTCAGTGCGTAGATCGCCTCGCCATCGGCGGTGGTGCCCAACCGCGGGCCGAGGAAGAAATCATAGGACTTCTGCTCGTCCACCACGTTCTGCCGCTCCTCCACCCGGTAGTACGAGCGCCCCACCGACGCGCTCCAGTCGAAGCGATCGGCCAGGCGGCCGCGCAGGCCGGCGCTCCAGTCCCAGGAGAGTTCGCGGTTGGTATTGCGCAGGGTATCCAGGCCCCCCACCTCGTTCGGGGTGAACTGGCGCACGCCGAGGATCGGGCGGTTGCGGTTGGCATCCCAGTAGTAGCCGTTGGCATCGTCGATGAGCGACACGCCGGGCGGGTTGGTGCCCCAGATCGCTTCGGAGCGGTAGACCGCCAGGTTGGTCCAGGCCTGCAGGTCGTTGCTGAAATCGAAGGTGGCATACAGGTTGCCGGACACGTTCTCGGCACCGCCGGTGAGCAGCCAGTTGGCGTAGTCAGCGCTCATGCCGCACAGGCGGCCGGTGTTGCTGATGGTGTTGGCGGCGTAGTTGTAGACCAGGCGGTCAGCGGTGTAGTACTCGCCGTCAAACTTCTCGCAGGTGCCGGCCGGTGGCGCCAGGCGCTGGCCGTTGCTCGGATCGATCAGCGCCAGGCCCGCGGTCGGGCGGAAGCCGACCTTGCGCTGTTCCATGTTCCAGGACGGGTACGGCGCATCATCGGCATCGTCCATCTGCGGGCGGTCGCGGCCGAACAACGGATCGCGCTTGGTGTACTGCAGCGCGTAGGTCACGCTCCAGTGGTCGCCGGTCTTGCCGCCGGCCCAGGACAGGTCCCAGGTATCGCGGCCGCCCTCGGTGGAGGTACCACCACGCACGCGCACTTCGTCGCCGTCGTAGTTCGTCTTCAGGATGACGTTGACCACGCCGGCGATCGCATCCGAGCCATAGATGGCCGAGGCGCCACCGGTCAGCACTTCGATGCGCTCGACCGCGGCAGCGGGAATGTTGCCGTAGTTGGAGAAGTTGGTTTCACCGCCGTAAGGCAGCGGGTAGTCCGCCACACGGCGGCCGTTGACCAGCAGCAGCGAGCGGTTCGGGCCCATCCCGCGCAGGTTCAGGCCGCTGGCGTTGGGCGTGTGCGAGCCCCACTGCGAGGCCGCCTCGACGGTACCGGTGGCCTCGGTGAGGGTCTTCAGCGCGTCGTACACGCTGACAAAGCCTTCCTTCTGGATCTGCTGGGCGGTGATCACATTGACCGGCGCCGGGCCCTCGACGCTGGCGCGCTTGATGCGCGAGCCGGTCACGGTGACCGCGTCGAGATCCTTGGTGGAGGAACTGGGCGCCTCCTGCGCGCTGGCAGCCAGGGGCAACAGGGCCAGGACCAGAGCCTGGGACAGCAGGTGACGACGCTTGCGGACGAACTGAGCCATGGGTGGTTGCTCTTGGAAAGTGTGGACGCACGGACGGGTGGTGGCGCGGCACGACAGCTGATCCGGGCGCCTGGATCGGTTCAACACCGTCCCGGCACCCTCCCCTGTGGATCGATCCAAACTAAAGCACAGCTGAACCATGCCGGGCATGCGGCGACGCAGCAAGCGGCGACGGAATGCCGCTATTGGCTACCGATCTCGAGAGCAATCAATGGGTTGCGGACTATCGCCGAGAGAGCGGCGCAGGAATGCATGACACGATCGCGACAATCACGCGCGGAACGGTTTTGTCCGCGTCGTCGCGTGCGGCCGGCAGCGGATCGGTGTAGAGCCGAGCCTGCGCTCGGCTCCTGTTGTTCGCCGCAAAGAGCAGCCGAGCGTGGGCTCGGCTCTACAGAAGAAACGGACTACCCCGCGCCGTCCAGCGCCTGCCGCAGCGCGGCCACGGTGGCGGTGGCGGTCTGGCTCCAGTCCGGGTCCAGCCCGCGCAGGGCCGGATTCTGGAACTGCATGGACGAGCGCCGCAGGCCCTTGGCCGAGGCGTGCAGCTCGGTGCAGCCGCTCTGCCGCGCGACGGCGGCGATATTGCCCGGGGCCAGTCCAGCGCCGGCCATCACCGCGATGCGCCCCGCCGCCTGGGCCACCAGGCCGGCCAACACGTTGGCGCCGGCCTCGGCGCTGACCTGGCCACCGGAGGTCAGCACGCGCCGGCAGCCGAGTGCGATCACCTGCTCCAGCGCGGCCGGCAGATCGCGCGCGGCGTCGAAGGCGCGATGGAAGGTCACCTGCAGTGGCCCGGCGGCCTGCACCAGTTCACGGCACAACGCGAGGTCGATGTTGCCCTGCACATCCAGCGCGCCGATCACCACGCCATCGCAACCCAGCGCTCGGCACTGGGCGATGTCACGCAGCATCAGTTCGGTTTCCAGCGCGTCGTAGTGGAAGTCGCCCGGGCGCGGGCGCACCAGCACGAACAGCGGAATCGACAGGCGTTCGCGGGCGATGGCAATGCTGGCGAACGACGGCGTAGTGCCACCCTCGGCCAGGTTGTCGAACAGCTCGATGCGGTCAGCGCCGCCGGCCTGCGCGGCCAACGCCGAGGCCAGCGAGTTGCTGGCGATCTCCAGGCTGAGCCGCGTGCTCACGCCTGGGTGCTCGTGTAGATCGACGGCGAATCGCGCAGGTCGTCCTGGCGTTGCGCATCGCACACCGCATAGACGAAGCCGCGATGCAGCGCATATGCGCCCACCTCGCCCTGCTTGTTCATGGCCAGGAAGCACACCTGCAGGGTCCTGCTCGCTTCGGGGCGCTTGCGCACCACGCGGTCGATCGCCTCGCGGCAGGCCTGCGCCGGCGAGCGCCCCTGGCGCATCAGCTCGACCACCAGGAACGAGGCGGCGTTGCGGATCATCTCCTCACCCACGCCCGAAGCAGTCGCCGCACCCACTTCGTTATCGACATACAGGCCGGCACCGATGATCGGGCTGTCGCCGACCCGGCCGTGCAGCTTCCAGGCCATGCCGCTGGTGGTGCAGGCGCCGGCCAGGTTACCGCGGGCATCCAGTGCCAGCATGCCGATGGTGTCATGGTTGTCGCTGTTGCCGGGGATGCCGCGGCGCTCGGCGTTGATCTGCGGCTGGTACTTCTCGGTCTTCAGCCACTCACGCCAGGCGGCCTCGGCCTGTGGCGTCAGCAGGTGCTTGCGTTCGAAGCCCTGCTGCACGGCGAACTGCTGCGCGCCCTCGCCCACCAGCAGCACATGCGGGCTGTTCTCCATCACTTTGCGGGCCACCGACACCGGATGCAGGATGTCGACCAGCGCGGCCACCGCGCCACAACGGCCATCGCCATCCATGATGCTGGCATCCAGGCTCAGCACGCCGTCGCGATCCGGGTTGCCGCAATGGCCGACGGTGGGGTTGCACAGTTCGCTCTCGGCCCAGCGTGCGCCGGCTTCGACCGCATCCAGCGCGCTGCCGCCGCCGGCCAGCACCTTCCACGCCGCCTGGTTGGCCGGCACGCCGAAATCCCAGGTTGAAACGACCTTCGCCCCGCCCTGGCTGCGCGCCTGCACGCCCGGTAATGCTGCGATGCCTGCGGCCAGCGCGCCGGCCTGCAGGAACTGCCTGCGATCCACCATCTTCCCCTCCCAGTCTGCAATGCGCGGCCGGCCCGATGCCGGTCGCAGCGATCAGTCGTGCGTGGGTTGCCGCGCGGCATGCCAGACCGCCGCGCCGAGCACGCCCAGCTGGCCATGCTCCACCCGCCACACCGGCACCTGGCGCAGCACCTCGGTCAGCACGCCCTTGTTGAGGAAGCGCTCACGGAAGCGGCCATCGGCCAGGAAATCCTGCACATGCGCGGAGATGCCGCCGGCCAGGTACACCGAGCGCGCGCCGACGGCGATTGCCGCGTCACCGGCCAGGCTGCCCAGCCAGGCGCAGAACACCTGCAACGTCTCGACCGCCAGCGCATCCTCACCGCTGCGGGCCGCGCCGATCAGCGCTTCGGTGCTGGTCCAAACCGGGGCGACGCCGCGCAGTTCACACAGGCACGGATACAGGTTCATCAGGCCACTGCCGGACAGCACGCGCTCGTTGTCCACGTGCGCCCAGCGCTGCAGCAGCTTGCCCAGCACCTGCAGTTCCAGCGCATTGCCGGCGCCGAGCGCGGCATGGCCGATTTCGCTGGCCAGCACCGGGCGCTCGCCGTCGGCAAAGCGCAGTGCGGCGCCCAGGCCGGTGCCGGCGCCCAGCACCAGGGCCGGAAACGCGTGCGCCGGATCGGCATCGCCGTTCAGCGGCACCAGCGTGTCAGGCTGCAGGTAGGGAATGGCCAGCGCCACCGCCTCGAAATCATTGATCAGCTGCAGCTCGTGCAGCCCGGACTGCGCGCGGGTGGCCGACAGCGACACCGTCCACGGCAGGTTGGCATTGATCAGCACATCGCCATCGAGCAGGCCGGCGATGGCCACCACCGCGGTCTGTACCGGCTGGCCGAGGCCGGCGGTGAAGTCGGCCAGAATCGCGGCCAGGCTGGGATGGTCGGCGCAGGCGTAGGTGCGGTAACCGCCCAGGCGCGGGGCCTGGCCGGGCTGCGTTTCGGCCAGCGCCAGACGCGCGAAGGTGCCGCCGACATCGGCGACAACCAGGCTGCGTGGAAGCCCCCCGCGGGCGGAGTCGGAAGAAACCGGAGACGCTGCTGCGATGGTCACGCTGGCCTGCTTGGATCGATTGAATCGCCCCGATTCTCAGGCATCGGGGCGGCTTTGCCTAGCGCGCCGGTCGTTCAGGTGGGCCTACATGCCTTCCTGTTCGGCCACCTGTACGCCATCCACCAGCACGCGCAGACGTTGTGGGCGGAAGCCGGCGAACAGCAGCGGCCGGGTGCGCTCGACCAGCACTTCGTGGCCGGCGATGTGGCGCAGCCACGACTGTACCAGCGAGAACGAGAAATGCGTGCCCGGGTGCCACGGATGCTGCACCCAGACCTTCTCGGTGGCGCTCTGCAGCAGCATCGCGCCGGTGAACCAGTGGCGGCTGAGAGTGACCGGCGTGGTGCCGGCCATGAAACGGATATCCATGCTGCGTCCTTTCGTGATGGGAACCGTGGGTCTGAAGTGCCGGGGTCAGGGCTGGGCCGTCTGCAGGCTGTAGCTGGTGGTGGCGGTGAACACTGCGCCGTCGGGCTGGGTCGAGCGGACCTCGACCTTGTGGCTGCCTACCGCCAGATCGGTCGGCAGCGCGCCCCGCCACAGGTGCGGCGACGCGGTGGCTTCCGGCGAGCGGTCGTAGCCGCGCAGCGTGCTGGCCAGATCATCGGCCACGTTCTCCACCATCAGGCGCGGATCGGGCTGGCTGACCTGCTTCATCGGCTGCCAGGCGCCGCCATCGACGCGGTACTCGACCACGCTGGCGTCCTCACCCATGTAGACGTTGGCGTAGATGCCCCACGCCGGGTAGGCGCCCTGGCGCAGCACCTTGGGTGCGTGCAGGCCGATCTGTTCGCTGGCCGGCTTGCCCGCCACCCGGTAGTGCAGCGTGTAACTGCCGTTGCCGGCCACATCCAGCAGCGCGTAGCCCTTGGGCGTGCCATCGCTCATGGTGCTGTCCGGCACGCCGGCGGCATTCTTCACGCCCGACCAGAACGCCCCGCAGTTGGCACCGACGTTGTACTCGTGCAGCGGCTTGTCGCCATTCCAGCCGTCGGCCTTGCCGTGGTAGACGTGCTGCTGGGTGTGGCTGTGGCCGCTGAGCACCAGCACGTTGCGGAAGTCCTTGAGCAGATCGAACAGACGCTGGCGGTCGGCATGGCGGAAGGTCTCGCGCCCCGGCGCCGCGTCGAACAGCGGGATGTGCATGCCCAGCACCAGCAGGCGGTCCTTGTGCAGGCCCTTCAGGTAGCTGGCGAGGAAGGCGAACTGATCTTCGCGCAGGCCGCCGACGTACTTCGGCTTGGCCTTGGGGTCATACACCACATCATCGAGGAACACGAAGCTGGCACCGCCCTCTTCCACCGCGTAGGTGTCCGGGCCATAGATGTTGCGCCAGCTGTCCAGCGAATGTTCGTCGCTGGCGGCATCGAAATCGAGGTCGTGGTTGCCCGGCACATGGAACCAAGGCACGCCCAGCGAGGTGGTGACCGTGTTGATCGCCGGATACAGGGTCAGATCGTCGTTGACGATGTCGCCCAGCGTGGTGCCCAGACGCGCCCTGGTCTGGCCGACCAGCGGCGCCACGATCGACTGCTGGTAGTAGCCGATGTCCTTCAGGCTGGCGGTCTGCGAATCGGTGAACACCAGCATCTGGAAGCCGCGGCGGCTGTCGTGGCGGTCCGGCTGAAGGGCGAAATCCCAGTTGCGGGTGACCTCACCGGTGGCGGCGATGCCACCGTACTTCAGCGCCGGCGAGCCGTTCGGGCGGTAGTGGCGCCAGAACGACGGCAGCCCATCGGCCGCCTTCGGGAAGGCGTAGGCATCGGGCTTGATCACGAATACGGTCTGGCCGTCGCGCAGCGGCAGGCTGTAGCTGCCGTCGGCGGCGGTCTTGACGATGGCCTCGCCATTGGAGACCTGTACCCCGGCCAAGCCCGGATCGGTGGCACCACGGCCCGGCTTGCCGTCGCGCTCCAGATAGACCTTGCCGCTGACCACGGTATCGGCGGCCCAGGCCGGCGAGGTCAGCAACAGGCAGCACAGCCAGGCGGCAGGCAGTTTCATGGGGGCGATCCGGCAGAAAGAGACGCGGTATTGTAGAGCCGAGCCATGCTCGGCTGCATTGCAAAGGTGGGTGCGGACCGTTGGTCCGCACGCCTCCTTCAACGATGGCGCTTTTCCAGCACCGCCCGCGCATCATCCAGCGACAGCCCGCGCGCGCGCAGCAGCACCAGCAGGTGATACAGCAGGTCCGAGGCCTCGCCCAGCAGCGCTTCGTCATCCTGCGCCACCGCCGCCAGCGCGGTCTCCACGCCCTCCTCACCCACCTTCTGCGCGATGCGGCGGATGCCGCCTTCGAACAGGCTCGTGGTGTAGCTGCCGGCGGGCCGCTGCGCGTCGCGCACCGCCACCAGCTGGTTCAGCCCGCCCAGAAAATCCTTCGGCGCCCCGTCGAAGCAGCTCTCCGCGCCGGTATGGCAGGTTGGTCCGGCCGGGCGCGCCAACACCAGCAGCGAATCAGCATCGCAGTCGACATGGATCGACTGCACCACCAGCACGTTGCCGGACTGCTCGCCCTTGGTCCACAAGCGCTGCTTGCTGCGGCTGAAGAAGGTCATGTGGCCGATCGCCAGGGTGGCCGCCAGCGACTCGGCGCTGACGTAGCCGAGCATCAGCACCTGCAGGGTATCGGCGTCCTGCACCACCGCCGGCAACAGGCCTTCGCTCTTGCCCCAGTCCAGCGTCTGCAGTGCGCCCGATGACGGCTTGATTTCAATAGACATCCCGCACCTCGATCTGTTGCTCGCGCAGGTAGCGCTTCAAGTCCGCAATGGCAATCGCGCCGCTGTGGAACACGCTGGCGGCCAACGCGCCATCCACGTCAGCCTGGTCGAACGCTTCGGCAAAGTGCGCCATCGTGCCGGCGCCACCGGAGGCGATCAGCGGTACCTGGCACAGTGCCCGCGCCTGCTGCAGCTGCGCGACGTCGTAGCCGCGGCGCACGCCGTCGCTGTCCATGCAGTTCAACACGATCTCGCCGGCGCCACGGCGCTGTGCTTCGACGATCCAGTCCAGGGTGCGCAACGGCACCGCCTGGGTCTTGTCCGGATCGCCGCTGAAGCGGCGCACCCGCCATTGCCCGTCGGCCTCGCGCACCGAATCGACGCCCACCACCACACACTGCACGCCGAATTCGTCGGCCAGCTCGGTAATCAGCTCGGGGCGCCCCAGCGCCGGTGAATTGATCGAGATCTTGTCGGCACCGGCAAACAACACACGACGCGCCGTTTCGACACTGTCGATGCCACCGGCCACGCAGAACGGAATGTCGATCAGCCGCGCGATGCGCTCGATCCAGGCCACGTCCACCGAACGAGCCTCGGGGCTGGCACCGATGTCATAGAACACCAGCTCGTCGGCGCCCTGGTCGCGGTAGCGCTGTGCCAGTTCGGCAATGTCGCCCATGTCGACGTGGTCGCGGAAGCGCACGCCCTTGACCACGCGTCCATCGCGTACATCCAGGCAGGGAATGATGCGGCGGCTCAACATGCCAGCGCCTCGCCCAGGTCCATGCGCTGCTCCAGCAGCGCCTTGCCGAGGATCGCACCGCCGCAGCCCGCCGCGCGTGCCTCGGCGACGTCGGCCACGTCACGGATGCCACCGGAGGCCTGCACCGCCACACCCGGCAGCAGTGCCGACAGATGCTGGTAGAGGCTGATGTTGGGCCCGGCCAGCATGCCGTCACGGGCGATGTCGGTGCACAGCAGATGACGCATGCCGGCGCGCGCGTAGCGCTGGGCCAGATCATCCAGGGTCACCCCGGCGTTCTCGGTCCAGCCGTGCACCGGCAGCTGCCATTGCCCCTGCGCGTCCTGGCGTGCATCGAGTGCAAGGGTGATGCGTTCGGCGCCGAATTCCTCCAGCCAGCCGACGACTTCGTCGGGGCGGCGCACCGCCAGCGAACCGACCACGACGCGGTGGGCGCCGGCATCGAGAATACGCGCCACATCATCGCGGCCGCGCACGCCGCCACCGGTCTGCACCTGCAGCGGCGTGTTCGCGCGGATCGCCGCCAGCAGCGGCGCCAGCGTATAGCCGCCGGCACGCGCGGCATCCAGGTCGACCAGATGCATCCACTGCGCGCCCTGTGCGGCGAACGCCTGCGCGCGTGGCAGTGGATCGTCGCCGTAGGAGGTTTCCTGCGCGTAGTCGCCCTGCCGCAGTCGCACCACACGGCCATCGCGGATATCCAGCGCGGGGTAGACGATGAAACTCATGCAACGGTGCCCTCGAGAAAATTGCGCAACATCAGCGAACCGGTGTCGCCGGAACGCTCGGGATGGAACTGCGCGCCGTAGTAGCGGCCCTGCTCCACCACGGCAGTGAACAGGCCCCCGTGATCGCAGGCGGCCACGGTATGGCTGTTCAGGGGAGCCGCATAGCTGTGCACGAAGTAGGCGCTGGCGCGCTCCGGCACGCCGCGCAGCAGCAATGATTCGCGCAGCGGCAGCAGGCGGTTCCAGCCCATGTGCGGCACGCGGATGCCGCAGGCCGGTACCAGTTTGCGTACCACGCCTGGGATCAACCCCAGCGTTTCCACGCCTGCTTCCTCCGAGCGCTCGAACAACAGCTGCATGCCCAGGCAGATGCCCATCAGCGGCACTTCAAGCCGCTGCAACGGCTCGACCAGGCCCTGCGCATGCAGGCGCTGCATGCCCGGTCCGGCCGCACCGACGCCAGGCAGGATCACCCGCTGCGCACCGACCAGCCCATCAGCATCGCGCACCAGCCGCACGCTCGCGCCCAACCGCTCCAGTGCATAGCGCACCGAGCCCAGATTGGCACCGCCGGCATCGATCAACGCGACATCACTCATAGCGCACCCTTGGTGCTCGGCAGCGCCGTGCCCTGGCGGGCCAGCGCCGGGCGCAACGCGCGCGCCAACGCTTTGAAACAGGCCTCCACCTTGTGGTGGTCGTTGTCGCCGCGCACCTGCAGATTGAGGTTCAAGCCACTGGCATCGCACAGCGAACGGAAGAAGTGCGGCACCAGTTCGGTCGGCATGTCGCCCACCCGTTCGCGCTTGAACTCACCTTCGAACACGAAATACGGGCGGCCACTGAAATCCAGCGCAGCGCTGGCCAGGGTTTCATCCATCGGCAGGGTGAAGCCATAGCGACCGATGCCGCGCTTGTCGCCCAGCGCCTCACGCAGCGCCTGGCCCAGCGCAAGGCCGGTATCTTCAATGGTGTGGTGTTCGTCGATGTGCAGGTCACCCTCGGCCTGGATGTCCAGGGCGAAACCACCATGCTTGCCGATCTGCTCCAGCATGTGGTCGAAGAACGGCAAGCCGGTGTGGATGTGGGCGTCACCGGCGCGGTCCAGGTCGAGTTCGACGCGGATCCGGGTCTCTTTGGTGTTGCGCTGGACCACCGCGGTGCGCGGCGCATCGGCCAGCGCGTGGGCGATGCCCGGCCAGTCCCACTCGCCACCAAACTGCTCGGTGCGCAGCTGGAAACCACGGATGTTGAGGTTGTCGGCGAACTGCAGGTCGGTGATGCGGTCCCCCACCATGCCCGAACGTGCCCAGTCGATGCTGCGGTCCTGCAGGTAGGCGGTCATCAGGCCGATGCCCGGCTTGCGGGTCGGCACATTGTCCTGCGGCCAGCTGCAGTCGATCAGCACATCACGGAAGGTGATGCCCTGGCTTTCGAAGATCTGCAGCATGAGGTCGTTGGGGCCATCAAAGCTGGTGCGCGGATAGCTGTCGCTGCCCAGGCCATCCTGATTGCTGACGATGACGAACTGGTAGCCGGCATCACGCAGCTTCAGCAACGCCGGAATCACCTGCGGCACGAAGCGCAGCTTCTCGTAGGCGTCGATCTGGAAATCGGCGGGCTCTTCGATGAGGGTGCCGTCGCGGTCGATGAACAGGATCGGGGTCATGCTGCGGCCCTCCGCGCCGACAGGGCCGCAAGTACGCGGTCATTCTCTTCAGGGCTGCCGATGCTGATGCGCAGCGCATCGCCCAGCTGCGGTGCGGCGCGCTGGTCGCGCACCACCACGCCGGCGTCCAGCAGCGCATCGAAAGCGGCCTGGGCATCGGCGAAGCGCACCAGCAGGTAGTTGCCGGCCGAGGCATACACCTGGCGCACGCCAGGCAGGCCTGGCAGTGCTGCGCGCAGTCGTTCGCGTTCTGCGATGACCGTGGCCACGCGCTCGGCGGTACGCGCCAGCGCGGCTGGCTGCAGTGCCTGCACAGCCAGTTCCGCGCACGGGGTCGGCACTGGATAGGGCGCCTGGCAGCGGCGCAGTACGGCAATCAGCTCGGGGGCTGCAATCAGGGTTCCGATACGGGCGGCCGCCAGCGCGTGCGCCTTCGACAGCGTGCGCAGCACCGCAAGATTGGCGTGCGCGGCCAGCAGCGTGGTTGCCGAGGCACGTCCGGCATACTCCACGTAGGCCTCGTCCACCACCACCAGTGCCTGTCCGCGCAACGCCGTGGCCACACGCTCGATCTCGTCCAGGCTGATATCGCTGCCAGCCGGGTTGGACGGTGCGCACAGGAATACCAGCTTGGCGCCGTGTGCCTTGGCCGAGCTGATGACCGCATCAGTATCGGCGCGCAGGCCTTCCTCGCCATCGAGCAGTGGCACGTCGATCAGCGGTGCGCCCTGCAGGCGCGCGCAGACCGCGTACATACCGAACACCGGCGAGGTGACCAGCACGCCATCACGACCCGGCACGCACAGCGCGCGAACCAGCAGATCAATGGCTTCGTCGCTGCCGCGACCGATCAGCAGCTGCTGTGGCGTCACGCCGTACAGCGCGGCCAAGGCCTCGCGCAATGCCAGCGGCTGCGGTTCCGGATAGCGGCGGCTGCTGCCTGCGGCATCAGCGGGATTGGCCCAGGCCGATTCGTTGGCGTTCAACCAGACATCACCCTGCACTGCCGCGCTGCGCGCCGAACTGTAGCCGGTGAAGGCCTGCAGATCGGGGCGTACCCATGCCAGCACATCATCAATGGCGGCGCTCATGCTGCTACCTCCATGCGCAGTGCAACCGCACGCTCGTGCGCATCCAGGCCCTCGGCGCGGGCGATGATGCGCGCGCAGCCGCCGATCGCGGCCAGCCCGGCAGCACTGGCGCTCTGCACGCTGATCAGGTTCTGGAAGCTGGCGACGCTGACACCGCTGTAGGCACGCGCGGCGCCGGCGGTGGGCAGCACGTGGTTGGTGCCGCTGCAATAGTCGCCCAGCGCTTCAGGCGTGTAATCGCCCAGGAACACCGAACCCGCTGCCTGCACCTGCGGCAACCAGTCGCGCGGCTCGCGCAGCGCCAGAATCAGGTGCTCAGGTGCATAGCGGTTGCTGATCGCGAACGCCTCACCCAGAGTGCCGACCTGGATAAGACGCGAGGCCGACAAGGCCTGACGCGCAATCTGCTGTCGTGGCAGCAGCGAGACCTGGCGCTCCACTTCCGCCTCGACCGCCGCCAGCATCGCGGCATCGTCGGTCAACAGCAGCACCTGCGAATCGGGGCCGTGCTCGGCCTGCGACAGCAGGTCGGCCGCAACGAACGCCGGGTTTGCGCCGGCATCGGCAATCACCAGCACTTCGGAGGGACCAGCCGGCATATCGATGGCGGCGGCGCCGTCCTGTGCGACCTGCTGCTTGGCTTCGGTGACGAAGCTGTTGCCCGGCCCGAACAGCTTGTCGCAGGCGGGAATGCTGTCGGTGCCATAGGCCATCGCGGCAATGGCCTGCGCACCGCCGAGCTTGAACACGCGCTGCACGCCGGTCAGCCGCGCGGCCACCAGTACCGCCGGATCGGCCGTGCCGTCGGCGCGCGGCGGGGTGCACAACACCACCTGCGGGCAGCCGGCCAGCTGCGCCGGCACGCCCAGCATCAGCGCCGTGGACGGCAGCGGCGCGCTGCCCGCCGGTACGTACAGGCCCACCCGGCCGATCGGCCGCAGCATGCGCTCACAGACCACGCCTGGCGCGGTTTCCACGGCATAGCCCTTGCCCATGCCAGCCTTGTGGAAGCGCGTGATGCGATCGGCAGCTTCGACCATCGCCTGGCGCAGTTCGGCGGGTACCGCCGCTTCGGCGGCCACGAATTCGGCGTTCGACACTTCGAAAGACGCCAGCGACACGCCATCGAAGCGCGCGGTGAACGCACGCAGCGCGTCGTCGCCCTGCGCGCGCACCTGCGATATCAGCGCCGCCACCGCATCGCGGGTCTGCTGGGCCACGGTCTGCACCGGGCGGGTCAAGGCCTCGGTGCGCGCGGCGTCATCAAGTTGCGACCAGATCAGACGATTCATGCCAGCGACCGCTCCACGCTCAATACCATCAGGCCCTGCGCACCGGCGCGCTCGAGTTCTTCCATGCGCTGCCAGCTCAGCGGGCCCGGGCACATGGTCTGCAGGCGCAGCGCGCCGCCATCGGCCGGCAGCCGCACCAGCGGCTCGGCATCGGCCAGCAGCTGCGCCAACGCATCCACGCGGTCCTCGCTGGCGCGGAACATCAGCAGCTTGCGGTCCTGGCGCTGCACCACGCCGTCGAGGCGGCGCAGCAGCATCGCGCGCAGCGACGCACGCGCATCGTCCGGCACGCGTACCGCGCCGGCCAGCACCGCCTCGCTGTCGAGCAGGTTGTGCACCGGGGTCAACTGGTTGGCGCGCAGCGTGGCGCCGCTGGACACCAGATCGCAGATCAGGTCGGCGGTGCCCAGCCGCGGAGCGATCTCCACCGAACCGGACAGTTCCACCACCTGTGCGTCCACGCTCTGCTCGGCCAGCCACTGCTTGAGGATGGCCGGATAGCTGGTGGCAATGCGGGTGCCGGCCAGCTGCGCCGGGCCCTGCCACTGCCATTCCTCGGGCACCGCCAGCATCAGCCGGCACTGGCCGAAGCCCAGCCCGCGCAGCGCCTGGTAAGCATCCGGCAGGCCAATCTGGCGGCGTGCGGCGGCCTGCTCGTCCAGCTCGTTGCGGCCGACGATGCCGAGGTCGCAGACGCCGTCGGCAATCAGCCCGGGGATATCGTCGTCGCGTACCAGCAACAGATCCACCGGCAGCGACTCGCCATAGCAGAACAGCTTGTCGCGGCTTTCGCGCCAGCTCAGGCCACAGGCGCTGAGCAGGTTGCGGGCGGGCTCGGCCAGCCGGCCACTCTTCTGGATGGCGATACGCAGCCGGTCTCGCGCCGGCGCTGCCTGGGTTGCACTCATGGGGGAGGTCTCGAAGTTCGGAACGGGGCGTGGATCAGCGCGAAGCAAGGCGGTCGATGGCGGCGGCATAGCCTCGATGGCCATGCTCGAGCGTGCGTGCCACCCGTCCGGTGGTGGTCACGCTGACGCCGGTGCGCTCGTGGATCTCGCGGTACGGCACGCCCTGCTGCAGCAGCGGCACCACCTTCCAGCGGTCGGCCATGGCTTCCAGCTCGGCCGGCGTGCACAGGTCACGCAGGAACGCCTCGACCTGCTCCGGCTCGGGCAGGGCAGCAAAGGCCCGGGCCAGGGCGTGCAGGTCGGCCTTCGGGTCTTTGGCGGCAATCTCGGGACGGGCTTTCACGGGGTCGTGTCCATGCATCAATGTAATAGCGCGTTAGTACATTAGCGCATTCTTGCGCAGTGCGTCAAATCGGGGTTGTGGGCAGGGCTGCGCCCTGCACCCGTCAACGGCAACGGCAACGGCAACGGCAACGGCAAGAGCTGGGCTGCTGAGGGTTGGCGGGGTGAGTCCGGTTGAGGGGGACGGCGTAAATACGTCCATGTAGCCTCGGTCGCGCCATCCATGGCGCTCACGCCCCCTCAACCGGACCCACCCCGCCTTCGACAGTTGGCCGCGATCTGCTGGATCTCGCTGGGAACTGATCGGGAACGGCTTTTGTAGAGTCGAGCCATGCTCGACTGCGCTTCGTCCGGAAACGCAGAACGCCCGCCAAAGGGCGGGCGTTTTGCTTGCAAATCAACAACCTGGCTCGACTCAGGGCAGGCAGCACACCTCGGCCTGCAGCGCCCCGCGCCGGAGGCATTCGCCAAGCAGGCTGCCCTGCCGGCTCGGCAGGGGCTGGACGTTTTCCAACGCACCCACACCCGCAGGGCACTTCCGCGCGCCCAGGGCCCGCAGGTCGCTCTCAAGCTGAGCCTGGTCGATCACGTGGCAGCGATCGACCTGCAACCGGTACTGTGCCGGGCCGATCCGCGCCGCATGCAGCGCCGGATCACTCTGGCAGCCCGCCAGCAGGAGCACGAAAAGCACTCCTGCGGCGGTGCGCATCACGCCATCGCCTTCGACTGTTCCAGCTCCACCTGCAGGGCACTGGCCAGCTCGTCGCGGGAGATTTCGAACTGCTGCTCGCGCAGCAGATCCTTCACCGCCACCACGCCACGGGCCAGCTCGTCCTCACCGGCCAGCACCACAAAGCGGATGCCCGCCTTGGCGGCGTACTGGAACTGCTTGCCGATCTTCTTCGGCTCCATCTGCACTTCAGTGTTGATGCCACCGCTGCGCAGGCGGCGGGCGATGTCCAGCGACTGCGCCATGCCCTGCTCGTCCATCAGCGCCACCAGCGCCTGCACGCTGCTGGCCTCGATGCCGTCGATCAGGCCGGCTTCGCGCAGCTGCCAGAACAGGCGCGACAGGCCAATGGAAATGCCCACGCCCGGCAGCTTGGACTTGCTGTAGTGGCTGGCCAGGTCTTCATAACGACCGCCCGAGCAGATCGAGCCGATCTGCGGGTGGTCGGTCAGCGTGGTCTCATACACGGTGCCGGTGTAGTAATCCAGGCCGCGCGCGATCGAGAAATTCAGGCAATACGCGCTTTCCGGCACGCCCAGCGCCTGTACCAGCTGCAGCACTTCGCGCAGCTCGGCAACGCCGGTACGCAACGTCTCCGAGGATGCCGCGCCGGCCTCCAGGGCGGCCAGCTGGGCCAGTGCATCGTCGTGCCCCTGCGAACGCACAGCCACGAAGGCCAGGATCTTCTCGACCTGTTCGGCCGGGATTTCAAACCCCTCGCCCACCAGGGTGTCGCGCACGTAATCGGCGCCGCGCTTGTCCAGCTTGTCCACTTCACGCAGCACCGCCAGCTGGCGCTCGCCTTCGGCCACGCCCAGGCTTTCGAAGAAGCCGCGCATCAGCTTGCGGTTGTTCAACTGGATGCTGAACTCACCGATGCGCAGTTCCGAGAACACCGCGTGGATCACCGCCAGCACTTCGGCGTCATAGCGCACGCTCAGGCTGTCCTTGCCGATCACATCGATGTCGCACTGGTAGAACTCGCGGAAGCGGCCGCGCTGGGCACGCTCACCGCGGTACACGCGCTGCATCTGGTAGCGGCGGAACGGGAAGGTCAGCTCGTGCTCGTGCTCGGCCACATAGCGTGCCAGCGGCACGGTCAGGTCGAAGCGCAGTGCCATTTCCGGCAGCGAGCGGTCACCGGACTCGGCGGCGTTGGCCAGCGCACCGGTGGACTGCACGAAATACACCTGGCGCTCGGTTTCACCGCCGGACTTGGTCAGCAGCACGTCGGACAGCTCGAACACCGGCGTCTCCACCGGCAGGAACCCGAAGCGCTCGTAGTTGCGACGGATCACGTCCAGCATGCGCTGGAACGCAATCTGCTCGCGCGGCAGCAGTTCAAGGGTGCCGGGCGGGGTACGGGGCTTGATCACGGGCGGAACTCCTGCTGGAACGGGACGTGGGAGGGGGCGACATTCTAGCGCCCCGCAGCGCTCAGCCGCCGATAAGGGGCCGCAAGGCCGCATGAAGTATCATAAAGGCCTCCCCGCCCGTGATACGCCCCCGCAACATGTCCCGGCCTTCCGGCGCTCCGCCCGCCACCCCCGATCCCGCCTCGCCGTCCTGCACCACGCTGGACTGCCTGCATTGCTCGGTCCGCCACCTTGCGGTGTGCTCGGCGCTGTCGCCCGATGAAGTGCAGGCGCTGGAACAGGTCACCCAGTCGCAGCAGATCACCCTGGGCAGTACGCTGGCCCGCACCGGCGAAGAGCGCCAGCATGTCTATACATTGACCGCTGGGGCGCTGCGCCTGGTGCGCACCCTGGCCGATGGCCGCCGCCAGATCAGTGGATTCGTGTTGCCGGGCGATTATCTGGGCCTGAGTGGCAGCGACCACCATCGCTACGATATCGAAGCCATCGCCGACAGCCGCGTGTGCCGCGTCGCGCTGCCGCAGATGAAAGCGCTGCGCAGCCGCTTCCCGCACCTGGAGCGCAAGCTGCTGCAACGCGCCTGCCAGGAACTGGATGCGGCACAGGACGCTGCGCTGGCGCTGGCCCGGCTGCAGCCGGCGGAGAAGGTGGCCGATTTCCTGCTGCGCCTGGCCGCACGCGAAGCCCGGCTTGGCGGCAACGGACTGCGCGTGTCGCTGCCGATGGGGCGTGGTGACATCGCCGACCACCTGGGCCTGACCATGGAAACGGTCAGCCGCACCTTCACCAAGCTGCGCCAGCAGGGGCTGATCGCCCTGCCCCACCTGAACGTGGTGGAGATCCTCGACGAGGACGGATTGCGCGGGCTGGCCGGTGAAGGGTTGATCTGAGGGTTTCGCAGTTCATGGGGTTGCCGGCCAGCGGCCGGCACTACCGGGCGGCATCCATCCGGTCGCGCCCAACCCACGTTGCGTCCATCCGGTCGCGCCCCACCCGCGTTGCATCCATCCGGTCGCACCCAACCCGCGTTGCATCCATCCGGTCGCGCCAAACCCGCGCCGCATCCATCCGGTCGTACCCAATCCGGGCGGGATCCATCCGGTCATACCCAACCCGCGTTGCATCCTTCTGGTAGTGCCGGCCGCTGGCCGGCAACCCCAGACATCCTCGATCAACGCAACAACACCTCGCGCAACGCCGCGTAATCGGCGGCCAACGGTTCGGCGTGCGCCGGCCGCTGCAACAGCGCCTCCAGTGCCGGCGGGACTGCCACCGTTTCGCCGATCAACGGCTCCACCACCGCCTCGAACTTGGCCGGATGTGCGGTGGCCACCACCGCCCAGTCGCCCTTGGCGCCACGCGCACGCAGGTCCTTCAACACCTTGACCGCCGTCGCCGTGTGCGGACAGAACAGCTCGCCGCGGCTGGCATGCGCGCCGGCAATCGTGGCACGGATGGTCACATCATCCACCGCGAACGCACGGAACGCCGCGCGCAGTTCAGTATCGTCGCCGTGGTAGAGCCAGCGCAGCCGCTCGAAGTTGCTCGGCGCGCCCACGTCCATCGCATTGGCCACGGTCGCCACGCTGGCCTGCGGCTGGTAGTCGCCGCCATTGAAGTACGCCGGCAGCACGGCATTGGCATTGGTGGCCAGCACGATCTGGCCGATCGGCACGCCCAGCGCGCGCGCCAGCACCGCGGCCATCGCGTTGCCGAGGTTGCCGGTCGGCACCACCAGGTTGAGCCGGCGCCGGGTCTGGGCATGATGGGTCAGTGCCGCATGCGCGTAGTAGCTCATCTGCGGCAGCAGGCGGCCCAGGCTGATGCTGTTGGCCGAGCTCAGCGGCACCTGGGCCTGCAGTTCGCGGTCGGCCAGTGCCTGCTTGACCATGGCCTGGCAGTCGTCGAACGCACCGGCCACGCGCAGGGCCACGATGTTGTCGCCGAAGCAGCCGAGCTGATGCGCCTGCCGGGGCGACACGCGGCCATCCGGATACAGCACCACCACCCGCACGCCAGGCTGGCGATGGAACGCCGCCGCCACCGCGGCACCGGTATCGCCGGAGGTGGCGACGACAATCGTCAGGTCGCGATCCTGGCCGGCCTGCAGCCGCGACAGCGTGCCGGCCAGGAAGCGCGCACCGATGTCCTTGAATGCGGCGGTCGGCCCATGGAACAGCTCCAGCACATGATCGCCGTCGCCAAGCGGACGCAGCGGCACCGGGAAGTCGAAGGCCTCATGGCAGATCGACGGCAGCGCGGACGCCAGCGCATCGCCGGCAAAGAACGGCGCCAGCAGATCGGCCGCGGTCTCGGCCAGCGTCGCGCCCGCGTGCAGTTCACGTGCGGCCGGCAGCATCTCCGGCACATACAGGCCGCCATCGGGCGCCAATCCAGCGGCGATGGCCGCGCTGAGGCCGACGGCCGGCGATTGGCCACGGGTCGAAACGAATTGCATGGGCTCGGTATCCAGTAGAGGGGAAGGATTCAGCACAGCCGGGCTCCCGGCGCGTCCAGCGGCGACACCCAGGCGTCGCTGACGAAGCCCGCGGCAGCAAAGGCCGCCTGCACCGGCGCGGCGGCGGCGTGGGCCTGCTCGGCGTCTTCGAACCAGGCGAATACGCTGGGACCGGCACCGGAGATGCCCGCACCCAATGCCTGCGCCGCCAGCGCTGCGTCGCGCGCCGCTGCAAAGCCCGCGATCAGGCCAGCCCGCCGAGGCTCCACCAGCACATCGCGCAGCCCGGCCCGCACCAGTCCGGCATCACCGCGGTGGCAGCCGCTGAGCACCAGCGCCAGATTCGCGCTCTGCGCCACGAACTCGCCCAAGGCATAACTGCCCTGCAACGCCTGCCGCGCGCGCCGCGTTTCCAGCACTGCGTGCGGATGCACCAGCAGGCTGTGCCACTGCGCCGGTACCGGAATCGGCACGAGCCGATCGGCCGTGCACAACGCCATCCCGCCCAGCAGCAGCGGGCCCACGTTGTCACCGTGGCGGCCGCCACTGGCCACCGCCTCGCCATCCAGCGCGAACGGATACAACGCCTCACGCGACAGCGGCAGCTCCAGCAGCGCGTTGGCGGCGACCAGTGCCGCCACGCACGAGGCTGCCGAACCGCCCATGCCCGAGCCGAATGGAATGCCCTTGTCGATCTCGATGGCGAAGCCGAACGCCAGCCCCAGCCGCTCGCGCAGCGAGATCAACGCGGCGCCGGCGGTATTGCCGGCTGCCTCCAGCGGCAACTCGACCGCGCTGCCGCGGATGGCATCGATGCGCACCACCGGCTCATCGATACGACGCACGCTCACGGTATCGCCGATGCCCGCAATCGCGTGGCCAAGAATGTCGAAGCCAACCGCAACATTGGCCACAGACGCCGGTGCGAATGCACGTGCGATCACAGGCGCGCCCCTTCACCGGCCGCAACCCGCAGCAGGTCGGCGAACACACCGGCGGCGGTCACTTCCGGTCCGGCACCGGGGCCCTGCACCACCAGTGGGTTGTCGCAGTAACGACGGGTACGGAACTGCACCACGTTGTCGGTCAGCCGCAGGTTGGCGAAGGCGTGGTCGGCCGGCAGTTCCTGCAGGCCGACCGAAGCGCCATCGGCACCGAGCCGCGCCACATAACGCAGCACCGCGCCGCGTGCGCGCGCCTCCGTCAGCCGCTGCAGCAGGCTGGCATCGGACTCGCCCAGGCGCGCCATGAAGTCATCCACGCTGCCCTCGCGCAGCAGCGCCGGCACCAGGCTTTCCACCTGCACCTGTTCCAGGCTCAGCGCGTGCCCAGCCTCGCGCGCCAGGATCACCAGCTTGCGCGCCACATCCACACCGGACAGATCATCGCGCGGGTCCGGCTCGGTGTAGCCCATCGAGCGCGCCTGCGCCACCAGCGCCGAGAACGGCTGGCTGCCATCGAAGCGGTTGAACAGCCAGGCCAGCGTGCCGGAGAAAATGCCGTCGATGGCCAGCACCTCGTCACCGGTATCAACCAGATCGCGCAACGTGGTGATCACCGGCAGGCCCGCACCTACCGTGGCTTCGTAGCGGAAGCGCGCCCCACTGGCGGCAGCGGCCGCACGGATGCGCTGGTAGCGCGGCAGCGGGCCGGCGCCAGCCTGCTTGTTCGGCGTGACCACATGGATGCCGGCTGCCAGCCAGCCCTCGTAGCGTTCGGCCACCTCGGCACTGCCACTGCAATCGATCACCACCGCATGCGGCAGGTGCGCGCCCAGCAGATGCTCGGTGAAACGATCCAGGTCACTGGCCTCACCGGCCTGCTGCAACGCCTGCCGCCAGTCGGCGTGCAGGCCGTCGGCTTCCAGGCGCATGCGCGAGCGCGAGGCCAGCGCGCGCAGGCGCAGGTCGACGTTGGCCTTGGCCAACAGCTGCGGCCGTGCCACCAGCAACTGGTCCAGCAGCGCGGCGCCCACATTGCCCGGCCCGATCACACCCACCGCGAAGGTCTGCGGCGACAGCCAGAACCCGGCATGTGCAGCGCGCAGCGCGCGGGTGGCATCGGCGCTGTCCACCGCCACCGAGATGTTGCGTTCCGACGACCCCTGCGCGATCGCCAGGATGTTCACCTGCGCACGACCCAGCGCTTCGAACAGGCGTGCCGCCACGCCCGGCTGGCCAGCCATGCCATCGCCCACTGCGGCCAGCACGCTGACCCCCTCACTGACCTGCACGCGCTGCACCTGGCCCACCGACAGTTCATGCGCGAATGCGTGCAGCAGCGCCTCGCGACCGCGTGCGGCTTCGGCGGCGCGCACCACGCAGCAGATCGAATGTTCCGACGAGCCCTGCGAGATCATCACCACCGACACCTGCGCCTGGCGCAGCGCGGCGAACACGCGCTCAGCGGTACCCGGCACGCCGATCAGACCGGTGCCTTCCAGGTTCAGCAGGGCCAGCCCGGGGCTCAGGGTCAACCCTTTCACCGGCCCGCGCGGCGAGCGCTCGGCACTGATGCGCGTGCCCGGGTGCGCCGGCTGGAAGGTGTTGCGGATGAAGATCGGCAAGCCCAGGCGGATCGCCGGCGACATCGTCTGCGGGTGCACCACCTTGGCGCCGAAGTAGGCCAGCTCGCAGGCTTCGTCGTAGCTCAGCGATTCCAGCTGCACCGCCTCGGGCACCAGCCGCGGGTCGGCCGACAGCACGCCATCGACATCGGTCCAGATGTGCAGTTCATCGGCGTTGAACAATGCGGCGAAGATCGCACCGGAGTAATCGCTGCCATTGCGGCCCAGCGTGGTGATGCGGTCGTGGCGGTCACGGGCGACGAAGCCGGTGGCCACCAGCCGCGACTGCGGATGCTGCAGGCGCCATTTGGCCAGGCGGTCCGCACTGGCTTCCCAGTCGACATCCACGCCCAGCTCACCATGCCCCACCACCAGCACATCGCGCGCATCGAGCACCGCGCAGTCTTCGCCCAACGCGCGCAGATGGGTACCCAGCAGCTGTGCGGAGAACACTTCGCCCAGCCCCTGCACGCGGTCGAGCACCTCGCGCGGCAACTCGCCGATCACCGCCAGCGCCGCCAGCACCTCAGCCAGTTGATCGAAGCGCGTATCGATCCACTCCACGGTGTCGCCCACCTGCTCGCCGAGCAGGGCCACGGCAGCGCCGCGATGACGGGCGCGCAGCGCATGCCAGGCCTCGCGCCAGCCCGCATCGCCCTTGGCCGCCAGCTGCGCCAGCTCGATCAGTGCGTCGGTGACGCCCTTCATCGCCGAGACAACGGTGACCTGCAGGGTTTCGGGGCGGGCCAGCAGCAGGCCGGCGGCATGGCGGTAGCGCTCGGCATCGGCCACGGAGGTGCCACCGAACTTGTGCACGACGGTGGACGGCGCAGCCAGATCGGCCGGGGCAACGGGATGGGCGGGGGCGTGGGAAGACATGCAGACCTCGGCAGGAGGCCCCGTCGCATGCAGGTGTCGAGTTTCCCCGCCACCTGGATGGTGCGGGGCCGTGGTTTTCGGGAGTTACACGAAGACGACGGGCCGCACCAGGGCAGTGGTGACGGTGGTGGTGGTAATGGTGGTGGTGGCGACCGGCGCAGTCGAACGGCCCGCAGTGGCGGGAGCGATCAGGCTGGCGTGGGCGGCATCAAGAACCATGGCGTACAGAAAACACTGCGCGGCGGGCGGCTGTCAAGTGCTGCGATGCAAAAATCGACTGCCGCGATCATCGCTCAACGTGCCGGCATTTGGTTGCATCTGAGACAAATCCGGCATCAGCGCGCTTGACGCCTGCAACTAGCCCGCATGTTCGGCGATCGCCCGCGGCGCACGATGGGCATGCGCGCACAGCATCACCCCGGCGACCAGGAACACGATCGCCAACGCTTCCAGCAGGGTTGGCCAGCGCTGCTGCCAGGCAAACGCGTACAGCAACGCGAACAGGGTCTCGAACACGATCATCTGGCCGGTGAGGGTCAGCGGCAGCAGCCGGCTGGCCCGGTTCCAGAACGCGTTGCCGAGGATCGAGGCCACCACCGCCACGCCGGCGCTGATCGCCCAGAAGCCGCTCCACTGTGCCGGGGTATGGCTGCCGGTGTGGCCGATGAACGCCATCGGCACCAGCAGCAGCGCCAGGCCGCCGGTGGTGACGCCAGTCAGCAGTGACCAGTCGTGGCTGGACAGGTCCGGGCGACGGGCCAGCCAGCGGCTGTTGCCGATCGAGTACAGCGCCCAGGAGAACAACGCACCGAATGCGCACAGCAGGCCGATCAGGCGCTGCCGCCACGGTGTTGCCAGATGCTCGGACATCAATGCTTCCCAGCCGACCAGCGCCACGCCCAGCACGCACAGGCCCAACGCGGGCAGCAGCTGTTTCAGCGGCACCGCGCCCTGCTCGCGCACGCCGACCAGGGTCACCACCACCGGAATCAGGCCGACGATCAGCGATGCGGCCGCACCACCGGCCCATTGCACGGCGGTGGCCAGCAACAGGAAATACACCAGATTGCCGGCCAGGCTCAGCCACAGCAGGCCGAACCACTCGGCGCGCCCCAGCTGCGGCGCCAACCGCTTCCAGCGTGGCAACAGCAGCAGCACCGCAATCAGCCCATAGACCAGATAGCGGCCAGCGGACAACTGCAGGGCATTGAACGACTGCAGCACGGCGGGCGCGAGGAAGACCACGCCCCACAGTGCGCCGGCGGCAACGCCATTGGCGATGCCCAGGGCCATCGGGTTGTTGCGCATTGGAATTGCCAGGGGGAGAGCACAGGCCGCGCAGTGTAAGCGGCGGCGCGGCGAGCGCGCTTGACCCAGGCTACTGCCCTGCCCTGCCGCGCGTGCGGGAAGCCGAGCGTGGGCTCGGCTCCACAGGACACCGGTGTTTGTAGAGTCGAGCCATGCTCGACTGCCGTTCGCGAGGTGGTCAGCGCAAAAGCAGTCGAGCAGGGCTCGACGCTACAGTCCTGCGCCCCGGCGCCAGGCGGCGGGCGTCTGCCCACATTCGCGGCGCAGTGCGCGGGTCAGTGCACTCTGCTCGGAATAGCCTGCGGCCAGCGCGATATCGCTGATCGGCGCAGCGCTGGTGCGCAGCTGGTGCTTGGCCCAACGCAGCCGGCAGGCACTGAGCCAGGCCTGCGGACTGAGCCCGAACTCACGCTGGAACAGTGCATGCAGGCGGCTCTCGCTGACACCCACGACAACCGCCATGCGCGCCACCGGCCACGCCCTTCCGGGATCGGCCTGCACCTGCGCGCACAGGCTCTGCAGCCGTGCACCGCTGCCGGCAGGCGCGAACATCTGCAGCAGCTGCGGCAACAGCGCCGGCAATGGCTGATCCTCGCGCACCTGTGCCAGCCGCTGGCGCACTGACAATGGCAGGTACAGCCAACGCTGGCGGCGCAGGTGCTCCTGGGTATCGTCATCCAGCACACCAGAAGGGCAATCCACGATCACGAAGCCATTGGGCCCATCGGCCATCTGGTCGTGGGCCTCGCCAGCGGCAACGAAGGCTCCCTGCAGCAGATCCAACCGGCCACCCTGACCTTCCATCTCGAACTGCAGCTCGCCCTGCAGCGGCAGCACCCACTGCGCGTAGTCATGGCGGTCCAGGCCGGTGGCCTGGCCATAGTGCCGAAGGTGGAAGATCGCGCCCATGTGACGAGTGTGCGCGTGCCGACATCTGCCTGCAACGCGGCCCGGCGTCGCGCGTGCTATGTTCCAGCCAGTTCCAGACGCAGGGATGGCAACGTGAACACGATGATCCGCATGCTTCCGCTTGCCTTGGCCATCCTGCTGCCGCTGGCCGCACAGGGCCAGTCCACAACACCATCGGCCGGCGAGCGCATCGCGCCCGCCCCGCACTGCCTGGACGCGCGCGACGTGCATCAGGTCGAGCAGCAGACTCCGACCGCCATCGCCGTCCGCGATGGCCGGGGCCAGGCCTACCGCATTGATTTCAGCGCCGCGTGCCCGGGTATCAACGAAGCCAGCGCGCTGCGCCTGGAAGCACCGTCAGGCTGGGCCTGCGGGCGGCCCAGCGAGCAGGTGGTGGTGGATGGCCGCCGTTGCGGCGTCGGCAGCGTCACGCCGATCGACAACCGGGAGTTCGCCATCACCGCGCGCGAGAGCAGCCGCCTGTATGCGTCCACCCTGCCGCGCGTGGATGTGACCGCCAAGGGCACACCGACCCGCGGCGGCAACAGCCCGCGGCACACCTTCCAGACCTCGCCGGCGTTCTGCTTCGCCAGCCGCCATGTACGCAGCTGGAGCGAAGATTCGCAGGGTGTGGTGGTGGAAACCAACCCACGCCGCAATGGCGGCATTCGCTACTACCGGGTCGAACTGGCCGGCAGCTGCTCGATCCTGGCCGGTGCACAGGAAGTGAACTTCGAATCCGGTTTCGGCAACGGGCTGATCTGCGGCAATCCCGGCGATCGCATGGTCATGCTGCCCTCTCCATTCGGCGGTGAAGACCTTCGCGCCAGCACACCGCGCTTCGCCCGGCCAAGCTGTGGCGTACTGGCTGTCTATCCGAAGGACCTGCCCGACCAGGCCTCGCGCTAGCCGTCGACCCCCAGGAAGGTGAACGGTGCGCTGGGCACGAACTGACCCAGTGCATCACCTGCGAAGGTATTGCGCTGGTCCGGGCCGAGGTCGAGCTTGAGCACCTTGCCGCCGAAGTCGACCTTGTTCAGATCGACCCAGAACGTGTTCGGGGTCAACGCCGATTCGAAAAAGTACAGCCGGCGCTTGTGGTCGGCCACGGTGCGCCAGCGCGTGGACGAGATGTTCGGCTCGCCCGGCGTGGTGATGCCATAGGGCACCGACGTATTGCGGATGACGCTGAATACACTGGCCAACGCCACCACCGGATCTTCGGCCTTGGGGATGGCATTGATGTAGAAGGACGCCCGCGCGAAGCGGTCGGCCGAGCGGTTGGTGCCCGGCAGCATCACCGTGCCGCCGATCTGCTGCCAGTAGCTGTTGAGCGCCAGCTGCTGCTCGAAGATCGGCGAATTGGTCATCACCTGGTAGCGACGGTCGTGATGGATCACCTGGCGGCCGCCGATGTACTCGACGATGGCGCTGTCACCGCTGGCATCGGACAGAGACAGGTGCAGCGTCGCCTGGCGATCCTCGCCCGGCACCTTGTCGGTGATGATCGAGTACGGCTCGCGCCGCAACGCGGCCACCGCCTCGTCCACCGTGGCGAAGTTGTCCAGCACGTACTGGGCCCACAGTGAGATGGCCAGGCCGGGCTTGCTGCCACGCTGCTGCGGGTACTCCGACTCGACCAGCCACAGCAGGTTGGCAACCAGGCCCTTCTCGTTCATGCCATCGGTGGTCGACACGTCGTAGCCGGTGGCCACCACGCTGCCGTAGCGCGCCGTCCACGCCAGCGATTTCGGCCCCGCCTGGCCGGTGCGTGCCATGCCACGCGGCAGCACGTAGAGATTGGTCGCCACATCGACCTTCCAGTCCATCGACCGCGCGGTGATCACATCGCCGTTGTCACCCAGGTACACCGCACGCGTGCAGGCCAGTGCGGGAGCGCCGGCCGCCACCAGTGCCACCGCCAGCATCACCTTCTGCTTCCACTTCATCCGTGCCATGTCGCTGCGCTCCGTTCCCCGTGATCACCGGATCTCACCGCACGTGCGGTGACACAGCGGTGAAAGCTCAGCGCGTGACCCGCGCGTGCAGCCAGAAGCCTGCCAGCATGGCGGGCACGAACCACAGCGCTTCACGTGACCCCACAGCCAGCCCGGCAAGGGCCGGCCCCGGGCAGTAGCCCGCCCAGCCCCAGCCGATACCGAACAGGGCCGCGCCCAGCAGCAGACGCGCATCGACGCCGGTCAGCGCGGGCCGCTGGAAACCCGTGGCGAACAGCGGCTGCGTGCGCCGCAGCACCCAGCGCTGGCCCAGCGCGCTGACCAGCACGGCCGCGCCCAGCACCCAGGCCAGGGTGGGATCGAAGTCGCCGGCCACGTCGAGGAAGCCGAGCACCCGGCGCGGGTCGGTCATGCCGGCCAGCGCCAGCCCCGCGCCGAACAGCGCGCCGGACAGGCCTGTGGCCCAGATCGCGCGGCTCATGTGATGGCTCCGCCGTGACGGATCACGAAGGTGGTCAGCATCGCGCAGCCCATGAACACCAGCACCGCGGCCAATGACCGGCGCGAACCTCGCGCCATGCCGCACACGCCGTGTCCACTGGTGCAGCCACTGCCCAGCCGGGTCCCGAAGCCGACCAGAAGGCCCGCGCCGACCAGCTGCCAGACCGGCAGCGCATCGCGGATCAGCGCGCGCGCCGGCTGCGCGGGCGCCGCCTGCCACCACAGCACGGCGCCCGCTGCCAGCAGCAGACCGAGCAGGAAGGCCCAGCGCCATCCGCGCTCGCCCCGCGCAGGGCGCAGCGTGCCGGCCGCGATCCCGCTGATGCCGGCCACGCGGCCGGTGGTCGCCAGCAACAGCACCGCAGCCAGCCCGATCAGCCCGCCACCAACCAGTGCCGCCCACGGCACGTTCATGCCCTGCCCTCGTACGTTGCGTGCATTCGATTGCCACTTAATTTAGATTTCCCTAAATTAGCGCCATCCAAACCACAAGGTCAACCATGGCCCGCACCCCGCTGGACACCACCGTGATGGCCGAACATGCCGCGCATGCGGCCGCCCTGCTCAAGAGCCTGGCCCACCCGGCGCGTTTGCAGGTGCTGTGCCGGCTGGTGGAAGGCGAAGCGCCGGTACCGGAACTGCAGGCGTTGACCGGGCTGAGCGCATCGGCGCTGTCGCAGCATCTGGCGGTGCTGCGCGCACTGGACATCGTGGCGACGCGGCGTCAGGCACAGTCGATCCACTATCGGATGATCGAAGGCCCGGCACTGGGCGTACTGCAGGCATTGCACGCCGCGTACTGCGGCGGCCCGGCACGCTGAACCGCGCGGTACGCTCAGACGGCGTGCAGCGCCGGCTGCACGACGGTGTCGAGCAGGTCCACCGGGGTGGGCGCGGAACGGTCGCCCTGCAGGGCGCGGGTAAACCCGGACCAGTCGCTGGATGAGAGCTGGCGCAGCAGCATCGCGTCCACCGGCAGAGCGCGCATCGCCCAATAGGGAAACTGGCGCTGGCCCAGACGCCCGCGGGCCAGCTCCACGATGTCGATATGGCTGCCCGCCTGCAGGATGCGTTCGTACACCGAATCGATGCCATCCGGCGGTCCTTCGATGTACTGAAGGAAGCGACCGCCGTCATGCAGCAGCACGCCCGTCACTCCGGCCAGCTTGTTGAAGCGCGCAGCGTCCTCGACCAATGCATCCAGCCGTTCGGGTGACAGGTCCGGCGATGCCTGGCTGACGTAGGCAATGGCACGCAGAGGCATGGCGTTTCCCTGGCAGGAGGTGAAACCACGGTAACAGTTGCGGACGAGCCCGTCTCAGAACCGGTTCACGCTTGCTGAAGTGTTCAGTTCGCGGCGACGCCCGGACCGTCGCAGCGTCGGGGCAGCCGCGCCTCGAACACCACCTGACCGGCCTCGTTGCGGGCCTGGATGCGCCCGCCGTGGGCACGTACGAACTGATCGACGATGTACAGACCCAGGCCCAACCCGTTACTGGGATGGAAGCTGGCCTTGAACGGTTCGAACAGGCGCGGCAGCAGGGCTTCATCGATGTGCCCGGCATTGCTCACCCGCAGCAGCACGTTGCGCGCATCGCGGCCATCCACCTCCACCCTCGCCTCGCTGCCATGGGTCAGCGCATTGCCGACCAGGTTGGCCGCGACCTGGCCGAGGCGATCGAAATCGCCCTGCAGGGCGGTGTCACCGTGCATGTCCAGGCGGATCCGTGAGTGGCCATGTGCGCTGCCGGCTTCGGCCACCACCGCACGCGCCACATCGCCCAGATCGCAGCTGCTCGCCTGCAGGCGCAGGCCGCCGCTGCGGATCCGCGAGAAGTCCAGCAGCTGCTCCACCATCCGCGCCATGCGCAGCGTACTGGCCTCCAGGTGGGCCAGGGTCTGGCGAGCGCCGATGTTGTCGCCTGGCAGATCCAGCGCCAGCTTGTCGGCGCACAACAGGATTGCCGACAGCGGCGTGCGCAGGTCGTGGGTCAGCACCGCCGCCATGGTCTCGTTGAGCTTGAGTGCGCGCTCCAGTGCCTCATTGCGCGCCTTCAGCAGCTGCCGCTGCTGGTACAGCTCGATGAAGACATTGACCTTGCTCAGGATCACCTGCGGCGCCACCGGCTTGTGCAGGAAATCCACCGCGCCGGTCTCATAGCCCTTGAAGGCGCGCACCGGGTCATCCGGCGAGGCGGTCAGGAAGATGATCGGGATGGTGCGGCTGCGGTGCGAACCCCGCATCAGTTCGGCCAAGGTGAAGCCGTCGATCTCCGGCATGTGCACGTCCAGCAACGCCAACGCCACCTCATGTTCCAGCAGAAGCTCCAGCGCCTGTGCGCCCGAGCCGGCCAGCAGCAGATTCACGCCCTCGCGCTGCAGCAGCGCCTGCATGGCTACCAGGTTCTGCGGCACGTCATCGACGATCAGCAGGTTGACCGGGGTCTGCGATTGCGCAGGGTCCGGTGGCAGCAGGTTCATGCGGAAAACTCCTTCAGGCGACGGCACATCAATTCAAGGGGCAGCACGGCATCGGCGCCGGCGTGCTGCAGGGCGGAGGCCGGCATCATCGATGCCTCGGCCTCCTCGGGACATTGCAGCCAGGCATGGCCACCGGCAGCGCGTACCGCAGCCACGCCTTCGCTGCCGTCGCTGCTGGCCCCGGTCAGCAGCAGGGCCAGTACCTGCGGGCCAAACACCGCAGCAGCCGATTCGAACAGCGGGTCGATGGCCGGGCGCGAATACAGCACCGGCGCGTCAACCGACAGCGCCACCGAGGCAGCGTCTTCCACCAGCAGATGGTAGTCCGGCGGGGCGAAGGTGACGGTTCCCGGCTGCAGTGGCTGCTTGTCCTCCGCCTCGCGCACCGGCAGCGCACAGCAGGGCGCCAGCACTTCGGCAATGCGGCTGGAGCGATCGCGTGGCAGATGCAGCACCGCCAACACCGGCGCAGGAAACGTTGCGGGCAGCGCACCGAGCACCGACTGCAGGGCAGCCACCCCGCCTGCGGATGCGCCGATCACCAGCAACCCAGGCCGCCTGCTCATGGCCATCACGCGACCTTCCGATACAGTCGGTGTTCGCGCGAACAGACCTCGAACGCCTCGTGGTGGCGACCGAACTGCAACGACTCCTTGCTGCCCAGGCCAAGGAAGCCGCGATGCACCAGCGCCTCGCGGAACAGGCCAACGGCGCGGTCCTGCAGATCGCGGTTGAAGTAGATCAGCACATTGCGGCACGACACCAGGTGCACTTCGGAAAACACGGTGTCGGTGGCCAGGCTGTGGTCGGCGAACACCACATTGCGCCGCAGCTGGCGATCGAACACGGCGCCGTCGTACGCGGTGGCGTAGTAGTCCGACAGCGATGCGGTACCACCGGCAGCCAGGTAATTGCGGCTGAACTGGGCCATGCGGTCGATGCCATAGGCGCCTGCCTCGGCGCTGGCCAGCGCCGAGGGATTGATGTCGGTGGCATAGACGATGCTGCGCTCAAGCAAGCCTTCCTCGTGCAGCAGGATCGCCAGCGACCAGACCTCCTCACCCGTGCTGCAACCGGCTACCCACAGCTTGACCGAGGGATAGGTGCGCAGTACCGGCACCACCTGCTCGCGCAGCTCGCGGAAGTAGGCCGGATCACGGAACATCTCCGACACCTGCACGGTGAAGAACTGCATGGCCTGGGCGAACAGCTCCGGCTCGTGCAGCAGGCGATGCTGCAGGTCGGCCAGGCGCGCGCACTCGTAGCGCTGCATGGCCTGGCGCATGCGCCGCCGCAGCGATGACACCGCGTAGCTGCGGAAGTCGTAGTGGTAGCGCTGGTAGATCGCCTCCAGCAGGACCTTCAGCTCCAGGTCGAACAGCGCCTGATCGTTCATTGCCGCGAGCACCAGACCCGGCACAGCGAAACCAGCTTGTCCACGTCGATTGGTTTGGCGATGTAATCGTTGGCGCCGGCCTGCAGGCAGCGTTCGCGATCGTCCGGCATGGCCTTGGCGGTCAGCGCGATGATCGGCAGGTCCTGCAGATGGCGCTGCGCGCGGATCTCGCGCATCGCGGCCAGTCCGTCCTTCTCCGGCATCATGATGTCCATCAGCACCAGGTCGACCTCACGCTCGGCCAGGCGATCCACCGCCTCCTGGCCATTGCGGGCGATTTCCAGAGTCACGCCCAGCGGTTCAAGCACGCTGGACAGCGCGAAAATGTTGCGCACATCGTCTTCGGCCAGCAGCACGGTGCGTCCGTCGAGCACGGTGTCGCGGCGACGTGCTTCGCGCAGCAGGCGCTGCTGGTCGGTGGGCAGGCTGGCTTCCACGCTGTGCAGGAACAGGGTGACTTCGTCCAGCAGGCGTTCGGGCGAACGTGCACCCTTGATGATGATGCTCTTCGAATAGCGGCGCAGGCGCTGCTCTTCCTCGCGGCCGAGCGCGCGGCCGGTGTAGACGATCACCGGCGGGAAGCCGACATCATCATTGCCGGCCATGTGCTCGAGCAGGTCGTAGCCGCTGCCGTCGGGCAGCGACAGGTCCATCACCATGCAGTCGAAGGTGACCGAGCTGAGCTGCTCCAGCGCACCGGCCAGGGTGCCCACTGCCACGATCTGCAGTTGCTCACGGCCCAGCAGCAGCTCCAGGTTCTGTCGCAGTTCGCTGTCGTCCTCGACGATCAGCAGCCGTCGCACGTCGCGCTGGCTGGTCTGTTCCAGCTGCTCGATGGCCGCCACCAGACGCTCACGCGTGGTCGGCTTGATCGCAAAACCGATCGCGCCCAGCTCGCGCGCGACCTGGCTGCGGTCCATCGCCGAAACCACATGTACCGGGATATGCCGGGTGTCCGGATTGCGCTTGAGGCGCTCCAGCACACTCAACCCCGACACATCGGGCAGGCCGATGTCGAGCAGGATGCCATTCGGGCGCAGATCGGCGGCCAGCACCAGCGCCTCTTCCGCCGTGCCGGCCACCACGCAGTCGAAATCGAGTTCGTGGGCCAGCGCCACCAGCGCTTCGGCGAAGGTGGCATCGTCCTCCACGGCCAGGATCAGCCGGCCAGCACGCTGGCGGCGGCCTCGATCATCGGCTACGCCTGCCACCGTCGCGACCGGACCCGGACCCGGAGCCGCTGCAGCGGCGGCAACGGGCGCGATCGCGGGAACCGCCACGGCCGGCGCCACGCTGGCGGCTTCGGCGGTGCCCGGCTCCGCAGCCGCCGGTGCCCCCTGCAACGGCAACTCCAGGATGAAGCAACTGCCGCGCCCCGGCTCGCTGTCGACCCGGATGGC
Organism: Stenotrophomonas sp. Nf1; assembly: GCF_003028475.1. Taxonomy (NCBI): domain Bacteria; kingdom Pseudomonadati; phylum Pseudomonadota; class Gammaproteobacteria; order Lysobacterales; family Lysobacteraceae; genus Stenotrophomonas; species Stenotrophomonas sp. Nf1. The sequence goes on along the minus strand of NZ_PYTV01000008.1, from coordinate 110,504 downwards.
ACCGCCCATGCGCTCGGCCAGATCTCGCGAGATCGACAGCCCCAGCCCGGTGCCGCCGTAACGGCGCCGGGTGCTGCCATCGGCCTGGCGGAAAGCCTCGAAAATGACCTGCAGCTGCTCGCGGGCGATACCAATGCCGGTATCGCAGACTTCGAAGCGGATGCGGCCGTCGCCGGCGGCGCGCACGTGCAGGCTGACCTTGCCGTGTTCGGTGAATTTCAGTGCATTGGCCAGCAGATTCTTCAGGATCTGCTGCAGGCGCTGGTTGTCGGCCACCAGCTGGCTGGGCGCCAGCGCATCGGCCTCGATCTGCAGCGCCAGGCCCTTCTGCCGCGCCATCGGCTCGAAGGTTTCGCGCAGGCGTTGCAGCACGCTGTCCACCACCACCACTTCATCGGCCAGTTCGACATGGCCCGCTTCGATGCGCGACAGGTCCAGGATGTCGTTGATCAGCGCCAGCAGGTCGTTGTTCGAGGACAGGATCGCGCGTGCGTACTTGACCTGCTCTTCGGTCAGCGTGCCGTCCTTGTTGTCGGCCAACAGCTTGGCCAGGATCAGCGAGCTGTTCAGCGGCGTACGCAGTTCGTGCGACATGTTGGCCAGGAACTCGGACTTGTAGCGCGAGGTGGCGGCCAGCTCGTTGCTGTTGCGCACCAGCTGGCCCTGCGCCACCAGCAGCGCCTGCTTCTGCGCCTCCAGCTCATGGGTGCGCTCTTCCAGCTGGACGTTGCTCTGCTCCAGCTCGGCCTGCTGCTCTTCCAGATGGCTCTGCGACTGCAGCAGGCTGCGGCTCTGTTCTTCCAGCTCCTCGTTGGCCACGCGCAGCTCTTCCTGCTGGGCCTGCAGCTCCTCACCCTGGCGCTGCGATTCCTCCAGCAGCACCACCAGCTGCGCGCGCAGCAGCGAGGCCCGCAGTGCCATGCCGATGGTCTCGGCACAACGTTCCAGCAGTTCGACATCCAGGCGCGGCTGCTCACCGGCACGGGTCCGGCCCAGCTCGATGATGCCGACCGCGCTGCCATCACTGCTGATCGGCGCCAGGAGGCGCTCGCGCACCGGCAGCCGCCCCAGGCTGGTCTGCAGTTCAAGCACCGTCGCCTCGCCGCCGTGCAGATGGCGGATGCGTCCGTCGCGGGCCACCTGCCCGGCCACGCCTTCCTGCAGGGCCAGCGATGCCGGCATGCCCGACGGCAATGCCAGGCCGCCGGTAAGCTGCAGCCGCCCACCCTCCAGGCGGTATACCGCACCGACCTCGGCCTGCAGCTGCGCGCCCAGGCTGGTCGCCGCCGCCTCGGCGATCTGCTCCGGCCCCAGGTCGCCACGCAGGCTCATCGCCACGGCGTTCTCGGCCTCCTGCAGCCACAACGCGCGCATCGCCTCGCGGCGTGCCTGGATGGCCCGGGAGACGATCAGCGCGATCATCAGGAACGCGCCGCCACCAATGCTGCGGTTGACGAACGAGAACGCGGAATTGGAGCTGGCCGGCGCGATGTTGTAGCCGGCGATCAGCAGCACGCAGGCCAGCACGGCCACGATGAACGGCGCCCGCGCACTGCGCTGGAACACCATCACGCCCACGGCAAGGAAGTAGGCCAGCCACACCGCGTAGCCCAGTGGCACCACCAGCTCCAGCGCGATGGTCGCCGCCAGCAATACGGTGGACGTCATCCAGATCCAGCGGTCACGCGTGGTTGCACCAGGACGCATGCGGGTCGGTTCCAGAGGTCAAAGGGTGGGTGATGGTACTCCGTGTCGCATTCAGCCGCACAGGACGAATGGCACGTGCCGCGCCTGCACGCACTCTTCACACTGCACTGCCTAGCTTCACGTCCCTCCCTGGGGTAATGCTCATTTCCACGTGGACGCAGCCGCTTCTACGACGTCCGTGCTGACGGACCCTTCCCGACAACTGCGACTGCTGATCGACAGCGTGCGCGACCATGCGCTGTACCTGCTTGATCCGCAGGGCATGGTGTGCAGCTGGAATCCGGGCGCCGAGCGCATCAAGGGCTATTCAGCCGACGAAGTCATCGGCAGCCATTTCGGCCGCTTCTACCTGCCGGCCGATCGCGAGTCCGGCGAACCGCAGCGCCTGCTGCGCCTTGCCGCGCAGCATGGCCATCACGCCAGCGAGGGCTGGCGCCTGCGCCGCGACGGTTCCTCGTTCCGTGCCAGCATCGTCATCGAGCCGGTGGTTGAAGCCGGCGAGCTGCTCGGTTTCGTCAAGATCACCCGTGACATCACCGAGCAGTGGCAGGCACAACGGCTGCTGCGCGATGCCCAGCGTGCGCTGCGCAACACCCAGCAGTTCGAGACGGTGGGCCGGCTCAGCCGGGGGCTGTCGCACGAGTTCAACAACCTGCTGACCACCATCGGCAATGCGCTGGATCTGCTGGCCATGCGCGTAGGCAGCGACGACAGGCGCGCGGCCGAACTGCTGGATGCGGCCCAGGCCGCCACTGACCGCGGCGCGCTGCTGACCCGCCAGCTGCTGGCCTTCAGCACCGGGCAGACCCTGATCCGCGAGCCGCTGGACCTCAACGCACAGCTGCAGCACTGGCTGCCGGACCTGCAGCGCGCCTGTCCGCCCACGGTGGTGCTGGACCTGCGGCTGACGCCCGGCCTGCCCGCAGTGAGCACCGACGCGATGCAGCTGCAGACCGCGCTGAGCAATCTGGTGGCCAATGCCGTGGAAGCCACCCTCGATGGCGGCCGCATCCTGGTGGCCACCGCACTGGAGCATCGGCTCGACCCGGATGCGGACAGCACGTTGCAACGTGGCTATGTCACCCTCAGCGTCTGTGACGAGGGCCATGGCATGGCTGCCGACATCGCCGAGCGCGCAACCGAACCCTTCTTCACCACCAAGGACATCGGCAAGGGCAGCGGTCTGGGCCTGAGCCAGGTGTTCGGATTCACCACCCAGAGCGGCGGCTTCGTCGACGTGTCCACCACGCCCGGTGTCGGCACCACGGTCAGCCTGCTGCTCCCTGCAATAGAGGACCCTGCCGATGACCGATGACCCGATCCGCGTACTGATGGTGGAGGACCAGACCGATCTGCGCGAGATGATCGGCCTGGCCCTGCGCGACTTCGGCATCGACGTGTCCACCACCGCCGATGCCCATGAAGCGGCCGCACTGTTGAAGGGCGAAGCGCGTTTCGATGTGGTGTTCAGTGACATCAGCATGCCCAACGGCATGTCTGGCATCGAGCTGAGTGAACACGTCGCCCGTGAACAGCCACAGGCGCGGATGATCCTGTCGTCCGGCTATGCGCGTTCGCAGCTGCCACCGCTGCCCGAGCAGGTGGAATTCCTGCCCAAGCCCTACCGCCTGCGCCAGCTGGTGCAGCTGCTGAAGCAGGAATGAGTATTCGCCGGGCATGGCCCGGCGCTACCAGCCCCTCTCCGCCGGGCATTCCCCGGCGTATCCGTTCCTGTAGCGCCGAGCCGACGCTCGGCTGCCCTCATCAATAGCGCCCCACCAGGTTCAGGTACCACCCGCGATGGGTGTAGTCGAACCGGGTCAGGTCATCGCTGAAGTCGGTGAAGTTGTAGCCCACACCGACGCGGAAGTTGCGCCCGATATCGCGATCGACACCGGCCAGCCAGCCCTGCCGGCGACCGCCATCGCGCACGTCCAGCAGGCGATACTCCAGCAGGCCATGCCACTGGTAGTACAGGTCGTAGCGCAGCTGGCCCGAAGCAAAGTTGGTGGCCGAATCGAACCACGGCCCGGTGCCGCGCCCATAGCGCACCTCGCCCTCGCGGCGCGCCGCCTTGGCCGCCACTTCCCAGCGCTGGTCGATGCGGTAGACACCTTCCAGCGACAGCACCTGGGTGCGCTGGTCGTAATCCACGCCATTGACCTGGCCCATCGTGGACAGGTCATACAGGTAGCTGTAGCGACCGAACAACGCCCAGCGGTCGTTGTCCCACGGGCGGTAGGCGAAGCCCAGGTTGCCTTCGATGAAGCGCGCCCCTGCCACCGGGTTGATCGCATCATCGGTGTCGGCGTAGTTGAAGCGCGCCGCGATCCGCCAGCTGTCGTTGAGACGATGGCTCAGGCGGTTGGTGCCGACCCACTGCGTGCGTCGTTCGGCACCGGTATCGCGGCGCCATTCCAGCTTGCTCTGCCATTCGGTGCCGGGCGAGGTCCGCCCGCCGGACAGGCTCACCGCCTTGCGGTCCACCTGGCCACTGCTGGAATCGAGCTTGCCGTCGCTGAGAGTGAAGCCGGCATTCCACCCCACCGCCGGGTAGAAATCCATGCCGAAGGTGTGCGCCAGCCCGGAGTCCTGCCCGGATTTGAGGAACTGGCTTTCATTGAACACATTGACCTGGTCGGACAGGCGCCAGCGCTGGCCCAGCGTCCAGCCATCCTGTGCGTTCGGGCTGAACAACGGGTCGTACTCGCTGCGGTCGGTGGACTGGGTAAATGCGCCATAGAAGCTGTGCTGAGGGGTCAACCGGTACTCGGCGTTGACCTGCGCAGCGGTGCCACGGTCACCATCGCTCACCTCGGCACCGACGGTGGACAGATTGGCGAAGGTCCAGGTACCACCGGCCACCACCGCATCGTTGTCGGCGTAGCGGCCATGGTCATCATCGACGGTCAGCTGGCCGCCTCCGTACACGTCCAGCGAGGTACCGATCCGATGCGTGTAGCGGGCGGCGGCCAGCACACCGGCCACGTTGCCGCCGGCACCACGGTCTTCCTGCACGCGACGCAGCTCAGCCGACAGGCGATCGTTCTCGCCGATCCGCCACTCGGCGGTGGCCTGTGCCTGGATCAGCGACTCGCTGCCACGGCGGGCCTCGCTGTAGCGGGCGTACAGGCTGAAGTCGTCGGTCACGTAACCCAGCAGCTCGGCACCCTGTTCGCGCACGCGCTGGCCGGTATCGAAACGGCCCACCGAGTAGCCGCCGTCGACCTGGCGCCACCAAGCCCCGGCACTCCAGTCGCGCTGGGTCCAGCCCAGCTCGCGCAGGTTGATGCGCGCTTCCACCGCAGTCGCCTCGCCTTCGCGCGGCCCTTCCGGATTGAGGCGGCTGAAGCTCAGGCCGCCGTTGTCGGAGAAGAACACCGGCGCACTGGTGGCTTCGCTGCGACTGTGCTCCACCTTCAGGTAGGTGCCACGGCCGGCCTGCAGGGTCAGGTCCGCGCCCTTCAGCGAATAGTCCTGACCGGAGCGCTGCTCGTCCACGTAGGTGGCGCCCACTGCGACGTGATCGCCGAACCAGTGCTTGCCGCGCACGCCGGCGGTGATGTCGTCGCTGTCGAAGCCGGTCGGCACCCACTCGTAGTCCACGATCAAGCGCTGCTCATAGCCGTCCAGCGGCACGTCGCGGCTGATCCGGCGCAGGTTCTCGCGGCTGACCTGGGCCAGCGGCCGGGTCAACAGGATGCGGCCCTGCAGGGCGTCGATCTCGTAGTCGGCACCACGCACCATCGGCACACGCTGCTCCACGCGGCCGGTGGTGCGGTCACGGATTTCCAGCACCACCTGGTCCGAGCCGCTGAGAATGCTGGCGTGGCGCAGGTAGTACAGGCTGCCGCCGGTACCGATGAACTCGCTGTGGCCCGGCGCGGTCTCGGCCTGCGAGCCGAACAGGCGCAGCTCGCTGCGCGCATCGCCCCAGGCGTTGGCGCCACGCGAACGCCACGACAGCGCCGCACCGTACAGCGAACGCACGTACTGCGCGTACTCGGTGCCGGTCAGGCCGGTGTTGTAGTTGCCCCACAGCGCCTGGTTCTTGTCCCAGTCCATGCGCAGGTAGAAGCGGCCCATGCTGTCCACGTCGCGCTGGGTCAGCGAGTCGTCGCCATAGGTCGGGTAATACAGGTCCGGGTCCAGGCTGCGGAACAGGTCGCGCGGGTCGGCGGTGGTGAAGCCGGTGAACAGCTCGTCCAGCGGACGGTTCTGGGTGTCGGCCTGCGCGGTCAACAGGTAGCGGCCGCGCGTCTTGGCCTTCAGGTAGAACGCCAGGCGGCCATCGCTGAGCACATCGTCATTGCGCTCGCCACGGGCCAGGTCCTGCCCTGCCCCGCTGGCCTTGTTCTGGTACACGGTGATGTCGGCCAGGCCGACACCGAACAGGTACTGGCCACTGACATCGACCTCCAGCGTACGCGCGATGGCCGGCGCATCCGGCCGCTCGACACGCACGTCGAAGGCATGGTGGCCGATCGGCATCAGGTACTCGGCGGCGAACTTGCGGTCCTGGTCCAGTGGGTAGCTGTCACCGTTGATCTTCAGTGCGGCACCCAGCGGCAGGTCGCGGCCACGCAGGCGGACCCGCGAGCCGTACACCGGAATGTTCTGCTGGCGCAGGCCATTGCCGTCGAACACCTGCTGCAGCAACGAAAGCGACGCGGCCTGGTTGGCGTCCACCGAGGTGCCGCGACGGTCTTCCAGTGCGTCACGCAACTGCTGGTTGCCACGCTCGAACTCCGCCGGCGTCACCAGCTGCATCGACTGCGCGGTGGTTTCATCCACGTTGCCATCAGCGTCGAAGGCACGCAGCACATAGACCAGGCGATCGCCCCGGCGCAGCGGCGTCGACGCGGGCATCGTCCCGTCCCAGTACCCCTGCGACACCGCGGCCACCGGCAACTCGAACGTCGCCAGCGCCGCGACGCGATCGCTGTCGCTGCCGCGGTAGACGCTGACTTCCAGACGCTGGATGAAGGCGGTGTAGTTGCCGCGCACGTAGAACTCGACCGGCCGCACGATGCGGCCTTCATCGAAGGCGACCATGCCCGGCGCCGACACCGACAGCTCGGGCTGGCCCATTGCCGGATCCTCGGTGGCCCAGATCGCGCCACCTTCCGGCAGGCGGATCATGAACTCACCTCGCACGGTGGCCTTGCCCGGCTCATCGATGGCCAGGCTGACCCGGCGATCCGGCTGCAGTGCCTGCGAGCCGGAACGCGCCGAGGTGCCCTCGGTGACCGGTTCGTCATAGCTGCGCGAGCGCAGGCTGAACAACAGTTCGCCCTCGGCGTTGCACTGGGTGCCGTCACAACGGATCGGCGTCGGCTCGGCAGCCGGCGGGGCCGCTTGGGCCGTTGCGGCCAGGCCCAGCAACAGCGCCTGGTACAGGGCAGCGCGCGGCAGGCGGGCCGCACGGCGGGCGGCAGAGTGATGCGCGCTCATCGGCGGGCCTCCTGTTGGCGGGCGGCCGCGCGGGTGGCGGCGCTCTCCTCGTTGTGTACGCGCAGGCGTTGCTGCACGGCGGGACTGAGCTGGCTGCGCAGCGCCTCGAACACGGCGTTGGCACGACGCAGGCCCAGCGCCTGGTTATAGGCGTGGCTGCCGCGCACATCGGTGTGACCGACCAGGCTGACCTGACCGCCGCCCAGCGCCTCCAGGCGTGCGGCGATGGCGGCCAGCAATGGCTTGAACTCCTCACGCACGGTGGCCTTGTCGGTGTCGAACAGCACGTTGCCGAGCAGCGCGCCACCGGCATCCACGCCGGCCAGCAGCGAGTGCGGATCACGCACGTCGGTGCGCAGCTGCACGGTCAGGCCGGCGCGTGCGCTCTCGGCCACCTCGTCCTGCAGCGCATCGCGTACCGCTGCGGCGCGGGCAAAGGCCAGTGCCTGGCTCTCGCCATTGGCAGCGATCACCACGTCGCCGCCCTGGTAGCGGTCCACCACCTCGGCCATCTTCTTCAGCACCGGGCGATAGCTGGACTGCAGCTCGCTGCTGCCCGGTGCGAACAGCACCTCGCCCAGCGCAATCTCCATCCGCTCGACGCCGGCCTGCGGCGACGGCGGCAAGCGCACGCCGAAGCTGAAGCGGGTCGGCACGCCCTGCGTCACCCGCCGCAGCAGCGGATTTTCGGTGGTCAGTTCTGCACCGCCCGGCAATGTCGCCGGATCCAGCTTGATGATGAAGTTGCGGCCCAGGCGCGCGTCACCGCCGTGTACGTCGGCCAGGTGATAGCGGCCGAACGGATCGGTCTCCACCAGCAGGCCTTCCACCGTGGCCAGGCGCACGCCGGGGATGCCCTGCTCCTGGATACCGTCGTTGCCAATCACATAGGCCACCTCGTAGCCCTCGGCGACGCGGGCGATCTCGCGGCGCACGCTCGGTTCGGCTGCGGTCAGGCCCTTGCCGGCCTCGCCACTGCGCTCCACACGCGTGGCGCCCTGTGCATCCATCCGCAGGCGATGGCCCTGCGCGCTTTCCAGCACGAAGTCATCGGTAAACGTCAGCTCGCGCAAACGCTGGCGCAGCACCACCTGATGCATTTCGGCCGTGTCGGAGGTCGACGCGCGGCCATGCACCACGCCGATCTGCACGCCATGCAGCAACGGCGCACTGGCGTCGGCCACCGGCTGCGGACCTTCGCCGCGATCCAGCGTGGTCGAGCCCGGCACATAGGCTGACGCGGCGAAGCCACCCTGCACGCGCACCCCGGTCAGCTCGGCGCTGTCCTGCCAGCCGTCGCCGTCGCGATCATCGAACACGGTGCCGAACACCAGGCTGTCTTCCAGCAACGGGTCGGCGTCCATCGCCACTTCGGCGGTGGCCACGTTCGACACGGGGCTTCCGTCTTCCGCCGTCGCCACGGCCTGGTTCACATGGGTACCGGCACGCACGCCAGCGCCCACCCGCAGCAGGTAGGTGATGGTCGCGCTGCGGCCCACAGCAATATCCACCGCGCCGATGCGCAACGGCGACTGGCTGCTGGCCAGGGCGAACGCCCCGTCATCGTCGGCCACCCGCATCGAGCCATCCACGTAGCTGAAGCCCGGCGGCGGCGTGTCCACCACCACGCCATCGCGCCAGTGGCTGCCGCCCACGTTCTCCACCACCAGCTGGTAGCGCACCAGGTCGCCCACCTTCACCCGGCGCGGGTTGGCCGTCTTGGTGATGCGCAGCGCAAAGTCGGACACCACCTTGTGGCGCGTCTCGCAGGTGGTGCATTCCGGCGGCGGCGAGCCGTCCGGATACTGGCCCCGCAGCCGGTTCAGCACTTCGGTGCGGGCTTCCTGGTTGACGATGGCCTGGTAGACGTATTCGTGGCGACCCACCGGGGTTCCGCTGGGCACGGTGCAGACGATGTCCGCGCCCTGCTGTGCACAGCCCGCAGGCAGGCTCTCGATGCTCAGGCCTGCATCCGGGGTATCCACCAGCTGCAGCGGCTGGCGCAGCGCTGCCCGCTCGACGGTGGCCACCAGCGTATAGCGCAGGCGATCGCCTGGCCGTACTTCGGCACCGCTGGCCGGACCGGACAGCTTCTCCAGCACGACGCGCGGGTCGGCCAGTGCGTGCTCGGTGCTGCAGTCGCCACTGCAGGACGGCGTGTCACCGCCACTGCCCAGCACCGCGTTGCGGACACTGCCGCTGGCCTGCGCATTGACCACCGCGCGATACCCCAGCGTGTAGGTGCCCGGGGCCGTTGCGGCCGGCAGCGTGCATACCAGCGGGTTGGCGCCGTTGCAGGTGAACGGACCGGGCTGGGTCACCGCCTGCAGGTCCAGGCCACGACCGAGCGTATCGGTCAGGGTGACCACATCGGCGGTCTGCGAATTGGCCACGGTCACTTCCACCGTGTAGTCCACCGCATCGCCGATATCGACCGGGGCCACGGTGCTCGACTGCTTGCGGTAGGTCACCACTGCCGCCAGCACCGGCGTGGTGGTGCCGCAGTTGCTGGTGCAGGTAGTGACGCCCGTGCCGCCACCCAGGACCGCATTGCTGACGCTGCCCTTGGCCTGGGCGTTCACCGTGGCGGTGTAGTTCACCGTGTAGGTGCCCGGCACGGTGCCGGCCGGCAGCGTGCACACCAGCGGGTTGGCCGCATTGCAGCTGAAACCCTGGCTGGCGGTCACCGCACCGAAGTCCAGGCCGGTGCCCATGGTGTCGGTCAGGGTGAACACCGCGGTGGTGCGCGAGTTGCTGACCACTGCAGTGAGCGTGTAGGCGATGCTGTCGCCCACCTTCACCGCACCGGCTGCCGCCGAGGTCTTGCGGTAATCGATGGCGCTGCCGGTCACCGGCGTGCTGGTACCGCAGTTGGCGGTACACGAGGGGTTGTCACCACCGCTGCCGAGCACGGCGTTGGTGACCTGGCCGGTGGCCTGCGCGTTCACCACGGCGGTGTAGGACAGGCTGTAGCTGCCCGGCACGGTCCCGGCCGGCAGGGTGCACACCAGCGGATTGGCGGCGTTGCAGGTGTAGGCGCCCGCACTGGTCACCGCACCGAAGTCCAGGCCGGTGCCCAGGGTATCGGTCAGGGTCACCACGTCGGTGGTGCGCGAGTTGGTCACCACCGTGGTCAGGGTATAGGTCAGCCGATCACCCACGGCGACCGGGCCGGTGCTGTTCACCGACTTGGCATAGCTCACGCCCGGCGTCGCCACCGGCGTGGTGGTATCGCAGTTCACGCTGCACGACGGGTTGTCGGTGCCACTGCCAAGCACAGCATTGCGCACGCTGCCGCTGGCCTGTGCATTGACGGTGGCGCCGTAGGTGAGGCTGTAGGTGCCCGGCACGGTGCCGGCCGGCAGCGTGCACACCAGTGGATTGGCGGCGTTGCAGGTGAAGTTGCCCGCGCTGCTGACACCAGCGAAATCGAGGCCACTGCCCAGGGTATCGGTCAGCGTGACCACGGCGCTGGTGCGCGCGCGCGTCACCGTTGCCGTCAGGGTGTAGTCGATGCGGTCACCCACGCGGACCGGGCCGCCGGTGGAGGCCTGCTTGGCGTAGACCACCTGCGCGCTGGCCATCGGCGTGGTGGTATCGCACGCGCCCACGCAGGACGGGTTGTCGGTGCCGCTGGGCACCACTGCGTTGCGCACCTGGCCGCTGGCCTGCACATTGACCACACCGGTGTAGGAGAACGCATAGCTGCCCGGCACGGTCCCGGCCGGCAGCGTGCAGACCAGCGGATTGCCCGGCACGCAGCTGAAGCTGCCGGCGCTGGTGATGCTGCCGAAGTCCAGGCCGGTGCCCAGCGTATCGGTCAGCGTGGTCACCGCCGTGGTGCGCGAATCGGCCACCAGCACGGTCACCGTGTAGGACACGCTGTCACCGATGGCAACCGGACCGGCGGTGCTGCTGGCCTTGGACACCGAGATGCGCGGCACCGCCACCGGCGTGGTGGTGGTGCAGCTGCTGCTGCAGGTGGGCGTGTCGGTACCGGTGCCGACCACGGTGTTGACCACCTGCCCGCTGGCCTGCGCGTTGACCGTGGCTGTGTAGCTCAGGCTGTAGGTGCCCGGTGCGGTGCCAGCCGGCAGCGTGCACACCAGCGGATTGGCGGCATTGCAGGTGAATGCACCGGGGCTGCTGACGCTGGCGAAATCCAGACCGGTGCCCAGGGTGTCGGTCAGGGTCAGCACATCGCGGGTGTTGCCGTCGGCCACGGTGACGTCCACCGTGTAGCTGACCGTCGCCCCCACCGCGACCGGACCGGCAGTGTTCGAACGCTTGGCGTAGCTCACGCGCGTCACCGGCACAGTGACGTCACTGCGCGTGCAGTGGTCGGCATCGGTGCAACCCACGCCCGGCGCCGGCGGCGTGCCGTTGTTGAACGGGTCGTGCCCACCGCCCACGCTGGCATGGTTGGTCAGCACGCCGGTGGCAGCGGCGGTGACGGTCACCGGTAGGGTGAAGACCGAGCTGGAGCCCGGGCTGCCCGTGGCGGCCAGCACCTGGCTGCTCGTACAGGTCACGTCCTGGCCGCTGGCGGTACAACTCCAGCTGCCGCTCACATGGGTGCCCGTCCAGTTCGGCACGATGCCGGCCGGCAGCTGGTCGCGCACCACGATGGCCGCGGCCGGCACATTCGGCGGATTGCCGGTCGGCACATCGGTGGTGTTGCTCACGGTCAGCGTGTAGGTGGTACCGGCCTGGCCATAGTTCCAGACGCCGCCGGTGGCGTTGTTGCCCTTGACCACCTTCAGCGACGGCGCGGTGATGGTGACCCGGTGGTCTTCCACTTCGCCATCATCGGCCACACCGGTCGGGTTCTGGATCTGCGTGGCCAGGCTGGCGTATCGCAGGCGCACGTAGCTGGTGCCGGCACTGACCGCCGCCGGCACGGTCCAGCTCAGGTTGGCCTGGCCGCCACTGCACAGCGCGGTGTTGCTGCGCTCGTTGGCGTCGAACTGGCCATTGCGGTTGAAGTCGATCCAGCCGGCCACGCTGCCATTGCCAACGCAGGCCACGGGCTGGTTGATCAGCGTACCGGCCTGCATCACGGTCAGGCGGTAGCTCGTTGGCCACCCGTCTTCCTCGCGGCTGCCGGCCTGCGGCGAGTTGTCGTCGCCCAGTGCATCGGCGCTGTAGCTGCTGCGCTGCTCGGTATCAGGGCCCAGGCTGCCGAGGAAATCGGTCAGCGGCGGCGCCAGCCCGCCCGGCGTGTAGCCGGCGGTGTTGATGTTGAAGTTGCTGGCGCCGGCCGGAATGCCGTCGGAGCGGAACTGCAGATCGTCCACCACGTGCATGGCGTCGCCATAGCTGGCCGGCGCATCGCCGAAGTCGGCATACGGCACCAGCAGGCCGATGGCGATGGCGGTGGTGCCGCCGCCGCGCATCGAGAAGCCCATGTTCACCGCCAGATTGCCCGGCGCGTGAGCCGCGTTGTCGAAACTGAGGAAGGTGACCGCCGCGGTGTTGTCGTCGTTGCCGGGGCCGAAGCGGATCACCTGGTTGGCGCCGCTGGTCGACTTGTTCACCAGATAGGGCGTGGCGTTGGCCAGGTTCTTGCGGACCTCGACCACGTTCCAGGTGCCCTGCGCGCTGGCCTCGACGAATTCACCGCTGTTGTTGATCGACTCGGCGTCGGCCATCACCACGCCGCGCAGGCGGTACGGCGCACCACCGAGGGTCGAGGTACAGGTGATGCTGAAGCTGGAGGTGCCGCTGGCGCGCGCGATGCCGGCAATCAGCTGGTTGCTGGTACCGGTGCCGCCGATGTTGTACAGGTCGTCGAGGCTGTCGCCGCCGAAGTTGCCGGGACGATAGCTGCGCAGCACGTTGGTCTCGGCCGTGTTCAGGCGGCAATCGACGCGCAGATTCACTCCCGCTGCGACCGGCATGTCGATCGACGAGGTCGCGCCGTCGTTGAGCACGACGTTGTTCACTCCATTGGCGCCGCCGCCCCAGGTCAGCCACAGCACCGTATTGCGGTAGGGGCTGCTGCCGCCGGTGGCGTAGGCCGCCGCCCAGGCCAGCGAGGGCACCAGCAGTGACACCAGGGCCAGCAGGCCCGCCACCAGCCAGCGGCTGGATCGGCCCGTCCGGGCATCATTTTCGGGATGAACGCGTTCACCGCCCGCGCTTGCGCGCGACGTCGTCGACTGCCACATGGTTGATTTCCCCGTCGTCGGCCCATGCCGGGCCGATGGTCAGTGGGCGGCCAGCGACGAATTCCGCGGGACGGCGGCACACCCGATTGCGTGTCCTGCCGGCTCCGTGGCAATCACTTTCGTCCCTGGACCCCGTTGGTCAGGCACCTAATTCTGTGACGAAGATAACACATTACAAACAATTGTGTGATGAACGTCACATTTAACTTTGCGGACTCTGGCGCCAGGCCCCACGACCACAGTTATAGCCACCGGGGATGGACCGTCTCGGCACGAATCCGGCACCCCGCCCCCACTTTCCGGCAAAACGCCACGCAGATTCGGCAGCAGCAACAAGCCTGGCTGCGGCTCAGGGCTTCATCGCGCCATGCTGGAACGACGCCAGCAACGTGGACGCCGCGGCGGCCGGGGCCAGCCGGCCTCGGGCCAGCGACCAGGTGATGCCGTAGAAGCAGGTCCAGTAGAAGTCGGCCAGCCACACGGCGGAAAAGCCGACATTGAATATGCCTGCGGTCTGTCCACGCAGGAAAAAGGCCTCGAAACGCTCGCCCAGCGGCGCCCAGCGCGCCGGCAGCAGATGCAGGTCCCCGTGGCGCTGCTGCTCTTCCATCATCCGGGCAAACAGCAGGGTCACCAGCTCCCAGTCCGCCAGCAGCGCGACGGTGAACTGTTCCAGTACCTGCCGCGCATCGCCACTGCCCTCGAACGCAATGGCCGCAGCCTCCAGACGTTCGAACCCCGCCGCAAACAGCGCTTCGTCGATCGCCTCGCGGGTGGGCGCAAACCGGTACAGCGTGGCGCGGCTGATCCCCGCACCGCGCGCCAGCTCACTCAGCGTGCAACGCGGATGGCTGACCAGGGTGGCGGCCAGCGCGTGATGCAGGTCGCGACGGGAGCGCAGCGAGGCGGCGTGCATGGCGGTACCTGAGGAGGGGGCACCTCACGCTAGCATGAATCATGAATTAATGAACTGAATCACAGTTGATTCATTTAAATCAGGAGTGCGCTACAACGGACGTGCGTCCGGTGCACCCGGGTCGGTGCACGCCAGGGAACGCGTCACGGCATCGAAGGAGACAACGCCATGCTGCATCCGCTACGCGATATCGCCGTGCTGTTCGATGCCAGCGACACCGGCAACCGCATCCTGCACATCGCCGCACAGCTGGCACAGGCCCAGCAGGCGCACCTGGTCGCGGTCTCCACCGCCCAGCATCCAACCGACATTGCCAGTGGTTTCGCCCGGGGCGCCGGCATTGCCGCCGCGCTTGACCATGAGGCACGTGCCGACGCCGCCTGCACCGCGCAGTTGATGCAGAACCTGCGCAACGCCTCCGAACCGCTGCAGATCAGCAACGAGCTGCGCATCGTTTCCGACTATCTCGGTGGCGCCGATCTGGCGCTGCAATCGCTGTACTGCGACCTGATCATTGCCGGCTACCCGCACACGCCCGGCGCCCCCTCCGGCTGGCATCCGCTGGGCACGCTGCGCGAGACCGGGGTGCCGATGCTGCTGGTACCGCCGCATTGGCAGGGAGAGCAGGTCGGTCGGCGCATCGTGGTGGCATGGAATGCCAGCAAGCAGGCGCGCCGCGCGGTGGCCGATGCCCTGCCCCTGCTCGCGCGTGCGCAGGCCGTCCATCTGCTGATGGTCGACACCCCGAAAGCCGAAGCGATGCCCGGCGCCGAGATGGCCCAGCATCTGGCGCGGCACGGTGTGGAGGTGGAGATCCAGGCGATCAGTTCAAGCCAGGGCGGCGTGGCCGCCACCATCCGCCGCCATGTGCTGGATGCCGACGCCGACCTGCTGGTGCTCGGGCCGTACAGCCGCAGCCGCGTGGTCGAGCGTGTGCTTGGCGGGGTGACCGAGGACCTGTTGGCGGAGGTGCCGGCGCCGTTGTTTGTTTCGCATTAGCGATGGCGGAGGGACGATCCGCCTCCGCCTGCTTCATTCCGCAACCCGTTGCGTGCCGCGCCACAGATCGATTCTGCCGCGCACCCACTGCACTTTCGCCAGAACCTCCCGGCGGGCCAGCATTGCAGGCAACTCGACGATGCGATAGCTCAGGACACACAGTGCAAGCAGCGGCAGCAGCAGCGCGGCGGTCAACGCCCAGTGCGAAGCGGGACTCAAACCGGCGAACAGTGCCGGGCCGAGGCTCTTGTAGGCAATGAACAGAACGAAGCCGTGCAGGAGGTAGATGCCATAGGACAGCTCGCCGAGCACGGCCGATACCCTCAACGCCAACACGCCAAACAGCGTGTTTCCACATGCGACGACGGCGAAGAAGATCGACCACAAGGCAACGGCCGCCGGGTGCCGGGCCGATTCGAAACAGAGCACCGACAACAGCACACAAGCCAATGCAAGGACCGCACCGCCCCGGCCCCGCAGGAAGCCCGCTACGCCTTGATGGGTCGTTGCGTAATAGGCCGCGATACCACCGGCGAACGGCAACAGCAGGACCAGGCTCAAGCGGAGCACCGCGAAGGCCAGACCCAGCACCGGGAGCAACAGCAGGCCGCGCGGAACCGACCTGCGCAGGCACCATGCGATCAACGGCAGCAGTGCATACCAGGCCCACTCATACGGCAGCGACCAGACCACCCCGGCCATGATGTAGCGAGTGCCCACCACGCCATTGAGATCAGGCGCACCCAGCACGGTGAACGAGAGCCATTGCACCAGCCCGACCGCGAATCGGAGCAGAGGATCGACCATCTGGAAGCCGCCCTCAGCCAGGACCAGCAGCACCAGCAGTGCAACGCAGATCGCATACAGCGGCAGCATGCGCAGAACCCGGCCAACGTATAGCCGCAGCCAGTCAATCTGCCTGCTCTGGGCGATCTGACGATAGAACAGGAACGCTGAGATCATGAAGAACAGCGCGACGGCGGCTTCGCCCAGCTGCGCATACAGCGGTGACGGCGGCGCCTTCCAGGCCCCGGTCCTGGCATAGACGTACCAGATCGACGAATGATGGACGAACACGCCCAACGCCAGCAGTCCCCTGAGGCCGTCAATCGAGGTCGCCCGGCCGCCGGGATCCGGAAGCGGCACCCACTTTGCCAAGGGCCACGCGCACAGCAATGCAAGCAGAGCGATGCCAACGGGCACCAAGGGGGAATACAGGTCGATCGACACCAGGCCACCCGAAGCAACGAAACCAACAGCCACAGCACGCCAGCGGCGCGAGGCGGACACCAAAAAGGGAATTCAAGCATTGCCGACATCCAACTGCTGGCGCGCATCCGGTCGGCGATGCGATGACAAGGTCCGTTCGACCTTGAACCTGGCTTGGCAGTTGGCGACCCCGGCCCGATTCGAACGGGCGACCTTTCCCTTAGGAGGGGAACGCTCTATCCAGCTGAGCTACGGGGCCATTGGCAGCGGCAGAGCATACCGCGTCCGGCTGAATGGACCAAGCTGCCAGCACAGCGCCAGATAACAGGAGTGGTTATGCTGGCGCGCCCCGATCCAGTATCGACACCATGCAGGACGTCTGGCGAGCGCTCTCCACCCTCGGCGACAGCCGCTGGCTGCTGCCCATGGCTGCGGTGCTGCTGCTGACCCTGCCGCGCTCGCAGGGCGGTTTCCGATGGCGCTGGCTGATCGCCATCGGCGCCACGGCAACGATCACCCTCGGCTCGAAACTCGCCTTCATGGGATGGGGATGGGGCATCCAGAGCCTGCACTTCACCGGTGTCTCCGGGCACGCCGCCATGTCCAGCGTGGTCTACCCTGTCGTGGGTGCCTTGTTGGCCGGTGCGGATCGGCGCGCACGCGCGGTCGGCATCACCTCAGGCTGCCTGCTCGCGGCAGCCATCGCATGGTCGCGCATTCCGTTGCAGGCCCACAGCCTGTCCGAGGTCATCGCAGGGCTGGTACTGGGCCTGGGAAGCGCCACCTGGGCGTTGCGCGCGTGCCATCCGACGCGGCGGCCAGCGGCCACCCCCCTGCTCCTTGCGGTACTGGCCGGAATGGCCTTGCCGCTCAGTCTGCCAGACCTGCATACGCACGAGGCCGTGATCGCGCTGGCGAAAACACTGTCGGGACGTGCGGAAATCTTCCCGCACTACTGAGAACTGTCGACTGGACTCCACAATTTCTTCACTTTCCTTGACAGGGGAAATGCGGATTGGCCACCATAGCGGTGGAAAAAATTTACCTCACGGAGTAGGAGACCCCGTAGATGAAGAAGATGATTGCCGCTCTGGCCCTGCTGGGTCTGTCCTCGCCTGTGTTCGCCCAGGAAGCTCCGGCTGTGGAAGCCTCGTCCGAAACCACCGTGGCGACCAGCGCCGCCGGTGCAGAGGCGGCCGGCATTTCCACCGCCGCCATTGTCGGCACCAGCGTCATTGCCGTCGCAGCGGGCGCAGTGCTGTACAGCGTGGCCGGTGACAGCTCCAGCGGTGAGCGCGACAACGGTGGCAACGACGGCACCGGCGGCACCGGCGGTACGGGTGGCACCGGCGGTACCGGTGGCACTGGCGGTACGGGCGGCACCGGCGGCACCGGCGGCTGATCCAGCCCGAGCCTGCCCCAAGCCCTCGCCGGACCCCGGCGAGGGTTTTTTATGCCCGATTTTCTCTCGATATGGCCATGACCAAGACGCACTTTCGAATCGCTGCCGCGCTGCTGGCGGCCTCTGTCCTGCCCGGCTGCATGTGGGCCCCCGGGCAACATCTGCGCAGCTCTGAACTGATCCGCTCCCAGACCAGCGACGACGGTCAGCTGCAGCTGGTGCCGATCACTGCCAAGCTCATCGCGATGGATGCGGCGTCCGAAAGTGAGCAGTCACTGCCCGAGGCCCTTCTGAATTACGCCCCCGGCCAGTACCGCATCGGCATCGGCGACTCGCTGTACATCACCGTCTGGGATCACCCGGAACTGACCGTGCCAGCGGGCCCCCAGCAGACGCCGAATCTGGCTGGCCGCACCGTGCAGAGCGACGGCTCGTTCTTCTACCCCTACATCGGCGTGGTCGAGGCCGATGGCAAGACCCCCAGCCAGGTCCGCGAAGAAGTGGCACGCCGCTTGGCCAAGTACATCGAATCGCCGCAGGTCGACGTTTCCGTGCTGACCTACGCCAGCAAGCGCGTGTGGGTAACCGGTGCGGCGCAGCAGTCGACACCGGTCACGCTCGGTACCGCACCGCTTACGCTGTCCGATGCGATCAGCCAGGCCGGCCTCAGTTCGGCCGGAGCCGACCTGTCCGGCGTGCAGCTCAGCCGTGACGGCGCCAGTTACACGATCGATCTTGAAGCACTGGCCTCCCGCTACGGTGGTCGTCAGATCTACCTGAAGGACGGCGACTCGATCTACGTGCCCTTCCTGGATCGCAAGGAAATCTTTGTTGTCGGCGAAGTCGGGCAACCCGGCGCCTTCAGCTTCCGCACGGGCGACGTGACGCTGAACCAGGCCATCGGCCGTGCGCGCGGACTCAGCCAGACCACCGCCAACGGCAAGGCCGTCTACGTCATCCGCGGATCGAGCAATCTGCTGGAACAACCCTCGGTGGTCTACCAGCTTGACGCGCATTCACCGGCCGCATTCGCTGTCGGCAGCCAGTTCCACCTGGTGCCTGGCGATGTGGTGTTTGTCGGCGCGGCCGGCGTGACGCGCTGGAGCCGCTTCGTGAACCAGCTGCTGCCGTTCACCTCGATCCTGAGCAATGCTGCAAGCGCACGCAACGATCTGAGCAACTGATATGCGATGGAAGACGTCGGCGGCCGTTGCTGGCCGCCTGCCAAGGAACGGCACCTGGGCACGCGCCTTCTGGCTCGCGCCCCCGGCACTGGCGGTGCTGCTGTCCGGTTGCACGACCGCGAGCCGGGCGACGGCTGACAGCATCAGGCAGCTGGTGCATCGCCAGCCGTCCTATACGACGCAACAGGTGCTGCGCACGCCGTATCCGCAGGCGGATGTGCAGACCCCGGACATCCGTGGCCTGGTCGTGCTGGGCTACGTGGACGACGGCCAGCAGGTCTGGATGGCGGGCAAGCATGCCGTGCTGCGCCTGTCGGCGACCGGCGTGCTTCTGTCCCTCAGCAAACAGGACGCGCAGTACGCCACCACCGTCGAGGACGAAGCACTGTTCGCCGACCTTCGCAGCGCCGCCGACGGCGCCCGCGTCGTCCGGCACTACGACCGCACACCCGGCTATGCGATGGGCGTCGAGGTTGTCGGCACGATCCGCGCGAAGGGCGAAGACACGATCACCCTCCTCGACAAGCGCCGCACGCTGCTGCGCTTCGACGAACAGCTCAGCGGGGGCGACATGCGCGCGACCAACAGCTATTGGGTCGACCCTGCCGACGGCTTCATCTGGAAGAGCCGGCAGTTTCTCGCCCCGGGCTATCCGGTCGACCTGGTCCATCTAAAGCCCTATCGGCCGGCAGGACGCTGATCCATGTACAGATTCACCCTGCAGATTGCCGCATTGCTGGCGGCCATCGCGCTCCCCTCGGCGAACAGTTTCGGCGCAGACGCTGCGCTGTTCAGCGGCGCCGTGCAGCAGCCTGGAATGCACCGTGGCGACGACGGCGGACGCCTCGCAGCTGCGCTTCTTGCTGCTCGACCCGCGCCCGATGCGTTCCTGCCGGCAACACTGTTTGCCCGGCAGAGCGCCCGGCTGGCGCAGGTTCGATTGAAGGCAGGCGTGCTGCATGATCTGCAGACACTGAGCGAGGGTGGCGACGACGCGCTCCGCCAGCTCTCTGAACGCCTGGCGCGCTGGATCGAGGACATGCCGGTCACCGGACGTGTCCCGCTGTTGGCCGACCCCCGCCTCATGCAGCTGCAACCCCGATGGAACCCGCCGATCCAGGCAGGTGATTCGGTGCGCCTGTTCCAGCGGCCCGCCACCATCCAGGTGGTCGGAGCGGTTGTCGAGCACTGCACCCTCCCCCATCAGCCATTGCGCAGCGCATTGGAGTACGTGAAGGACTGCGCCGCCACGGCCTTTGCTGATGCCGACACCGTGCTGGTCATCCAGGTCGACGGCACCGTACAGACGCTGGGCGCCGCTGCCTGGAACCGCGCTGACCCGCAACCGGTTTCGCCGGGCGGGGTGGTGCTGGTGCCGTTCGCAACGAAGTACCTCCGATCGGTGGACGCCGAATTCAACGCAGACCTTGCTGCTCTCATTGCGACCCAGGCCGCTACCCCGTGATCCATAGTCTCCGCAACACTACGGGCCGCAAGGTGCGTGCCACGCTGGCCCTGTCCCTGCTATCGATGTCCGTCTGTGCCGCCTTGCATGCGCAGGAAGCACCACCACCGACCTCCAGCGAATGGGGTGGCATCGGCCTGCTGCAGACACCGACCGCGCGCATGGCCGACGACGGCGACATCGCGATCACCGCTTCGCACAACTCGCCGTACAGCCGCTACAACGTGACGATGCAGCCGCTTCCCTGGCTGGAGGGCTCGTTCCGGTACATCAACGTTTCCAACCTCCGGTACGGCATTCCTTCGGTCAGCGGTGACCAGAATTACAAGGACAAGTCGATCGACTTCAAGGTTCGCCTGCTCGAGGAATCCCATTGGATTCCCGAGGTAGCCTTTGGTGTCCGTGACCTTGGCGGAACCGGCCTGTTCTCGAGTGAATACCTCGTGGCCAGCAAGCGCTACGGGCGGTTTGATGCATCGCTTGGTCTGGCAACCGGCTATATCGGCAATCGCGGCGACTTTTCCAACCCGCTGGGCGCCATTGACGATCGCTTCAAGGAGCGGCCAATGCCGACCAGCGCCATTGTCAATGCAGGCAAATTTGGCGCCAGCGCGATGTTCCGTGGTCCGGTCGGGATCTTCGGCGGCGTCTCCTACCAGACACCGCTTGAACAGCTCATCGTGAAAGTCGAATACGACGGCAACGACTACCGCCGGGAGCCGCGCGGCGCCAACCTCAACCAGTCCACCCCCATCAACGTCGGCCTCGTTTATCGCCCCAGCAAGGTGGTTGAGCTGACGGCCGCCTGGGAGCGCGGCGACGCCGCCATGTTCTCACTGACGTTGCGTGGCAACCCTGGCGGCTCGCGAAGGGCGCCAAAACCGTTGGACCCCCTGCCCCTCTCCCTTGAAGGTGACCGCCACCAGGAAGGACAACAGCGCGCGACCCCGACCGGAGCAGCGCCGATATCGCACGACTGGGAGGCGATCACGGCGGATCTGAGATCCAATGCAGGATTCAACCTGCAGCGGGCCTCCGTGCAAGGAAAGGAACTCATCCTGACCGGATCGCAATCGCGCTACTTCAACCCGGCCAAAGGCCTGGGCCGCTCGGCACGTGTCCTCTCCCATCATCTGGGCGATCAGTACGACTGGTACACGCTGCGCACCGAACGCCTGGGCATGCCCGTCGCCGACATGTCCGTCAAGCGCGATGCATTTGAGGGCTATGTGAACGGCAGCGTCGACGAAGCAACCCTCAAGCGGAGCACCGAGCTCAGCGCGCCAGGGACCACCGAGGGGCACGAGCTGTTCAAACCGAAGCGTTCGCCCTTTGGCAGCGGCTTCAGCTTCGGGTACCGACAGAACCTTGGCGGCCCGGATGGCTTCATCCTGTACCAGGTGTCGGCCAACTACAGCGCCAGCTACTTCTTCGGCAAGAACGTCTGGTTGACTGGCAGTGCAAGCCAGAACCTGCTCAACAACTACGACAAGTTCAAGTACGACGCACCGAGCAACCTGCCGCGCGTCCGGACCGACGTGCGCAAGTACACGCGCACCTCGGACTTCACGATTCCCAATCTGCAGTTGAACCTGTCGCGACGACTGTCCCGCGACGTCTACGCCATCGCCTATGCAGGCTACCTGGAGTGGATGTACGCCGGCGCCGGCAGCGAAGTGCTGTACCGCCCGATGGATCAGCCCTGGGCGATCAGCGCCAACATCAACTGGGTCAAGCAGCGTGACTTCAACCAGCGCTTTGGCTTGCGCGACTACTCGACCACCACCGGTCACGCGACGCTTTACTATGCCTTCGGAGATCAGCAGCGGGTTATTGCTTCGCTGAGCGCTGGCCGGTACCTGGCAGGCGACTACGGTGCCACCGCCAACGTGGCGCGGGTCTTCCGCAACGGCGTCACCATGGGTGCCTACGCGACCAAGACCAACATCAGCTCCGCCGAGTTCGGCGAAGGCAGCTTCGACAAGGGCATCTACTTCAGCATCCCGTTTGACACCCTGCTACCTCGATCGACTCCGGCCAGGGCTACGCTCACCTGGAACCCGCTGATCCGTGACGGTGGCGCCATGCTCGCAAGGAAGTACCCGCTCTACAACCTCACGGGCGAGCGCGACGAGCGCTTCTTCTACGAGAATATCCAGGGTATCGCTGATTGATGTTTCAAACAGATGCGGCCACTCGAACCCTCGAGTGGCCGAAGAGTCAGTAGCTTTTGATCAGGCGGGCCGGAACGCCACCGATGACCGAATACGGCGGGAAGCGGGAATTGACCACGCTGCCAGCCGCCACCACACTGGAGTGCCCCACTTCGCTTCCGGCAAGCAGGGTGACCTTTGCGCCGATCCAGCAGTTGGCGCCGACCACCACCGGCGCCCGGGCAGTACCCTGCTTACGGATCAGGCGCTGCTTATCGGAGAACTCATGATTCTCCGGATGCACACTGAAGTACTGCCCGACGATTGTGTCCTCGCCAATGGACACGCCTCCAGAGCCACCAATCCGGCAGAACTCGCCAATGCCGACGCGATGGCCGATGGATATGCCCTCACCCAGGTGGGTCAGGCTGCCAGAGCAGATCAGCCGACCAAAGTCACCGATCTTCACGCTATCACCGAAGGTGATGCCGGAAGCGCCAAGGCCATCAAGCACGACGAAATCACCCAGCCGCACACCCTTCCCCAGGCGGATGCGCGAGGCACAGCGCACCACGACGCCTCGCCCGCGGAACAACGGCGACAGCCACGACTCACGCACACCCCACGTGAGCGCGCCCCGGATCAGACAGACGCCGTACTCCATCGAGAGTCGCAGCTTGTAGGACAGGGGAACGCGCTCATCCAGTTGTACGC
The DNA here is from genome assembly GCF_003028475.1 of Stenotrophomonas sp. Nf1. Taxonomy (NCBI): domain Bacteria; kingdom Pseudomonadati; phylum Pseudomonadota; class Gammaproteobacteria; order Lysobacterales; family Lysobacteraceae; genus Stenotrophomonas; species Stenotrophomonas sp. Nf1. The sequence goes on along the minus strand of NZ_PYTV01000008.1, from coordinate 87,131 downwards.
GCAGCGAAAGGAGCGAGCCAAGGCGGCTGAGTAGTGTCATGGGAGGGTTCCGGGGCCTTTCAGCCATCATGCAAACAGGAATCTGGGATCGCGGTACTTGATCGCGAGCTTCAACAACATGAGACGTGCATGGCATCGCGCGAGCAGCCGTGCGAACGGCCTCTTCTCGAAGACGATCGGCCAGGAGCGCACCAGTGTCTGCACGCGGCCAAGCATGCGATCGGCACTGATGTCGGACCACAGTGCGGTGTCGTGCCCCAGAATGATCGGCATCACGACCACACTTCGACCACTGTCTGCGTAGTCCAGCATGAAGCGCGTATCAATGCCGTACAGGCTCAACCGCTCATCGAAGCGAGGCTCTTGAAGATAGGCGGATCGAATGACCATGCCACTGGTAATGGCCAGCATTCTGCGGGAACGTTGCTGACCCTGTCGCGGTGAAGCCAGATGCCTTCCCTTGAAGTACCAGAGTTCCCCCGGGCTTACGCACCGGCCACTGGACAGCACCACCGGCAGGAACAGGTCCTGCGCAGGATGGGCGTCCAACTGCGACCGCAGTACGGGGAAATAGTCTGCCGGAAGCTGCGAATCCTGATCGAGAATCAGAAAATACCCCATCGCAATGCCTGCAGCGACGTTGTTGTAGACCTTCGACAGGGCCAGGTTCTCAGGACACGCCATGTACTTCACCGAAAAGCCGGGGAAGCTCAAGCCATTGAGCGAGGCGGCGCCGAACGACTGCGGGCTGTTGTCCCAGACGACGATCTCACCAACAAAGTCCTCGTTCGACCTGCTGGCCAACTGAAGGGATTCCAGCGTAAGCGACTGATCGGGTGCAGTACCGTAGAGCACCACCACGATCCGAAGCACGTGACGCTGCGCTGATGGCTGACTCATTCCCGCTCCGCTTCCGCTACTGCCGTCGCGCGCGCCTTGGATCCTGCTGCAAAGCGCGAGAGCAGCTGCTCATACTGACCAAGAATCTGCTCCCAGGTAAATGCCTCCTGGTGGCGCGATGCCGACGCTGCGGACATCGCCTGCAGCCGGGGCGCGTCACCTTCAAGCTCGTCAAGCAGCGATGCAAACGAAGCCGCACCATTGAAGTAGCACGCGCCTGGCCCGGCCACCCAGCGATTGAAGGGATTGTCGTGGGCAATGACAGGATTGGAGGCACCGAGCGCCTCGACCAGCGACGGATTGGTGCCGCCTACCTGATGCCCATGAACGTAGGCACTGCTGAAGTAACGCAGCGCCTGGACGACCTTCTTGTCGTAGATCGGCCCCAGGAACACCACATCTTCTCCGGCCGCCTCGAGCACCTTCCGGTGATAGTCGTTGTCGCAGTCATACTTGCCGAGAACCGCAAGCTTTCTGCGCCGCGGCTGCCGTGAGAAACCCTGGACGATCTCCAGCAGCGAGTTCTCCGGCTCCGCACGCGCAATCACCGTGTAGTAGCCGTTCGGAGTGAGCCCAAGCCCCTCAACGATTGATGCATCCGCCGAATGGATCGCTTCACCGCCGTAGGCGATGGTGGTGATCTTGCTGCGCCTGACACGGGTGGAAAGGTGATCCTTGATGCGCGGATGATCTGCGACCAGGTGATCGCCAATCCAGCAACCGAAACGTTCGTTGAGCCAGAACCAGGTCTTTGCGATTCGCCCCCACTTCGCGCGGGCCCACTCGATGCCATCCATATTGATGACATTGACAACTCCGCGCAGACGAAGCATCGCAGAGAAAACCGCCGTATTGTAGCCAAGCGTCAAGCACAGCCCGCCGCGCCTGGCCGCATCAACATTCGCCTTCCAGTCAAAGATGATGGTACCTGCAGGCCCAGCGGTGGAGACAGGAATATGGACTCGCTGCACGCCATTCCATTCGTCACGCCAGACATCCCCAGTGCCGTCGACCTGGCAGTACACCACCACCTCCCAGCCCCTCGACACCAGATACAGAGCGAGATGCTCGGCGAAGGTCTCAAACCCACCATGGGCCGCCGGAACGCCGCGAATACCCAGAATCCTCAACACGCGCTTGCTCACACACCACCTCGTTCCAGTTGACCTGCATCCTGCATCGCCGAACCCGGCATCGCTGCTGCTTGAACCATCTGTCCATCCGGCCTGCGGTGCTCGATGGCATTAGAAGCAGCGAATGCCCTTCCATAGGCACCCACAAACAGCGACAGGAGCAGGAACAACTGCAACGTATCCATCACTCCGGTGGCCATGGTGAACAAGGCGTAGCCCAGCACGAGCCCGGTGAACATTCGACGAGAACCTACCGTCGGCAGAAGACGTCCCACGCCTCGAAGCACGGCAAGCAACAAGCCGATGTAGCCGATGAAGCCCAGCAATCCCTGGTTGATCAGCAGGGTGAACACAACGCTCTCGGCATCGTACAGATCGGCCGCCGCGCCGCCGGCCACCAGTTCGCGAGTTGCGTCCAGACCCAAGCCCCAGAGGGGGGACTGCCAGAAGTAGGAGAGCGAGACGGCGAACTGCCCTGCCCGCATGGCGAGGTCAGAACCGTTCTGCTCGGCACCCACCGAGGCATCGAAGATGTTGACCACGGAAAGGACTTTCTCGAGGAACACATTCGACGTTGCCAATGCGATCACGAACGCCATGCCGCCCAGCAGCGAGTACTTCAGCGACCTGACGATACCCACCGAAACGCCGAACACCAGCAGGGCAAAGAAATAGAGCATCAGTGGGCTGCGTGAGTTGGTGAAGAGCATCGAAATGATGATGCACCCTGAAACAGCAGCAATTGCCAGCATGTCGCGCATCCGCACCTGGCCACACAGGCGGGCGACGTAGTACGTCAGAAGCATGATCGCGACCAGCGCGCCATAGGTGATCGGATGCGATGTGGTTCCCTGCGCGCGCATGCCCCGCAGTGTGTCGGCATACGTCCTCGCCATCACGCGGCCGGTCTGGGTCGTCGAATTGATGAAGTCGATATAGGGATTCCAGTTCACCAGATAGGCCGCGATGGCATACACCGCCAGCAGACTGAAGAACACCACGTAGATCCTGAGCAGGCGCTTGGCCTCTGCCAGGCCCAATCCGCCGGCAAAGTGACTGAAGGCCAGGACCGGAACACCCACTTCCAGGCACAGCGCAATCCAGGTAAGCAGGCCAGCAGAGGCGCTGCCTATGTTCATCAACACCGAAACGGCCGCCACGCCCAGGAACAGCATCAAACCGTTGAAGAATGGCCCCTTCCTGACCGAGCCCTTGCGCGCAAGCGCCAGCGTCATCAGATACATGACCAGCACCATCGCCATCAGGAAGCGATAGAGACTGAGCACCGGAATGCCGGGCACATCGACCAGCAGCAGCGCCTTGGGCGTGAGCATCATCCAGGCCGGCATCAGGAGCACGGCCTTTCGGAAGTAGAGGATGATCAGCAGCGCGCCGATGCATGCCAACAGAAAGATCATGCGAATGCCGCCATGCCAGGTGCGCAATGACGGACCGCTGTCCGAACGGTAGCTGCGGCGGTTCGGTCGCAATGCCCTGGTTGGGAGTCAATCATGTCGTAGGTCCAGATGAAGCAAACACCAATCGTGAAATCTGCTCTGCGTAGTTCTGCACCGAGAAGCGCGAGGAGAACACGTCGAAGGCACGCCTGCCCAGTGCCAGGTGGCCAGGTGAAAGGGCACGGGGAAGGCCCTCGATCGTTTGTGCAAGCGCGACCTGACTGGCAGGTTCGAACAGGAATCCATCCTGTCCATGCTCCACAATTTCAGTCAGGCCGCCATGCGCGGCGGCAATCACCGGCTTTCCATACGAGAACCCCTCGATTGCTACCCGCCCGAACGGCTCGGGACTGGTGGAGGGAACGACCACGTAATGGCACCAGCGATAGTGCTCCGAGGGGTCCTCGCAGAAGCCGAAGAACTCGCAGGACACGCCTTCCGGCAGCGAACGGGCGATGTGATGGAGCTCTTCCACCAGGTGCACCTGCGCATCGATCGCCGATCCAACGATTCTCAGCTGGATGCGCCTCTGGCTACGCAGCAAGGCCTGGAGAAGGAACTTCTGCCCCTTCCAGGCATTGATGCGGCCGATCATCAGCAACCGTATCCCGTCATCTCCGCCAAGCTCCGGCGTGCATTCGGCAGGACCGGGCACGCCGTTGTAGACGACAGTGCCGGGCAGGCCAATGGCGAGCCGGGTTGCCTGCGAGTTGTACACGATCTCCACGCCTGACAGCCTGATCAGCATGCGAAAGAAGGCAAGCTCCTTGCGCCCGGGGATTTCCCGGACATGCAGAATGCGGCGTACGCGGCGCGCGGACAGCGCGCAAGCCAGCAGGGCCGACGCACAGACCAGGGTATTCACATAGACCACATCGGCGCCACGGAAACGATGCAGAAGGCGTCGGGTGGCAGCCAGCAGCCCCGCAGCGAACGAGAGGGGCCTGCGCAGCAGGCTTCTTCTCAGGTAGCCCTCGGATTCGAAGTGCACCGAGCCGCCGGCCTCCGAAATGCGAGCCGCCAACGGCCCATGCTCGGGAAGAATGACTTCAACCTCCGCAGGCGTCGGCGCGTGTTGGACAATCGCCTCCACGGCGGCCAGGAAGCTCCGGTCAGAGCCGTACAGCTCGGCACTCTGGTGTACGCAGACTATCTTCATGAGTGTGGTCCAGGAACGTCCATGTAGTGAGATCGCATCGGCAGGGACATGCTGCCCGCTAGGCCGCCTTCGTGGCGCGCCTGAAGACACTCAACGCGGAGAACACCCGTCGCCGCCACTCCCGGGAGAATGCGAGCGCCAGAACTACGTACCATGCTACCGACGCCATGATGGCGAGCGTGAGCGAGACCGCGCCCTGCGCGGAATCTCCGAACCGCATGTACAGTTCCAGCGTGCCTCCCATGACCAGCGCCGCAATGAGCGGTGCAATCATCGGCTGGATCACCTCCGACGGGCGGGCCCCCAGCACCCGCGCGCAGACCAGCATGACGGGAATGAAGTTGAGCACATTGGCCAGCAGATACAGTGCGGCCATCACCACGACGCCGTGCGTGATGCCCAACGCAAAGGCGCCTACCTGCAGCATTGCGCCGATCACTCCAAGGTGAAGCAGTGTCCTGGTGCGACGCGCGGCCATCAGAACCACGCCGGTGACGCTCATGACCGACTGCAGCAGGGCGGTGGGAGCGAACCAGGCAAGCAACTGCACCGCCAGATCCCAGCCGTCGCCAAAAGCCAGCCTGATGAACGGCTCGCGCAGCACGTACAACCCGACCATCATGGGTGCGACCACAAGAGTGATTCCGCCTACCGCAACCTGATAGACCTCGACCCTGCCTTTGCGATCCGACTGCAGCCGCGAAAGGACCGGAAGAAGCGATCGCGAGACCACCAGCGTGATGCTCTGCAACGGGAAAAGCATGAGCCTGTAGGCCAGCGAATAGTTTCCCAGCACGGTCGAAGAATAGAAGCGCCCGACAAGGATGCTATCCAGGTTGCGCGACAGGTAGTTGACCAGATTGAAGCCGAGCACACCCGAGCCGAACTCGGCCAACCCGCGATACCCGAGCCCGCGCGTGGCACTCGGCCGCCACTCCGAGGCAAGCCAAAGCTGGACACTGGTTGCGATCGAAACGAACGCGAGCTGGACAACAAGGCTCCAGGCACCTGCGCCCGCCAGAGCGGACATCAATCCGAGCGCCCCACCCACCAGGTTGCTGCTTCCTTCGATGCGGGCAATCGTACGGAACTGCCCTGCCCGCTCAAGCAGGGCCTGATGGACGATTCCACAGCCTGCGATGGGAAAACTCAGTGACAGCACCGCCAGCAATGGCGCCAGCCCTGGGGTGGAGAAGTAGCTGGCGAGGGGAACGGCTGCGAGCAGCACCAGCAGGCACACCAGACTCCCGGCAACGAGCGAGACGCGGAAGGCCGCGTCAATGTCGCCATTGCCAAGATCCTGCTTCTGGATGATCGCCGCGCCCAGACCCATGTCACGGAACATCAGCGAAAAGTTGACCACCACCGTTGCCATCGCCACAACGCCGTACTCGCCCGGCTCAAGCAGCCGCGCAAGCATGAAGACGACAACGAACTGTGCGCAGAGCTTGGAGATCTGCGCCAGTGATGTCCACTTCAGGTTGTGACCAAGCTTCATGGATAGATCGTTCGGGGCGTGTTCGGTAACGCCCTCCTGCCAGTTGCAGATCGCGGGCTCAGGGCGCTTCCAGGCACCTGCCGTTACGGCAGTTACTCGGTCGACTTGTACTCGTAGTAACCGTAGCTGTAGTAACCGGTTGCGCGCTTCTGCACCGCATTGAAGATCGCACCACGGATGACCGCACCGTTCTGCTCGAACCGCTTCCGGGCCAGCGCGATTTCCTTCTGCTGGTTCAGACCGAATCGCGCCACCAGCAGCGACGTACCCGCCTGGGCGGCAAGGATGGCGGCGTCGGTGACTGCCAGGATCGGCGGCGTATCCACGATGACCAGGTCATAGCGGGAGGAGACTTCCTCCAGCAGTCGCGTCATGTTCGGATGCATCAGCAGCTCGGACGGATTGGGCGGCACCTCGCCACGGGCAATGAAGTCCAGCCCGTTGACCGGTGCGAAGGAGCGGATGACATCGTTGACCTTGGCCGCGCCAGCAATCGCCTCGGACAGGCCCGGCGTCTGGCTGACACCGAAGGCCCGATGCATGGTGCCCTTGCGCATGTCGGCATCGATGATCAGCACGCGCTGACCGGACTGGGCAACGACCGTGGCCAGGTTCGTCGAAACGAACGTCTTGCCGGCGTTCGGGCTTGCGCCTGAGATCAGGACGATGTTGTTCTTGGCCTCAAGCCGCGCGAAGTGGAGACTCGTTCGCAGGCTGCGCAATGCTTCGATGGCCAGATCCGCAGGATCCTTGACCGCCAACAGGTGGAGATTGCCATCCTGGCGGAACTTGCCACGGACGGAGTCCTTTGCCTGATTCTCGCTCGCGGGGATGGAGGCGTACACCGGAATGCCCAGTTCCTCAATCAGACCGGGATCCTCGATGCCACGGTTGATCATCTGGCGGAACAGGATCGCCAGCACGGCCAGCAGGAAGCCAGCGCATGCGCCGACCAATGCGATCACCTGCTTCTTCGGCTTCACCGGCGTGCTGTCGTCAACGCGGGCAGCATCCACCACGCGCACATTGCCGACCGTTCCCGCTCGTGCAACGTCCAGCTGCTGGGCCTGGCTCAGCATGACGGTATACATCTCGTTTGCAACCGCAAGGTCACGGGTCAGGCGCAGCAGCTCCTGCTGGGCCTTGGGCAGCTGCTTTACCTCTCCCTGGAAGCCGTTCTTCCTGGCCTCCAGTTCACCAATCTGCTTCATCAACGCCTGATAGGCCGGATGGTCCCGGGTGAACTTGCGATCCATCTCAGCCTGCTGCAGGCGCAGCTGCTGGATGCTGGTCTCAACGGCCACACCCTGATCAAGTAGGCCCTTCGTCTGCAGCGACAGGTCCACCGAGTTCTCGCGCATCTGGAACTCGCTCAATGCCTTCTGCGAGGCCTCCACCTGCATGCGGATGCCCGGCAGCTGCTCCTTCACGAAGCTCAGCTGGGCCGATGCCTCGGCGGAGTTCCGCTCCACGTTCTGGCGGACGTAGGCCAGTGCGACCTGGTGCAGGAAGTTCTCGGCTGCAACAGGGTCGCGATTTTCGTAGAACAGCCCCAGGATGCCCGAATCCTTGCCGATCTCGGCAACACCGATCCGCTCCTGCAGCTCGTTGATGACGGCCAGCTGGCGACGCTTGATCACCGTGAAGCGCATGCCCGGATTGGCGCGCAGCGCGGCGACCTCCAGGGTCACGCCTCGCGCTTTGCCAAGCTGCCCGACATGACCGTCCAGGATCGTCTCACCGTCGGGGCCACGCAGCTCGAACGCCCCTTTTTCGCCGGCAACCAGGGTCAGGGTTTCTTCAACCAGCCCACGTGGCACGTCCAGACGGTGAATCTGCAGCGTCTCCCCACCCCAGCCGTAACGGCTCAATCCGAGAATCGGCGACGCCAGGACGGCTGGATCGCGCGCCTCCGCACGACGGGCGAGGAATCCTCCCACCACCGGGAAGCGCTTCGGGGCAATCTCGATATCCAGCTTCAACGCATCGACGGCACTGCCGACGACGGCCCGCGACTTGATCAGGGCGATTTCCGTCGTGGCCTCGCCGGATCCGGACCCCAGGCCCAGCGACTTGCTCAGATCGGTCAGACCGGGAATCGAAGGCATCTTCGATTCCACCTGGACCACCGCGTCGGCCCGATAGATCGGCGCAGCCAGCAGTGCGTAGGCCGCGGCCACTGCAAAGAACAGCAAGGTGCTTGCCAGAATCCACCAGCGATGATCGAGGAGCGTGCCCAGAAGCTGCCGCAGATCGAGTTCGTCGCTTCCGTCTTCCTGAGTGATGCGGGAGTTGGTTTTCATTGTTCTTGTTCAGTTATGCGATTTGCCGGACGGCGATACATCCAGGAACAGGCAGCAATCAAAGATGACGCGCCCAACTCTCCACGCCCTCAGCCATCAGCTTGTAGACATGCTCGAACGCGGGACGCTGCTGGCGGTACGGATCGGGAATCTCCCGATCCTGCTGCCACTTGCCCAGCAGGAAGGTCTTGCCGGACGCCTGCGGAGCGATCTCGGCGATGCGGCGCACGTGCTTGCGCTCCATGGTCAGTACCAGATCGGCGGCGCCGAGGATGGCGTCATCGATCTGGCGGGCGCGGTGGGCCAACCCATCCATGCCCTGCTCCACCAGCAGCTCCTGTGCGGTGGCATCGATGCCGTGCCCCACCAGCGCGCCCAGACCCGCCGAGGACACCTGGATGCCCTTGCCGGCCACGGCCTGCCTGAGCATGACTTCAGCCGAAGGGCTGCGGCAGATGTTGCCTACACATACAAAAAGAACGTTCTTGAACACTGACCTGGATCCTGTGGCATTCCTTGCGGCGCACCCGACCACAACAACAAGGGCCGGCGGCAGCCGCACAGGATACCTTACAAGCGCATTACAGGCGATGAAATCGCCAACAGATTCATGGAATTACGTCGCAGTTCCGGACATCGGCCAGCTCAATACGCCGACTTCTGGCCCAGCACCTTCAGCACGGTCAGCGCGATGATCCGCACGTCCAGCGTCGGGCTCCAGCGTCGGATGTAGTCGATGTCGTACTGCACGCGCTTCTTCATCGAGCGCAGCTCGGGGGTCTCGCCACGCAGCCCGTGCACCTGCGCCCAGCCGGTGATGCCTGGCTTGACGTAGTGGCGATGCATGTAGCGCTCGATCACCCGCTCGTAGTGATTGTTGTGCTGGATCGCGTGCGGCCGCGGCCCCACCACCGACATGTTGCCGCCCAGCACATTGAAGAACTGCGGCAGCTCATCCAGGCTGCTGCGGCGCAGGAAGGCACCAAACCGGGTAATCCGCGGATCGCCGCGCGTGGCCTGGGTCAGCTGCCCCACGCCCTCTTCATGCACGCGCATGGAGCGGAACTTGAGCATCCAGAACTCCTTGCCACCCAGCCCATGACGCCGCTGCCGGAACAGCACCGGGCCCGGCGAACTGAGCTTCACACCCAACGCAAGCACCACGAACAGCGGCGACAGCAGCACCACTGCCACACCAGCCACCAGGATGTCCTCGACGCGCTTGAACAACCGGAAGCGATGATCAGCCAGACCCTGGCGAACGCCGATCATCGGCACATCGCCCACCTGGTGCACCCCGGGATTCAATGCACCCAGGCCGGTGGTATCGGGAATCAGGCGCACAGGCACGGGAAAGCGCTCGATCTGCTTGAGCATGTCCTTGATCGGCGCGGTGTCGCCCATCGGCATCGACACCCAGACCTGGTCGAACTCGCCCCGGTGCAGGTCCATGTACTGCGGAACGTCGTCCAGAGCGCCCAGACGGCGCGGCGCATCGCCGCCACGGCGGGTGGCGATGTCGCCGGCGCTGCTGAAATAGCCGACCACTTCCTTGCCCAGTTCCGGCTTGCCGCGCAGCAGGCGGTGCAACCTGAGCGCTGGCGCCCGCAGGCCCACCAGCAACACGCGCTCCCGGTCCAGGCCGCGAGAACGCAGCCGGTGCAGCTGCACCCGCAACAGCACGCGCACCGTCGCCATCGAGGCCAGGCCGGTGAAGTACCAACCCACCAGCCACTGCGCCGGCACCGCGTCACCCAGGCCGACCAGCACTGCGTACAGCGAGAACAGGGCGAACGTGCCGGACCAGGCCAGCAGCAGCAGCCACAGGTCGGCAAGCAGACCGCGCAAGCGCCAGTTGCGGTAGACCGGGGCGATGGAGAAACAGACGATGGCGCTGAGAATCACCGCGCCGAACACGATGCGCTGCGAGGGACTTGGCGCCCCACTGGCGTAGCACAGCACGTGCGAAAGCACCGCCATGCCGGGCAGCAGCAACAGATCACCCAGGCGCAGCCCCAGTTCCAGGGCAGCCCGGGCCTCGACCCGGCGGCGGCCTGCCCGGGCCCGCTCGGCGGGAAGGTCTTCTACTGATCCATGTAGCAAAGCACTTCTCCATGTCTACCCGACCCGACAGCGAGCGGCTCGCTGTCGCGCGCGGGACTCCCCAGCCCGCGCGGAAGTGTCGAGGCTGTGTCAATTAAATGTGTAGGGATTGTGAATGATGTCGCACGCAAAAGATAGGAACCCGATCGCCCGATGGCGCCTACCCTCCGCTCCCGCCGGAGCTAAGTCATTAGAACTATTCTTATTTTTGTTTGTTTCAGCGGGTGTCGATATGCGTCACCTTGCGTCACAAACCGTCAACAAGCCTTCACAGGGCGCCAACCGCTTGACGCCCCGGTCCGCCGACCGCCACCTCGCACCGCACCAAAGCCGCGCAACCGGGCTCTGCTACCATCGGCGGTTCCGTTCATCGCATCCCCCACCTGCCCGCGATGGCGCCAAACAACGTAACGAAACACAGGAGTCTGCATGTCTTCCGAGCTGCTCAAGTCCCTTGGCCTGGACGCGATCAACGCTGGCACGTACCTGGGCAACGGGGAGTGGTCGAGCGCGACCAGCGGTGAGCTGATCACCCCGGTCAACCCGACCACCGGCGAGCCGATCGCACAGGTCCGCGCGACCACCGAGGCCGAATACGACACCGTCGTCGCCCGCGCCCAGGAAGCCTTCAAGGTCTGGCGCACCACGCCGGCGCCGCGCCGCGGCGAAGCCGTGCGCCTGTGCGGCGAAGCACTGCGCAAGCACAAGGACGCCCTCGGCTCGCTGGTCGCGCTGGAAATGGGCAAGAGCAAGCCCGAAGGCGACGGCGAAGTGCAGGAGATGATCGACATCGCCGATTTCGCCGTGGGCCAGAGCCGCATGCTGTACGGCTACACCATGCACTCCGAGCGTCCCGGCCACCGCATGTACGAGCAGTACCACCCGCTGGGCCTGGTCGGCATCATCTCGGCCTTCAACTTCCCGGTCGCGGTGTGGAGCTGGAATTCGTTCCTGGCCGCCATCTGTGGCGACGTCTGCATCTGGAAGCCGTCCAACAAGACCCCGCTGACCGCCATCGCTTCGCTGAAGATCTGCAACGACGCCCTGCGCGAAGCCGGCTTCCCGGACATCTTCTTCCTGATCAACGACGCCGGCACCGCGCTGTCGGAAAAGATGGTCGATGACCGCCGCGTGCCGCTGATCAGCTTCACCGGCTCGACCAAGGTCGGCCGCACCGTCAACGAAAAGGTCGCACGCCGCCTGGGCCGCTGCCTGCTCGAACTGGGCGGCAACAACGCCATCATCCTGGACGAAACCGCCGACCTGAAGCTGGCCGTGCCGGGCATCGTGTTCGGTGCGGTCGGTACCGCCGGCCAGCGCTGCACCACCACCCGCCGCCTGATCGTGCACCGCTCGATCTACGCCGACGTGCTGGCCACCCTGGTCAAGGCCTACAAGCAGGTGGAAGGCAAGATCGGCGACCCGACCGATGCCGCCAACCTGATGGGCCCGCTCAACAGCGACGGCGCCGTGCAGCAGTTCCTCGATGCCATCGCCCAGGCCAAGGCTGCCGGCGGCACCATCGAAACCGGTGGCACCCGCATCGACCGCGCCGGCAACTTCGTGCTGCCGGCGATCGTCTCGGGCCTGAAGAACAGCGATGCCGTGGTCCAGCACGAGACCTTTGCGCCGATCCTGTACGTGATGCCGTACGACAGCATCGATGAAGCCATCGACATGCAGAACGGCGTGCCGCAGGGCCTGTCCTCGTCGATCTTCACCCAGAACCTGAAGACCGCCGAGAAGTTCCTGTCGGCGGCCGGCAGCGACTGCGGCATCGCCAACATCAACATCGGCACCTCCGGTGCAGAGATTGGTGGTGCCTTCGGTGGCGAGAAGGACACCGGCGGTGGCCGCGAGTCGGGTTCGGATGCGTGGAAGGTCTACATGCGCCGCCAGACCAACACCATCAACTATTCGGATTCGCTGCCGCTGGCCCAGGGCATCAAGTTCGACCTGTAATGGCCAACGATTCGGCCATGCCTGCGGGTCAGAGCCCCTCCGGGGATCTGACCCCTGCCCAGGGTCGGACCCCCGCAGGGGCTCCGACCCTCGACTTCACCGGCCGCCGGGTGCTGATCGCCGGCGGCAGCAAGGGCATTGGCCGTGAAATGGCGCTGGCATTCGCTGCTGCCGGTGCGCAGGTTTCGACCTGCGCCCGCGGCCAGGCAGGGCTGGATGCCCTGCAGGCCGACGCCCACGCCCAAGGCACACCGCTGCACACGTTTGCCACCGATCTGGCCGACATCGGCCAGATCCAGGCGTGGCTGGACGCTGCCGCCAACGTACTCGGTGGCATCGACGTACTGGTCAACAATGCCACCGGCTACGGCATGGCCGACGATGAGGACGGCTGGGCCGCGAGCCTGCAGATCGACCTGATGGCGGCGGTGCGTGCGTCGCGGCTGGCGCAGCCGTGGCTGCGTGCCTCCGACGATGCCTGCATCCTGAACCTGTCTTCGATTGCCGCGCAGCAGCCGCGCCCCGGTGGCGCGCCCTACGCCGCAGCCAAGGCCGCGCTTTCGCACTACACCACCTCGCAGGCGCTGGCGTTGGCCCCGCACCGCATCCGGGTCAACGCCATCGCACCGGGCTCGATCGCGTTCGACGACGGCCTGTGGGACCGTCGCCGCACCGAAGATCCTGCGCTGTACCACGGCACCCTGGCGAAGATTCCGTTCGGGCGCTTCGGTCATCCGCGCGAGATCGCCGATGCCGCCCTGTTCCTGTGCTCGCCGCTGGCGCGCTGGATCACCGGCCATGTGCTCAATGTCGATGGCGGCCAGGTGTTGATGGGCTGAATCTGTAGAGCCGAGCCCATGCTCGGCTAGCGCGCGAGGCGCGATCGACACTGCATTGCCCAGGGTCCAGCCGAGCATGGGCTCGGCTCTACAGGGCACTGCCCATGGGATTGCCCGGGCAGAGGCACTATCATGTGCACACTGCAAGGAGGACCCCGATGAGCGTGGCACCCCGACAGACAAGTGCCCTGGCCGTAGTGAGCCTGGTCGCCGGCATCGCCAGCTGGACCGTCCTGCCGTTCGTGGCCAGCATCGTGGCCATCGTCACCGGGCACATGGCCCGCGCCGAGATCCGCCGCCGCCCGCACGACCTTGACGGTGACGGTCTGGCCGTCACTGGCCTGGTACTGGGCTGGCTGATGGTCGGCGCCGTGATCGCCGCGATCGTGGTCTTCATCCTGTTCTTCGGCGGCCTGGCCTGGCTCGCCGCGATGTCGAACTGAGCCCGCCATGACGACTTCCGACAGCACTGAACGCTTCAGCAGCCGCGTCGCCGACTACGTCCGTTACCGGCCTGACTACCCCCCCGCCCTGCTGGAGTGGCTGCATGGCCCGATGGGCGTCAGCCATCAGGCCCAGGTCGCCGACATCGGCGCCGGCACCGGCATCTCCAGCCGCTTGTTCCTGGCCACCGGCCATCCCGTGGTTGCCGTCGAACCCAATGCGGCCATGCGCGCCGCCGCCGAGCAATGGCTGGGCCCGCAATACCCGCAGTTCCGGGCCGTCGATGGCCGCGCCGAAGCCACCGGACTGGATGATGCCAGCATCGATCTGGTCAGCGTCGCCCAAGCCTTCCACTGGTTCGACACCGTGGCCGTGCGCGCCGAATGGCAGCGCATCCTGCGTCCCGGTGGCCAGGCGCTGATCTACTGGAATTCGCGCCTGCTCGATGCCAGCCCGTTCCTGGTGGGCTACGAGCAGCTGCTGCTGGATTTCGGCACCGACTACAGCGCGGTGGCCGAGCGCTACCAGGACGACGCCACGATGCAGGCATGGTTCGGGGCGGGGCTGCGCGGCATGGCCCAGTTGCCGAACGTGCAGTACCTGGATCTGGACGCTCTGCGCGGGCGGCTGCTGTCCTCTTCCTACGCCCCGCAGGCCGGTCATGCGCGGCACGCGCCGATGATCGCCGCGCTGCAGGACCTGTTCGCCGCCCACGCGGTCGACGGCCAGGTCGCTTTTGAATATCAAACCCGAGCCTTCCTCGGCACGCTGGACTGAACCGACGCATGTATTCGCTTGCCCGACCCTTCCTGTTCTCGCTCGATGCCGAGCGCGCCCACGGCCTTGGCCTGTCCGCACTGGACCTGGCCTGGCGCACCGGCACCACGCCGCTGCTGGCCGCCCGCATCGCGCCGATGCCGAGCACCGTGTTCGGGCTGAATTTCCCCAACCCGGTCGGCCTGGCCGCGGGGCTGGACAAGAACGGCGAGCACATCGATGCCCTGTTCGCGCTGGGCTTCGGCTTCGTCGAGATCGGCACCATCACCCCGCGCCCGCAGGCCGGCAACCCGCAGCCGCGCCTGTTCCGGCTGCCGGAACACAACGCCATCATCAACCGCATGGGCTTCAACAATGCCGGTGTGGATGTGCTGGTGCGCAATGTCGAACGCGCGCGCAACCGCCGTGGCCTGCTCGGCATCAACATCGGCAAGAACAAGGACACCGCCAACGAGCAGGCGGCCGATGACTACATCGCCTGCATGGACAAGGTGTACCCGCTGGCGGACTACATCACCGTCAACATTTCTTCGCCCAACACTGCCGGCCTGCGCGAACTGCAGGAAGAGACCGCGCTGCGCCAGCTGGTCAGCCAGCTGCGTGACCGCCAGGAAGACCTCGCCGCGCGGCACGGCCGTCGCGTGCCAATGCTGGTGAAGGTGGCGCCGGACCTGAGCGAGCGTGACATCGATGCCGCCGCGCGTGTGCTCGGTGAGCTTCAGGTGGACGGCGTGATCGCCACCAATACCACCATCGACCACAGCAAGGTGGCCGGCGATCCGCTGGCCAACGAAGCCGGCGGGCTGTCCGGCGCACCGGTGCTGGAACAGTCCACCCTGGTGCTGCGCCGGTTGCGTGCGCGCCTGCCCGAATCGGTGCCGCTGGTTGGTGTCGGCGGCATCCTGTCCGGTGCCGACGCGGTGGCCAAGATGGCCGCCGGTGCTGCACTGGTGCAGTGCTACAGCGGCCTGATCTTCCGTGGCCCGGCGCTGGTTTCCGAATGCGTGGAGGCGATCCGTCGCCGCCGCGAAGCGCCGAGCCGTGGCGCGGTGGCACCGCTGTGAACGCGCCCATGGACACCACCGACGCCGCCGCACCGCTGCGCTGGACGCTCACCCGCAATGCGCCGCTGCAGGCACTGAACACCTTCCATGTGCAGGCCAGCGCGGCACAGCTGCTGGAACTGCACGACCCGGCGCTGTTGCCGGAGGTGCTGGCGCTGCCCGAAGTGGCTGAGGGCCCGTTGCTGGTACTGGGCAGCGGCAGCAATGTGTTGATCGCCGAGGACCTGCCCGGCACCGTGCTGGTGTTCGGCAACCGCGACATCAGCTTCCTCGAACACCGCGCCGACCATGCGGTGATCCGCGCCGGCGCCGGTGTACCGTGGCATGGCCTGGTGATGTGGTCGCTGCAGGAAGGCCTGTCCGGCCTGGAAAACCTGGCCCTGATTCCCGGCACCGCCGGTGCCGCCCCCATCCAGAACATCGGCGCCTATGGCGTGCAGGTCGGCGAGTTCATCCAGGCCGTCGAAGCCTGGGACTGCCAGCAGCAGGCCTGGGTCCGCCTGGACAACGAGCAGTGCGGCTTCGCTTACCGCGACAGCGTGTTCAAGCAGCAGATGGACCGTTACCTGATCACCGCCATCGAACTGAAGCTGCCGCTGCTGCATGACCTGCGCATGGACTACGCCGGCATCCGCGAGGAGCTGCACGCTCAGGGCGTGGAACTACCCGGCGCGGTGGACGTGGCCAATGCAGTGATCGCCATCCGCCGCCGCAAGCTGCCCGACCCTGATGTGCTGGGCAACGCCGGCAGTTTCTTCAAGAACCCGGTGCTGCCGCTGGAGCAGGTCGACGTGTTGCTGCAGCACTTCCCCGAGCTGCCGGTGTTCCCGGCCGAGCAGGAGGGCAAGCGCAAGGTCTCGGCGGCATGGATGATCGAGTCCTGCGGCTGGAAGGGCTTCCGCGAAGGCGATGCGGGCGTGGCGCCGAGCCATGCGCTGGTGCTGGTCAACCACGGTAGCGCCACCGGCGCCGAACTGCTGGAGCTGGCGCGCCGCATCTCGGCCTCGGTGCTGGAGAAATTCGGCGTACCGATCGAACCGGAGCCCCGCCTGCTCGGCGCACAGTGGTGAACAGCCCCACCCTCTCCCCCGGCGCCACCCCGATGCGGGCGGCGCTGCTGATGCTCGGCAGCACGATGGCCTTTGGCCTGATGGCGGTGGCGATCCGCTATGCCACCCGCTACGTGCCGACCCAGGAAGTGGCGTTCTTCCGCAACGCCTTCGGCCTGCTTGCGCTGCTGCCGATGCTGCTGCGGCCAGGCCGCGCGCCATTGAAGACCCAGCAGCTGCCCCGCTATTTCGTGCGCAGTGCGATCGGCCTGGCGTCGATGCTGTGTGCGTTCTGGGCGCTGGGCCACCTGCCGCTGGCACAGGCGGTCTCGCTCTCATACTCCACGCCGCTGTTCGTCACCATTGCGGCGGTACTTTGGCTGGGCGAAACCGTGCGCGTGCGCCGCTGGGCGGCGGTGGTGGTCGGCTTCATCGGCGTGCTGGTGATCGTGCGCCCTGGCACCGCCGGCTTCACCGCTGGCAGCCTGGTCGCGGTCTGCGCGGCCGTGCTCAGCTCGCTGGTAGCGATCCAGATCAAGCAGCTGACCCGCATCGACAGCGCCGACACCGTGGTGCTCTACACCTATGTGTTCTGGGTGCCGTTGTCGCTGGTCCCGGCGCTGTTCGTCTGGGTCTGGCCCACCGGTGTGGCCTGGTTGTGGCTGCTGGCCACCGGCGTGCTTGGCACCCTGGGCCAGCTGTTGTGGACGCGCGCACTGCGCCTGGGCGAGGTGTCAGCGCTGACCCCGATCAGCTTCCTGCAGCTTCCGCTGGTGACCCTGTGTGGCTGGCTGCTGTTCGATGAAACCGTCGATCGCTGGACGATCCTCGGTGCCGGCATCATCCTCGCCGCCAATGCCTATATCGCCCATCGCGAAGCTGTGCTGTCGCGGCGTGCCGCCAGCGCTGCCGCCTCGGCCGCCGCCAAACCGGCCGAATGAAAACTGCCCGCATGGACAGGCCATGGGTGCTGCATGGACAAGCCATGGGTAGAGTCGACTGTTAGTCGACTATCGCGCGCAGCGCGTGCTTTGCCTGGTCCAATCGAATCGCAGTCGACCAACGGTCGACTCTACCCGGTGCGATTCTGGCAACGGCCCGGAACCTAGCCCAGCGCGCGATACGCGCGCTCGGCGGCATCAAACACGTTGCCCGGAGCGAACTGCTCGCTGAGGAAATGCAGCGACTGCCGGCGCAGCTGGGGCGAACGATCCAGCGCGCCTGGCGCCAGCAGCACCTGCTGGAATTCGATCAGATCCTGCAGGATGCGCCAGTGGCGATACCAGGCGATCCAGCGCGGATCGCCCAGGTCGCTGCCATAGCCTTCGCCGAAACCCGCTGGGTTCTCACGGCCCCAGCGCCCTCCAACGGCGGCACCGACGAACATCAGGTCACGTTCGCGCGGTGCCAGTGACAGGCCGTCCCAATCGATCAGGTGCAGCCCGCCATCGTTGCCCATCAGCAGGTTGCCGGCGTGCAGATCGGTGTGGCACAGGTGCAGGTCCACCGCAACGCCCTGCAGTGCGCCGTACAGCTGCAGCGCGTGGGCGTGCAGCGCGGAGATGCGCGCGTGTTGCTGCTCCCATATGGAGACGAACGCGCGACTGAGCCCGTCCTGTGCCGCCGGCAGGCCATCCTCTGCCAGCCAGCGGCCCACCGTTTCCAGCGCTGCGGGCTCCAGCTGCACGCGCGGCAATGCTCCCCGCAGTTCCGCAGGCAGCTGCACCTCGTGCAGACGCCGCAGCACCTGGCCCAACCGGTTCCACTGGGCGCGGCTCAAGGGGGCCTCGAAACCGGACTGACCTTCAACATAGGGAAACAGGGTGAACTGCAGGCCCCAGCGCTGAACCGATGCGCCGCCGGTGAGTGCCGGCCAGGGCGCCACGATCTCGTCGATGCCGGAGGTGCCGCGCAACCAATGCAGGCTGTCCCACACCGTGGGATCAACCTGGTAGGTACGGCATTTCAGCCACCACTGGCCGTGCCGCGCATCGACGCGGTACACGCTGGCGCCCGCGTCGGCGCCGATCGCGCGTGGCACCACTGCGGTCGCCGTAATGCCGTAGGACTGTTGTAGAACTTCGCCGAGATGCTGCGCCGACGCGAATGACATGAATGGAAGGGGAAAGTATTACCTGCGCCCACTATCGCAGATGCCCTCGCCGAGACACAGACATGTCCGTCACAACGTCGTGCCGGGGCGCGCTGAAGGCTAGCCCGCGACGCGACGCATCAACGCTTCCAGCGGGCCACGCGCAAACCACCACGACCACAGCCACGCTGCGCCTGTCGCCAGCATCAGGAACAGCAGCGCCCACAACAGCACCGACGCCAACGAAGCCCTGCTGTCCAGCAGGCCCAGGCTTTCCAGTGTGCCCATGCCCAGCAGGATGTGGCCGACATACAGGGTCAGGGTCATGCGCCCTGCGGCGGTGAACGGTTCCATCCAGTCACCCGGGTATCGACGCGTGAGCAGCAGGCAGGTCGCGATCAGCGAACACGCCGCACCAGCGCCGGTCAGCAGGTAGGCCGGACCGGGTGGCATCGGCTGCGTTCCCAGCCACGCCTGCCAGGGCGTTGCCTGCGCCAGATGCTGCACACCGTGGCCGGCAACGATCAGCAAAAGCCCCAGCATCAGCACTGCCCGCTGCACCCGGGGTAGCGACAGCGGCAGGCGCGCCAACAGCATCCCCAGCAGGAAGAAGCACAGCCACGGCAGCACTGGGTGGAAACCGTTGAACAGCAGGTTGCGCACCGCGCCAGGCCATTGCCAGAGGCCCGCGTACTCCAGTGTCTGCCAGTTCCAGCCTTGACTGTAATCCCAGCGCAGCAGCGCCCAGAACGAGCACGCCGCCAGGCCGACGATGCTGGCCAGCAACACCTTCGGCGACGCGCGCAGCCACAGCACTGCAAGCGCGAAGTACACCGCGTAATAGTGCAGGATGTCGGCCGGAAACAGGGTCAGGTTGAGCAGGCCCAGCACCAGCAGGGCCATCGCGCGCCGCCAGGTCTGCAGCGTTGCCGGCCCCCATTGCTGGCGCTGCGTGGCCAGTACCAGGCCCAACCCCGCCAGCGTGACGAACGTCGCCGATGCCTTGCCCTCGAGCAGATGGAAGAAGCTGGCCAGCCAGCCGTCACCTTCCGAAGGCACGGCCATCGCCAGCCGGAAGTTGACCAGCACCATGCCGGCCAGGGCCAGGTAGCGCGCGAGATCCAGGCCATGCATGCGCCGGTCGACGGCACTCACCCGTGTGCGCCCAGCAGTGCCAGCAGCTGGCCGGGATCAAGCGCGACTTCCTGCACATCCCCCGCCTGGAAAAGGCCCCGGCGCAGCGCATCGCTCTCGATGGCGTCCAGCATGACCTGCGCCTGCAGCGCCGGTGCCAGTGCAGGTCGCCGGCGTTCGCGCTTCGCCAGGCGCAGCAATGCATCTGCCAGCGCCTGCTGCACCTGCCGTCGATTGGCGTTGAAGGCGGCGGCTACTTCCGGGGTCCGCGCACATTCGGCGAGGATCTGGACGGCAAGCGTGGCCCATTCCGGCTGCCGGCACAGCGCGTGGAACGCCTGCAGGAACGCGAGCACCTGCGTACGTTCACCGTCTGCTGCAGTCAACCGCGCCAGCAGTGGCGCCAGTTCCTCGCTCTCGGCCACTGCCACCGCAAGGATGATCGCCTCCTTGCCCGGGAAGTGGTTGTAGAGATTGCCCAGGCTGACCCCGGCTGCCTGTGCGATGTCGCGCATGCTGGTCTGATGGAAGCCTTTGGCCAGGAAGCACTGCAGGGCCGCCTGCAGGATCTGCGCGATGCGTTGCTGATTGCGGTCGATGCGGTTCATGGCCCCAACAATGAACGAACGTTCGTTCTATTGTAAGCACCCATCTATCCTCAGCCGGGATTCGTTCAGCCAGCCCTGACCTCAACGAAGATTCAACTCCGCCCATCGCCCCCGCGCGATCAGCGCTTCGGCAGCAGAGCGATGACCCGCCGCAGTCCGGCCTCAACCCAGCTGCGAAGGCTGCCCTTGCCGGTGAGCCCCCATTGGATCACCAGGCCATGCCAGTGCGCTTCCACCGTCGACGCAGCTGCGTCGGCATCGATGAACCCCATCGCCTGCAGCTGCTTCGCAATGCCGGCCCGCATGTCAAGCACATGTGTATTGGCCAACAGGGCCCGGCGCCCGCCAGCCGCACGCAGGTCTTCCATAAGCAGCGCCATATGACCGGCGAGACGTTGACGCGTTTCCATGCCGCGGGTCTGCCCACCCAGCCAGCTCACCAGCGATTCCACCGTCGCTGCTGCAGGTGCCGGTACCGAGGCGGCCAGGCGCTCGCTGGAACGGCGGATCGCCCTTTCCAGCAATGCGGCGCGGCTGCCAAAACGCTGAAGCAGCGTCGCCGCCGACAGCCCCGCGCGCGCGCCGAGCGCGGCAAGGGTAAAGCCCTGCGGGCCGGCGTCCACCAACAGGTCCACGGCCAGGTCGACCACGCGTTCGTCGGAAATGGATTTGGTCCGTGCCATTGGCATAATATAAATGAATATTCGTTTATATATAACCTGACAATGACTCAGCTTCGATCACGCATCCGCGCCTATCTGGGAAGTTCTTTGGATGGCTACATTGCTGGACCGGACAACGATCTGGACTGGCTCAGCGCAGACCACGCATGCCAAGGTGATCTGCCCGCGTCACCGGACTATCTGGATTACCCACGCTTCATCGCCGACATCGGTTGCCTGCTGATGGGGCGCACCACCTACGACGTGGTGGCCGCCATGCCGGAGTGGCCGTACCGTGACCTTCCAGTGCTCGTCGCCAGCCATCGCGCACTGCATGACGCCCCTGCCAACGTGCAGGTTGCACAGGGCAGCATCGGCAATCTGGTCGAACGGGCAGGCGCCCTCGCCGCTGGCAAGGACGTCTATGTCGATGGTGGCGCGATGGTCCGCCAAGTGGTGCAGGCACAACTGCTGGACGAACTGGTTTTGACATGGCTGCCCGTGCTGCTCGGCGGCGGTGTACGCCTGTTCGACCTACTACCCGAGCCCGTGGCTCTGCAGTTCACTTCGGCAGCGTCGGCCGGCAACGGTCTTCTGCAGGTCAGCGCCCGCCTGTTGCCTCAGAAGAACTCGTCGAGCAATCGATAGAACGCCAACCGTCGCTCATCGGCGATCACGCCATAGCGCTGGAACAGCGGTGCCACCCAGCGGGTGTCATCGAAATTGTGCACAAGGCTGCGCGCCGCCAATGCCAGGTCCTGGTAGCGGTCGGCGACGCCCAGCCGCCCGCAGTCGATGAAACCGCTGAAGCGGCCATCGGCCACCATCAGATTGGGCAGGCAGGCATCGCCGTGGCTCACCACCAGGTCCTCGTGCTCCGGCCGGGTGGCATCAAGCGCGGCGAACACCTGCTGCGCGCTCTGCCCCAGACGTTCGTCATCGAAGTCGTCGGCGTCGACCAGACCCGCCTTGACGCGCGCCTGTGCGGCTTGAAGGCGCGAGGCCAACCGCTGGTCGAACGGACACGCCGCCACCGGTAAGGCATGCAGGCCGCGCAACGCGTCGGCCAGCACAGCTACCACCTGCTGCGGCGGCAGGTCCGGTGAAGAAGCCAGATCACGACCCGGCAGCGCACTCATCAGCAACCAGCGTCGACCGGCTTCCTCTGCGGTGGCAATCACCGTCGGCGCAGGCTGGCCCTGAGCCTGCAGCCAACGCAGGCGCGCGATCTCGTCACCCAGTTCACTGAAGGCATCGATCACTTCCGACTTCAGGAAAGCGTCGGCCTGTCCGGGCCGATATACGCGGGCAACATCCGCACGCGAGACACCAATCGACTGCCGTTCGATGCGGGCGCCGGCCAGCATTTCCCGCCACGCCTGCGGCAGCGGAATATCGCCAGCGGTGGGTTCGGGTTCGTCCATGCACATGCGAAGGTCCGGCGTCGGTCGGTGACGTTGGCAATTGTCGCGTACTTCCGGCAGGCACGTCGCCGCGCTGAACCGGATCCGTACGCCAGCGCGCGCGGCGATGGACGAATCGCTGCATGCCGTCCACAGTAGCCGGCGCCGCGACGATCGCTGCACCTCCCGAATACAAGGAAGCAACATGAAGTTGATGGTCATCGGCGCCAGCAGGGGCCTCGGTCGGGCGTTCGTGGAAGGCCTGTGCAGCCCCGGCGATACGGTCATCGGCGTTTCCCGCAGCCGCCCGCGCGACCTGCAATGCCCGGATGGAATCACCCTGCAATGGATCGAGGCCGACCTGGCCCAACCCTCCACTGCCGCCGACCACATTGCCGCGCAGGCACCGGCCGATCTGGACGTGCTGATTCACAACCTGGGCATCTGGGAAGAGAAGGCTTTCAGCGACGAGTACGCCTTCCTCGATGAAAGCGATGCGGCGCTCACGCAGCTGGTCGACGTCAACATCACCGCCACGCTGGTGCTGCTGCAGCGCCTGTTGCCGCGCGTACTGAACGCGCCGCGACCGCAGCTGGTGCTGACCGGCTCGACCTCGGCATTGCCGCGCAGTGGCCGTCCGGAAGTAGCCTTCGGCGCTTCGAAATTCGCACTCAACGGCATCGCCGACGCATTGCGCGAAGGCTTCCGTGATCGACGCCTGGCGGTAACCAGCCTGCAGCTGGGTTATCTCAATACCGACGATGCGCTGTCGGTACCGGTGGCCGACGCGGCGGCACGTGGCCAAGGTGAACTGGTACCGGTGCACGACGTGGTGGCCATGGTGCGTGCACTGCTGCAGCTGTCGCCGTCCGGCTTCGTACGCGAACTGGTGCTGCCGGCCATCGCCGACCCTCGCTACTGACCCCGGCAGCCAGCGCCGCGCGGCCTCAGTGGCCGCGCGCGCGGCCGTGGTTTACCCTGCTCCTCACTGGCCGTCGGTCACAGGCGGGAACCTGCTATGGATGCGCTTTCACGGGTTGCGGCCCAGGTCCTGGACAGCGCCCTGCCCAGCCTGCCGCTGTACCTGCTGCAGGCCACCGCGGTGATCGGCATGATCGGCGTGCTGCTGATCGCCACCCGCCGTGCCGGCCATGCCATCGAAGGCCGCCGGCTGTACGTGGGCGTGGCGCTGGGCCTGATCTACCTGTTCAATTCCTGGTTTGTGGCCCGCTATACCCAGGGGGTGGTCAAGCTCCACCTCGGCTTCGATATCCTGCTGATCAGTGGTCTGCTCGGCGGCTGGCGCGGCGGACTGGCCTGTCTCGCCGGCAGTCTGATGGCGCGCTACCAGTTTTCGGGTACGCAGTTCTTCCTGCCTGCCAGCCTCGAATCCACCCTGCAGATGCTGGCTGGCATCTGGCTGCGTCGTCGCCTGCACCCGCGCATGCTGGGCGAACTCTCGCTGCGCATTCTCCTGCAGGCGTGGGGGGTGCGCATCGGGGTCACCGCCCTTGGCCTGGCGCTGGGCGTGGCGATCATCGGTGCCGCCCACCTGCCGGTGGAAGAACTGGCGATCCAGCGTTTGCTGGCGTTGCCGCTTTCGCTGCTGATGCTCGGCGCGGTGTTCGCGCTGGTCTACAACGACGCGCAGATCGATGCGCAGCGTCAGCGCGAGCAGGCCTGGCTGCGTGTTGATCCGATCAGCGGGCTGCCGAACATGCGTGCACTGGGCGAACGCCTGCAGCAGATCTGGCGCGACAACGACGGCCTCGGCAAGGCCTGCCTGATCGTGGCCGAGATGGGCAACCTGCGCGACCTGCGCCTTCGCTATGGGCCCTTGCAGGACAGCGGACTGTGGCGACGCGACAGCAGCGACGACGTGCGCCGGCTGCTGCCGCCGCTGCCCGCAGAGCGGGTGGAGATCTACCAGTTTGGCGACGCCGCGCTGGCGATCCTGATCCATGACCTGTCGCTGCCCGAACTGCGCGTGCAGCCGCAGATCGCCGAACTGGCCTCCAACCTGGCCGACCGCGTTGCGCAGGACTGGCCGGGCTTCCGGCCGCTGTTCCGTTGCGCGGTGGTGGAACTGAAGCCCCCAGGCGATGCCGACGATGGCCACCTGCCGTTCCGTGCGATCACCCTGGCGCTGAGTGCGATCGAATCAGGCGTGGTGTTCTTTGATGATCCGATCCAGCGCGACAGCGAGATCGACGCCCTGATCGAGAGCGCGCTCGATCATTGGCTGCAGCAGGGCGACGCCCCGCTGTGCTACCAGCCCAAGCATCGCCTGCACGATCGGCAGCTGGTGGGTGCCGAGGCGCTGCTGCGCATGCGCGATGGTGAAGGGCGTGCCATCGCACCGATGCGGGTGATCGCGCTGGTGCGCCGGCACGGCCGGCTGGCGGACCTGGAGTGGGCCACGCTGCGTTCGGCGGTGCGTTTCCTGCAGCACAGCCAGCAGGACGTCGCCGCGCTGACCATCGCCGTCAACGTCTCGGCCGAGTCACTGCGCCTGCCCGACTTCGGCCTGCGCCTGCAGGAGCTGCTGCAGCTGCATGACGTGGCCGGTGCGATGCTGCGCCTGGAGATCGTGGAGTGGACGGAGATCGTCGAGCGCGACGTCGTCGACGCCAACATCGCCCAGTTGCTCGCCGCAGGCGTGACGCTGTCGCTGGATGATTTCGGTGCCGGCTACTCCACGCTCATCCTGCTTTCGCAGCTGGCCATCGCCGAGGTCAAGATCGAGCAGTCGCTGATCGCCACACTGGCCGATGCGAAATCGCAGTCCATTGTCCGCTTCATCGTCGAGGTCGCCCATCGCTGCGGCGCGATCGTGGTGGCCGAGGGTACCGAAACGCTGGCGCAGGAACAGCAACTGCGTGCATTGGGGGTGGATGTCGGACAGGGCTACCTGTACTCGGCGGCGCTGCCGGCCGCAGAGTTCCGCCAGCTTGCGGCACGCTAGCCTGCAGGGTTCAGAGCGCGTAGAAGCCCAGGAACATCGCCACCGCCGACTCGGCCACGCGCCTGCGTTCGGCCGCACTCAACGGCGCCTGCCCCATCGTCACCTGCGGCCAGAACGCAAAACTCTTCACCAGCCCGTGCAGCTGGTGGCCGGCAAACTCCGGATCGACCGCGCGCAGCCGGCCATCGGCGATCGCCGCGCGGATCCAGGCACTCTCGCCGCTCTCCTTCTCGCCCATGCGGCAGACGATGGCCTGCGCGCGTTCGGGGGAATGGATGATCTCGGCCATTGCCACCCGCGCCAGGTCGATGAAGTTGGCGTCGCTGAGCAGCTCCAGCTTCTGGCCAAGCAGTTGCAGCAGCTGCGCCTCCAATGGCTGGTCGGCGCGGTACGGCAGCGTGTCGCTGGCCACGCTGCGCTCCCACAGCTCCTCCAGGATCATCGAGAACAGCGCTTCCTTGCTCGGGAAGTGGTTGTAGACGGTGCGCTTGGACACCCCCGCCACTTCGGCAATGCGGTCCATGCTGGTGGCCTCGTAGCCGGCTGCGCGGAACTCCTCGACCGCAGCGCGCACGATGGCCTCGCGTTTGCGGTCGGTCAGGCGTTGCGGGGCACGGGGCATGGCGGAGCACCAGGAATCTGAACGGATGCGTACATTTTACACCCAGCAGTGTACTTTTGAGAAACAGGAAACTACACTGTGCAGTGTACTCAGCGGACGTCACCCATGAAGCGCCTGCTCCTTGTCCTCCTGCTTGGAACCCTTGCCGTGACCGCCTACACCTTCTGCAAGTCCTGGTCCCTCCCCGACTTCCCGGCCTCGCCGCAGTACCGCGACGGCAAGTTCCGCAACGCCCTGCCGAAGCCGGCGATGGGCCTGCGCGACGGCCTGGAGATCTGGTGGACGTTCCTGTTCAACAAGCCCAAGGGCACCGTGCCCGCCCACCCCATTCCGGTGCAGCCGCTGGACCGCGCCACGCTGGATGCCGCGCCCGACCGCAGCCTGTTCCGCATCGGCCATTCCACGATCCTGCTGAAGCTGCGCGGCCAGTACTGGCTGACCGACCCGGTGTTCTCCGAGCGCGCCTCGCCGGTGCAGTGGATGGGTCCGGCGCGCTTCCACGCCCCGCCGATCAGCATCGATGAACTGCCGCCGATCGCCGGCGTCATTCTCTCGCACAACCATTACGACCACCTCGACCACGCGGCGGTGATGCAGCTGGATCGCAAGACCGCGCGCTTCATCGCCCCGCTCGGCGTGGGTGACCAGTTGATCGCCTGGGGCATCGACGCGGGCAAGGTGGAACAACTGGACTGGTGGCAATCGACCGAGGCCAGCGGCCTGCGCCTGACCGCGACGCCAGGCCAGCACTTCTCCGGCCGCGGGCTGGGCGACAGCGACCGCAGCCTGTGGGCGTCGTGGGTAATCCAGGATGACGACTTCCGCATCTTCTTCAGCGGCGACACCGGCTACTTCGACGGCTTCAAGGCCATCGGTGAGAAGTACGGCCCGTTCGATCTGACCATGATCGAAACCGGTGCCTACGACCCGCGCTGGGCCTTCGTGCACATGCAGCCCGAGCAGACCCTGCAGGCGCATCTGGACCTGCGCGGCAAGTGGCTGTTGCCAATCCACAACGGCACCTTCGATCTGGCCCTGCACGAATGGCAGCAGCCGTTCGAGCGCATCACCGCGCTGGCCGCCGCCAGCAACGTGCCGGTAGCGACGCCGATGATGGGTGAGGCCCTGGACATGCAGGCGCCGCGGGCCGGTAGACGCTGGTGGGAAAAGGTGCAGCTGTAACGCAGCCCGCTGCGGGTGGGTGCCGGTCCTGCCTGGCACTATGCCTTGGGCTGCAGCCTGCGCCCTTCGCGGGCCAGATTCAGCTGCAATGCAACGGCGGCCAGCTCGGCCAGTTCCGAGCTGACCTTGCCGCTTCCACGCGCCTGCAACCAGCCGAGGATGTCGGCCAGGTGCCAGATTGACGTACTACCTTCGTGCACTGGCGAGGGAAACGACTGCGGGTGGGCCAGCATGAGCTGGCGCATGTTCTGCCGCGACATCCCCAGCAGGTCGGCCACATCGGTCAACCCCACCAGATCAGGGCTTACTTCAACCAGTTCGGCGCCCGGCACCGCCTGCTGCACGTCCTCCAGCGCCGACTGCAGCGCTTGATCGGCACGCGGGGCCTCACGGCAGAACGCCAGCGCCATCCTGCCCGGACGCCCGATGCCCAACAGCGCATCGTCGCAACCCGATGCCGCCAGGCGCTGCTCCAGGATATCGGTATCGTCGTACACGTCCGGCACGCGGTACTTCAGGGTGAAATTGAATTCCATCATTACCCACCTCGTTTCGGCTTCGACCGCTACTCATTGCTCGCGGCTGCAGTTCTCGACAACGCGACGCAGCGCCCGGGCGTGATTACGTCCACTACGTGGCGTGCTCCAGATGCTCACAACGCAGAACTCTCCGCACCGGCATTCGCTGTCGTTGTACGGGCAGTACATCCGGCCCCAGGCATGGCTCCCGCCGACGCGCAACCTCCAGCCCCGCGTCTCGGCAAAACGCAACGCGGCTTCTATGTCCTTGTCAGGGTGACGCACTCGAGACATCCGCTGTTCTCCGAAGTCTGTACCTGTTCGGGCGCATTGTCAAATGACAACCACCCCGAGCTCCGTGGCGTGCATCGAACCTAGCCGATCGTGCGGACACGTCCAGAGCCATACCCGTCTGCCGGCCGGCCCGGCTCGTGCCCGCAACGGCACCGACGATATTGCAGCGCGTCATGTAAACGATTACACCCCTTGCTAGCGTTGTGCTCGCCAGATTCCGGCCGAACCTGCGAGGCTGTCCGTAATGACGTTGCGCGCTGAACGTTCCAGGCTCACTCCCCTCTCCCCTCCGATGCGGCCTGCTGCGGCCCTGCTGCTCACCGCCCTGGCCGCCGCCGCACACGCACAGACCCTTCCCCCGCGCAGCCAGTGGCTGGCCAGCAGTTCCTCGCAGCAGGTGCCGGCCATGGCGATCAGCCACCTGATCGATGGCGATGCGAAAACCGTCACCGGCGGCGCCTTCAGTCCCGGCCACTGGTTCCAGATCGATCTGGGCGCACCGACAGAGCTGGCCGGCGCCCGCCTCACCTGGGATGTCTCCAACCCGGAAGGCTATTCACTGCAGACCTCGCTGGACGGCACGCAGTGGCAGACCGCCTACACCATGGCCGATTCGCTGGGGGATGTGGAAACGCTGTACTTCGCACCACGCCAGGCGCGCTACCTGCGGCTGGCCAGCCCCCAGCGCACCTCCGACTGGGGGGTATCGATCTTCGAAATGGAGCCGTTGGACAGCACGCTCAGCGCCCGTGTGAGGGGCCTGGATGCAGCGCAGGCGGCCTCGCTCTGGCAAGGCGGGAGCGCTGTCGCGATTCCGCGCGCAGAAGGCGGTGCCCATACGCTTGAGCTCACCCTGCCCCGGGCCCAGCCGACCGCCGGCCTGGTGGTGGACTGGGCCAACGGCGCGCGTGGCGCGGCCCACCTGCAGGCGCAGGATGCACAGGGCCGATGGCACGCGCTGGCACACGATGCACAGGCGGCCACTCATCGACAGAGCTGGCTCGCCGCCGATAGCGCGCAGCCGCTGCGTGCGTTCCGCCTGAGTGTGGACGGCAGCGCCCCACAGATCGCGCGCCTGCGTCTGCTCGGGCCGAAGGCGGTGATGACGCCGATGAAGCGCTACCAGATTGCCGCCAGCGGCGCGCAGCGCACGCTGTTTCCCGCATCGCTGCAGATGCAGCAGACCTACTGGACAGCGGTAGGCGTGCATGCCGGGCGACAGAAGTCGATCTTCGACGAGTACGGCAACCTGGAAGCGTTCAAGGGCGCCCCCCTGGTGCAGCCGATCTGGCGCGACGCTGGCGGCCACAGCGCAGGTGCCGCCGAACAGCCCGTGCAGCATGCGCTGCGCGATGGCTGGAAGCCGATGCCCTCGGCCTCCTGGTCACCGCAGCCAGGCCTGGAGCTGCGCAGCGAGGCCTTCGCCATCGAACGCGCTGGCCAGCCGGTCACCTTCCTGCGCCACCGTCTGCACAACACCGGCCGCACCAAGGTGGAAGGCACACTCAGCCTGGTCGTGCGCCCGATGCAGATGAACCCACCGTGGCAGAACGGCGGGCTGTCGCCTATCCGCGAGGTGGTCATCAACGGACAGGCCGTGCACATCAACGGGCGCACGCTGCTGCAGTCACTCACGCCGGTGGCTGCGTCCGGTGCAGCGCCATTCGGCAAGGACGGTGCAACGGAAATCACCGCGGGCATTGCCGCCGGACAACTGCCTTCCGCACAGCAGGCGCGCGACGACCAGGGTCTTGCATCAGCGGCGCTGGACTATCCCATCTCGCTGGCGCCGGGTGCCAGCCAATCGGTCGTGGTGGCCTTCCCGCTGGGCACCGCTGCGGCCGATGCCAACGGCAGCTTGCCCGAAGCGCCACCGCTCGATCTGGCCTCGCTGCCAGACGACGCCAACAGTGCCTTCGACACACTGGCCACGCAGGCCTCGGCGGACTGGCAGGCACGACTCGGCCAGGTTGGCCTGCGCCTGCCCGACCCGTCCCTAGTCGACATGCTGCGCGCGCAGGCCGCCTACATGCTGATCAACCAGACCGGCCCTGCCATGCAGCCGGGGCCGCGCAACTACAACCGTTCCTTCATCCGTGATGGCATGGCCACCTCGGCGGTGCTGCTGCGCATGGGCGAGGCGAAGGTCGCGCGCGACTACCTGGCCTGGTACAGCGAGCACGGCGTGCACGCCAACGGCCTGGTCTCACCGATCCTCAACGACGATGGCAGCGTCAACACCGGCTTCGGCTCGGACATCGAGTACGACAGCCAAGGCCAGTACGTCGCGCTGGTGGCCGATGTGGCGCGCCTCGATGGCGGGCCCGAATCGGTACGCGCGTACCTGCCGAGGGTGAAAGCGGCCCTGCGCTTCCTGCAGGAACTGCGCGAGCGCACGCTGGTGCCGGGCTACAAGGCCGACCAGCCTGCACCGGAGCGCTTTGCCGGCATTCTCGCACCGTCGATCAGCCACGAAGGCTACCCCTCGCCCACGCACAGCTACTGGGATGACTACTGGGGCCTGAAGGGCTGGCACGACGGCGCGTGGCTGGCCGAGTCACTGGGCGACCGCGAGACTGCGGCGTGGGCGCGCGAACAGTACAAGGCGTTGTACGACGCGCTGCATGCTTCGATCCGGGCGACGATGGCGTGGAAGGGCATCGACTTCATCCCCTCCTCTGCCGATCTGGGCGATGGTGACCCTACCGGGGTATCGATCGCGCTGGACCCGACCGGGGCACAGAGCGTGCTGCCTGCCGAGGCGTTGAAGACCACCTTCGCCCGTTACCTGGAGGACGTGCGCAAGCGCGGCCAGCCTGGCGCGTTGTACGCGTACACACCGTACGAGATCCGCAACGTGCTGAGCTATGTGCACCTCGGTCAACCACAGGTGGCCGATGAACTGCTGCAGGGCCTGCTGCACGATCGGCGCCCGCTGCAATGGCAGGTGCTTGCCGAGGTCGTGCATTCGCGGCTGCGCTTCCCGCGCTACCTGGGTGACATGCCGCACACCTGGATCGGTGCCGAGTACGGCCGCACGCTGTTCGGCATGCTGATGCGCGAAGACGATGACGCGCTGTCATTGCTGCCGGGCACGCCGCCGTCCTGGGTGGCCGGCGACGGGCTGGCGGTGGAGCGCCTGCCGACCGCGTATGGCACGTTGCAGATGCAGGCACGGCAGCGCGATGGCACGCTGACGGTCACGCTGGGCGAGGGGCTGCGCAGCGGGTCTGCGGTGAAGGTCTGGTGGCCTGATCGCACGGCACCGAAGACAGTACGCGTGGACGGTCGAGCGGTCAGCACCTTCGATGCCGAGGGTGTGCGGCTGGCGAAGCCGTTCAAGACGCTGGAGGCGCGTTGGTAGAGTCGAGTTTGCTCGACTGCTCTTCGCCAAACATCACGCCCGTCGAGCAAGCTCGACGCTACGAGATCACCGGCGCAATCCCGACGTCGTGGTAGCGCCGGGCCGTGCCCGGCATCATTGCAGCGTCTGCAATCCCGGCGGAGATGCCGGACGCTGGAGGCGCGTTGGTAGAGTCGAGCTTGCTCGACTGCTCTTCGCCCATCATCACGCCCGTCGAGCAAGCTCGACGCTACGAGATCACCGGCACAATCCCGACGTCGTGGAAGCGCCGGGCCACGCCCGGCGTCATTGCAGCGCCGGCAATCCCGGCGGAGATGCCGGACGCTGGAGGCGCGTTGGTAGAGTTGAGCTTGCTCGACTGCTCTTCGCCCATCATCACGCCCGTCGAGCAAGCTCGACGCTACGAGATCACCGGCGCAATCCCGACGTCGTGGTAGCGCCGGGCCACGCCCGGTGTCATTGCAGCGTCGGCAATCCCGGCGGATTGGTCTGCGACTGCGGCACGGCTTCCTCGGCCACGTTCCAGCGCGCCAACGCCTGCGCATAAGTGCCACTGCCAATCTGCGTGTTCAGCGCCTGCGTCACTGCATCGGCCAGGCCACTGCCCTTGCGCGTGGTCACCGAGATCGCCGCGGCATTCGGCCAGCCACCCGGGAACAGGCCCACGCGCCGCACCTTGCCGTCGCGCGCCGAATACGCGCCGGTAGCATTGGGCTCGAACGAGACATCGGCGCGGCCGGTGATCACCGCCAACCGACCAACCACCGCGTCATCGAAGTACTGGTACTCCACCGGCTTCAGGCCGGCGGCGATGTTCTGCTGGTCCCACTGGCGCAGGATCTGGTCCTGGTTCGTGCTGGCGCCGACCACCACCTTCAGCCCGGCCACATCGGCGGGCTTTTCGATCTTCTGGATCGGCCCGTCGCTGCGCGTGTAGATGCCCAGCAGGTCGTAACGGTAGCTGGAGAAATCGAACTTCTTCTTGCGCTCTTCAGTGACCGTCACGTTCGACAGCACCGCATCGTACTTGCCCGATTCCAGCCCCAGCGGCCAGTCGGCCCAGGCCACCGGCACGATTACCAGCTTCAGGCCCAGGCCATCGGCGATCAGGCGGGCGATATCCGGCTCGATGCCGACCACCTCCCTGCTGTCGGCGCCGTAGTCAGCCAGCGGGAGCTGGCCCGGATGGGTAGCAACGGTGAACGCACCCGGCGTGACAAAGTGGTAGCCGGCGGGAATCAACGCCTGCGCCTTGGGATCGAGCGTGCCCTTCAGCACGGCGGTGTTGGTACCGGCCAGGCTGGTCGCGGCCACCACCGCAGCCTCCGGGGCCTGGTGCACGCGCGAATAGACAATGCCGGCGATGCCGATCACCAGCACGCCCACGATCAACAGGGTGCTGCGCGAGGGGCGACGGGGGGATGCAGGGCTCATGGCATTCCTTGAGGGTTACAGAGTCTTGGCCAGGAAATCGGCGGTACGTTGCTGGCGCGGCCGCTCGAACACGGCGTCGGGCGTGCCCTGCTCGATCACCCGGCCCTGGTCCATCATCACCACGTGGTCGGCCACGCGGCGGGCAAATCCCAGCTCATGAGTGACGATCACCAGCGTGGTGCCGGAGCGGGCCAGCTCTTCGATCACGCTGAGCACTTCGGCCACCAGCTCCGGGTCCAGCGCCGAAGTCGGCTCATCGAACAGCAGCACCTTCGGCTGCAGCGCCAGCGCGCGGGCAATGGCGATGCGCTGCTGCTGGCCACCGGACAACTGGCGCGGGAAGGCATCAGCCTTGTCGGCCAGACCGACCCGTTCCAGCAGCGTGCGTGCCTGCTGCTCGGCCTGCGCGCGCGGCACGCCGCGTACCGCGATCGGTGCCTCGACAATGTTTTCCAGCGCGGTCAGGTGCGGGAACAGGTTGAAGCCCTGGAACACCATGCCGACTTCGGCACGACGGCGGCGGATCTCGCGCTCGGGCAACTCGTACAGCGTGTCACCGTCGCGACGGTAGCCGATCAGCTGGCCGCCGACGGTCACATAACCGCTGTCGGCACGTTCCAGGTGGTTGATCAGCCGCAGCAGCGTGGACTTGCCGGCACCGGACGGGCCGATCAGCACGGTCACGCTGCCGGCGTGCAGGTCCAGGTTCACATCTTCCAGCACCGGCTGATCGCCGAATGCCTTGCCCACGCCATGCAGCGACACTGCCGCGCCCTCGCCCGCTTCAACCTGGGTGGCGATGCGCGGGCGGTTGATCACGCGCGGTGTGGCATCACTCTGCGCGCGCAGCGGCGATGATACGCGCGACACAGAGCGCTCACGCTGCAGCTGGCCGCGTGCGAAGCGCTGCTCCACGCGTCGCTGCAGCAGTGACAGCACGGTCAGGATCACCAGGTACCAGACCGTGGCCACCATCAGCAACGGCACCACTTCCAGGTTGCGACGGTAGATCACCTGCACGGTGTAGAACAATTCCGGCAGTGCCAGCACGTAGACCACCGAGGTGCTCTTGGCCAGGCCGATCACATCATTGAACGCGGCCGGCAGGATCGAGCGCATTGCCTGCGGCAGGATGATGCGGCGCACCTGGCGGCCACGCGGCAGACCCAGCGCGGCGGCCGCCTCGTATTGTCCGTGGTCGACCGACAGAATGCCGCCACGGATCACCTCGGCCGAGAATGCGGCCTGGTTCAGCGTAAGGCCCAGCACTGCGGCAGTGAACACGCCGATCAACTGCGTG
The DNA here is from genome assembly GCF_003028475.1 of Stenotrophomonas sp. Nf1. Classification (NCBI taxonomy): domain Bacteria; kingdom Pseudomonadati; phylum Pseudomonadota; class Gammaproteobacteria; order Lysobacterales; family Lysobacteraceae; genus Stenotrophomonas; species Stenotrophomonas sp. Nf1. The sequence continues at coordinate 52,865 of NZ_PYTV01000008.1, read as the reverse complement.
GTCGGGTACGAGAACAGGCTGATGCCTGTGAACGGCACGCCCAGTTCGATGGTGCTGTACAGATAGCCCAGGTTGTTCAGCAGCAGCAACAGCACCAGCAGCGGAATCGAGCGGAACAACCACACATAACCCCACGACACCGCCGACAGCAACGGCGAACCGGACACGCGCGCCAGCGCAAGCAGCGTGCCCAGCGCAAACCCCAGCGCGGTGCCAAGTGCGGTCAGCAGCAGCGTACGGCCCAGCCCTTCCAGCACCGGGCGCGCGAAGAACCATTCGGCAAAGGTGCCCCAACCCCAGCGCGGATTGCCCAGCACCGATTGCAGCCCAATCAGGATCAGGGCCAGCGCCAACACGGTGCCGAACACCTGCAACGGATGCCGGGCCGGCACGATCTTCAGCGCAGGCGTCTGTGCCGGCCGTGCAGCGATGCCCTCCAGTGCAGTCGAGGGCGTACTCATGCGTGGGCTCCGTGCACTGCGGCAGGTGCAGGTGCGATCACCGCCGCCGGCGCGAGCAGGTGCTTCTCGAAGGGCAGATGCGCGACGGTTTCCGGATCGGCCTGAAGGTCGAACAGTGCAGTGTAGCCATGGCTGAGGTACAGGCCCACCGCTTCGGGCTGGCGGAAACCCGTGGTCAGGAACACGCGGCGGTAGCCCTGGCGCAGCGCCTGGTCTTCCAGTTCCTGCAGCACACGCCGCGCGATGCCCTGGCGGCGCAGGCCCGGCAGCGTCCAGATGCGCTTGAACTCGGCGGTATCCGGGTCCCGGTGTGGCATGAAGGCGCCACCGGAGATGGCAAGGCCATCGCGCAGCAGCAGCACGAACGCCCCTACCGGCGCGGCAAATGCCTGCGCTGGATAGCGTTGCAGTTCTTCGCGGGCACTGCCGCCGATGCGGCGACGCACGTCGGCATAGCGGCTGTCGTACTCCTGCTCCAGGCCGTCGAACAGCGGACGCGCCAACGGGTCATCCACCGAGGTGTAGAGGAAGCGTTCGTTGCTGCTCATGCGGCGTCCTTCACCAGATAGTCCTCGGCCAACCGCGACCACAGGCTGGCCGCGGGTGCGATCGCCGCGTCATTGAACACATAGCGCGGGCTGTGCAGCGGCGCGCTGTCGCCGTTGCCGACGAACACGAAGCTGCCGGGCCGCGCCTGCAGCAGGAACGCAAAATCCTCGCTGGCCGTGCGCGGCGCGAAGTCGGGCGCTACCTGTCCAGCGCCGAAGCCGCGCTCGGCGACTTCGCGGATATAGGCGGTCTGCTGTGGGTGGTTGATCACGCTGGGGAAGCCGCGCGGGAACTCGATCTCGGCTCGCGCACCGAATGCAGCAGCGGTCTGCTCGGCAAGCTCGGTGACCCGGCGCCGCAGCGTATCGCGCACTTCGGGCAGATAGGCGCGCACCGTCAGCTTCAGCTCCACCACGTCCGGAATCACATTGGCCGCCTGCCCGCCATGGATCGAGCCGACGGTGACCACGCCCATCTGCCGCGGATCGACATTGCGCGAGACCACGCTCTGCAGCGCGGTGATGATGTGCGCCGCCACCAGGATCGGGTCGACGCTGCCCTGCGGCTCGGCGCCATGGCCGCCCTTGCCGATCACCTTCAGCCGCGCCCAGTCCACCGAGGCCATCGCCGGGCCATCGACGAAACCGAAATGGCCCACCGGCACACCCGGCCAGTTGTGCAGCCCATAGATCGCATCCACCGGGAAGCGCTCGAACAGCCCATCGGCAATCATCTTCGACGCGCCCGAGCCGGTTTCCTCGGCGGGCTGGAACACCAACTGCAGGGTGCCATCGATGCGCCCGTGATGGGCCAGGTAATGCGCGGCGGACAGCAGGATGGCAGTGTGGCCATCGTGGCCGCAGGCGTGCATCAGGCCATCGGTCTGGCTGGCGTAGGCCAGCCCGGAGTCTTCCTGGATCGGCAATGCATCGATGTCCGCGCGCAGGCCGAGGCGCCGGCTGCCCTGCCCGCGCTGCAGCGTGCCGACCACGCCGGTGCCGCCGAGGCCGGTGGTCACCTCATAGCCCCACTGCTGCAGCAGTTCGGCCACGCGGGCGCTGGTGCGATGCTCTTCGAAGGCCAGTTCCGGGTGCCGGTGCAGATCATGGCGGATCGCGATGGCCGCCTCGGCACGTGCTGCGATTTCGGGCAGCACGCCGATTGTCGAGGAATTCTGCCGGGTGTGGCCCGGTGCTAGTGCGGTTTCTCCGCTCATCGCCTTACCCCACCTTCCGCGCTGGTTCGGCATCGGTCGCATACCGGCTGGCCTTGTACGGCAGGCCCAGATGCTCGCGCAGGGTCTGCCCTTCCAGTTCACGCTGGTGGTAGCCACGCGCCTGCAGGATCGGCAGCACCTGGGTCACGAAATCGTCCAGGCCTTCGCGCTGTGCGGCGAAGCCGAGAATGAAGCCATCGCTGGCGCCGGCATCGAACCAGCGGATCAGCTCGTCGGCCACATGCTCGGGCGTACCGATGAAGTTCGGCCGCGGGCTCACCGCTTCCAACGCCACCTGGCGCAGACTCAGGCCCTTCTCGCGCGCGTCCTGCTTGATGCGGTCGGTGGTGGAACGGAACGAGTTGCTGCCGATGTCACCCAATTCGGGGAACGGCGCGTCCGGGTCGTACTGGCTGAAATCGTGGTGATCGAAGAAGCGCCCCAGGTACGCCAGCGCATCCTCCAGCGTGGCCAAGGCGGCAATTGCCTGGTACTTGGCTTCAGCTTCCTCGGCAGTGCGGCCGACAATCGGGCCGATGCCGGGAAAGATCTTCACGTCGTTGCCGCTGCGGCCATGCGCGATCGCCGAGTTCTTCACCTTCTGGGTGAACGCGCGGGTCTCTTCCAGCGACGGCGAATGAGTGAACACCGCATCGGCGTACTTGCCGGCCAGCGCAATGCCATCGTCTGACGAACCGGCCTGGAAGATCACCGGCTGCCCCTGTGGCGAACGCTGGATGTTGAGCGGGCCTTCCACCTGGAAGAAGCGTCCCTTGTGGTCGAGCCGGCGGAATTTCTCCTTCGCGAAGAACGTGCCACTGTCGCGCTCGCGCACGAAGGCGTCGTCATCCCACGAATCCCACAGCCCCTGCACCACCTCCAGATACTCGTCGGCGATCTGATAGCGCAGGGCGTGTTCCGGATGCGGGCGGCCATAGTTGCGGCCGGAGCCTTCCAGCGGCGAGGTGACCACGTTCCAGCCGGCGCGGCCGCCGCTGAGCAGGTCCAGCGAGGCGAACTGGCGCGCCACCGTGAACGGATCGCTGTAGGAGGTCGACAAGGTACCGGCCAATCCGATCTTCCTGGTTGCCGTGGCCAGCGCCGACAGCAGCGAGATCGGCTCGAAACGGTTGAGGAAGTGTGGGATCGATTTCTCGTTGATGTACAGGCCATCGGCCACGAAACCAAAGGCGATGCCGTTGTCCTCGGCGGTGCGCGCGATGTCGATGTAGAACTGCAGGTTGACGCTGGCATCGGCCGGGTTGGACGGATGCTTCCAGGCATGCATGTGGCTGCCGGGGCCCTGCAGCATGATGCCGAACGGAATGTGGCGCGGGGTCGTGCTCATGGGGATCGCTCCTGCAGGTCAGGCCACCGCCGCGCGCGGCGCGGGCGACAGCAGTTCAAGGGATGTCAGGCGTGCGTCGAGGTCGGCCACCGGCGCGTCGAGAATGAATTCACCCACGCCGAAGCGCCGGTGCAGCGCGTCCAGCGCGTCGCGCACGTGCTGCGCATCGCCGGACAGCACGCTCGGGCGTGTTTCCTCGATGCGGAAGTCGGCCACACCCACCTGGCGTGCGTACTCGGCAGCGGCCTCGGGGCTGGGCAGGTTCACCGTCTGCGCAGGGCCGAGGTGCAGCTTGTAGACCCGAAGTGCGCCGATATGGCGTGCGGCCGCTTCGGCGGTCGGTGCGGCGAACGCCACCGTGGCCAGCAGCGGTGACTGCGTGGAGACACTACGGTAGGCGTCGAACGCCGCCTCGATGTGCTTCGGATCACCGTCAAAGTGCGCGGCGTAGACGAATCGCCAGCCCAGCTCGGCCGCCTGCCGCGCGCTCTGCGGGCTGGCACCGAGCAGGAAGCGCTCCGGCGCCTGCTGCGGAATCGGACGCGCCCGCGCCTCGGTGTCGGCGCCGGACAAATAGGCTTCCAGGTCGCGCAGTTGCTGATCAAAGTCAGCGAACGCCGGTCGCCCTGCCGCCAGCGCGGCCGTCGAGGCCGGCAGGCCACCGGGGGCCTTGCCCACGCCCAGATCAACGCGGCCCGGTGCCAGCGCGGCCAGCAGGTTGAAGTTCTCCGCCACCTTGTACGGCGCGTAGTGGCGCAGCATCACCCCACCACTGCCGATGCGGATGCGCCGGGTCTGCGCCAACACCCAGGCCGCCAGTACTTCCGGCGCCGGGCTGGCCAGGGTCGGCGCCGCGTGGTGCTCGGCGAACCAGTAGCGGTGGTAGCCCAGCTGCTCGGCGCGCTGCGCCAGCTGCAGGCTGTTGCGCAGCGCCTGTTCGGGCGACGCACCTTCGGCCACCGGGCTCTTGTCCAATACGCTGATCAGGTAGCTCATGCTTGCGTCCTCGCTCAGGGATGGGCCACGGGAATGCCAAGCAGGCCGTTCAGCGCGGCCAGGATCGGCTCGGCACCGGAGATGTACTGGCGGTCCTGGTGGGCACCACTGGCCAATTCGCTGCGCACGCCCTGCGGCAGCACCAGCTTCGGCAGCGACTGGTCCTGCTCGCCGATCTCGGCGATCACCTCGTGGCGTGGTCGCGCGAAGCCGATGCGGCGCACGTCCAGCTGAGTGTCCAGGCCCTCGATGCTCGACAGCGCGCCTTCCAGCAGCAGGCTGTGCCGGCAGAAGAAGCGCTGGCCGGGAATCTGGCCGTCCTCGAACTCACGGTCGAGCAGGAACAGGATGGGTTTGCTTGCTGCGTCCAACGCCACGGGGATGTCCTCACAAGGGTCGGCAATGCCATGCCGCTTCAACTTCGATGCTAGAGATGCCAGCGGCTGCGACAGCGATACCAGGCGACAATCGGCGGTCATATCCGGCCATGCAGATGCGCCTTGGCCATAAGCAAAGCGCCGCCGGTTATGGCGTCAGGCGATGCGCCGTAGCGGCACCGGCAACACCCGTGCCTGCGTGGCCAGATGCCCGACCGCGCGCTCGGCCGCCAGCGCAATCCGCGCCTGCAAGGCCGCGCTGTGGATACGCTCGCCTTCGAAATCCGCTGGCGTTGCATACACCCCGATCGGCAGCGTGTGCGCCTGCAGGAAGCTGAACAACGGCCGCAGCTGATGATCGATCACCAGTGCGTGGCGCTCGCTACCGCCGGTTGCCGCCAGCAGTACCGGCGTATCCACCAGCGCCTCCAACCCGATGAAATCAACCAGGTGCTTGAACAGCCCCGGATAGGAGCCGCGGTACACCGGCGCCGCCACCACCAGCAGCTCGGCCGCCTCGATCGTCTGCAGCGCCTGCTCCACCGCAGGCTCCGCCTCATCGCGCGACAGCGACTGCCCCAGCGAGCGCGCGATCGGCGCCAGCTCCACCAGTTCCACACTGGCGTGCACCCGCTGCTGCAGCGACTCCAGCAGATGCCGCACCAGCAACAGCGTGCGCGACGTCGCCGAACTGGTCGGCGACCCCACCAGCGCAACCACCTTCAAAGCACCTGACATTGACCTGCTCCTCTGTAGAGCCGAGCCATGCTCGGCTGCCGTTGGCCTGAACCTCAAAACCGGTAACTGACCCGCCCATACCAGAACGCCCCGATCCGGCTCAGCACATCGCCCGAATCCCAGGTGGTCTCGATGCTCGCCACATCGGTGGCACTGCGCGCGTACTCCGGCACCTTGCGTGTGCGCTTGTCGAACACGTTGTTGATGCCCAGCGCAGCGCTCCAGCCCGCACCCAGCTCCACCGCACCGGACAGGTTGGTCACCAGCACCGGCGGCTGCTTGTACTCCACGCCGTTGTTCAGCCGCTTGATCGGGCCGTAATAGGTGAAATCGACGTTCGAACGCCAACGCCCGTTCTGCCAGCCCAGCCCGGCCACCTGCGAGTAGCTCGGCGTGCGGAAGCGCAGCGCGTACTCGCTGCTCTTGGTCAGCAGATTGATGTTCGGCAGCCCCTGCAGGGCCGCCGGAATGTCGCTGACCTTCTGGATGGTGGTGCGCCCCACGTTGGCCGCATAGCTCCAGCGCAGCTTGCCCCACGACGTTTCCTGGTTCGCTTCCAGGGTCAGCTCGACACCGCGCGTGCGGGTATTGCCCACGTTGGTGAAGTAGCTGGCGTAGAACGCATCACCGGGCAGGATGCTGATGCCGGCCGAACCCAACAGCGCATCGATGGTGTTCTTCTGCGCCGCGCTCAGCACCGTGCCGCTGTTGTCGGTAATGCGCGCCGGATCCTGCGCGTTGTAGCCGATCTGGCTGGACTGACCGAGCTGACCACGGATATCGATCTGGTACGCGTCCACCGCCAGGTGGAAGGCCGGGCTGGGGTCCCAGGTCACGCCGAGGCTGTAGTTGGTGGCCTTCTCCGGCTTCAGCGGCGTGGCGCCCAATGCGACGGCCGCCGGTGAAGACACCTGCGCCACCAGCGTGGTGCCGCAGGGGCAGCTGCCGGTGGCCTGGTAGAACTGCGCGCCCAGGCTCGGTGCGTGGAAACCGTTGCTGACCGTGGCGCGCAGACCCAGCGCATCGGTGAAGTCGAAGCGCGTGGTCAGACGACCCGTGGAAACGCTGCCGAAGTCGGAATGGTCTTCCCAGCGCGCGGCCGCATCCAGGTACCAGCGCGAGGTGATGTTGGTGGCCGCGCCCACATAGACTGCCTTGCTGTTGCGGGTGGCCTTCACCGCATCGGCGGTGGAGTAGCCCACGAAGGCGGCCGCACCGAAGCCGGTATACGACTCCCACTGTCCGGCCCCGCGCTCGTACTGTTCATGCTGGTATTCCGCACCGGCGCTCACTTCCAGCGGCGAGGCGAACGCCGCCACCTCGAAACCACGGCGCAGGTCCAGATTGGCGATGCCCTGCTGGTAGTCCAGCTTGCCGTCGTAGAAATCGGTGGGCGAACCGGGATACGGCAGCGAGTAGTTCACCGAGTTGCGCGTGTAGGTGCGCACGGTGCTGCGGTTGCCGGTCAGGCTGGCGTCGTAATCCCAGCCCGCAATCTGACCCTTCACCCCCGCAGTGCCGGTGTACTGCTTCTCCTTGGTTTCCAGCACCGGCAGGAAGCCGTCGGGAAACACGCTCAGCACGCCGGGCGCCTTATAGGTGGTGAAAATCGTTGCCGGCAGGCGGAAGTTCTGGATTGCCTGTGCCGTGCGATCACTGGCCGTGGCATTGGCATAGAACTGCGCGCTCTCACCCAGCCCATGGCCGACGTTCACCGCGAACGCCTTCAGCGCATACGACGGCGAGCTGAGGATGGTGTTGGCCTCAGCATCACGCGTGGCCTCGGCCGGGTTCGGTGACGCGCCGGCCGGCAGCCGGTTGTTCGGGCGCAAGGCCACCCGGCTGCCGCTGGCATCCAGCGCCGGATAGCTCAGGTAACCATCGATATAGCGCCGGGTGCGGATCGCATGGTGTTGGCGCGTCGTCTCGCCGGACAGGTTGACGAAGCCATCGGCGCCCCACGGCAGGCCCACATTCGCGCGCACGCTGGTGCGCGAACCATCGCCATCGACGCTCTGCCCGCTTTCCACGGCGAACTCGCCACCCTGCGCCTGTGATTTGAGGATCACATTGACCACGCCAGTGATCGCGTCCGAGCCATAGATGGCAGACGCACCATCACGCAACACTTCCACATGGTCGATGGCCGAGACCGGAATCAGCGCCAGGTCGGCCCAGGCATGGCCCGGGAAACCACCACCGTTTGCGCCACTCACGTAGGCACTGGCATTGCGGCGCTTGCCGTTCACCAGCACCAGCGTGTAGCCCGGCGACAGGTTGCGCAGCTGGTAGCCGCGGATCAGGCTCTCCTGATCACTCTGGTAGCCACCAATCTGGCTGAGCGAGGGCAGCGCACGCTGCAGCGCTTCGAGCAGGTTGGCCTGACCGGTGGACGCCAGGTCCTCGGCGGAAATGACATCGATCGGCGTGGAGCTGTTTTTCACCGTGCGCGTGCTGGTGCGCGACCCGGTCACCACCACCGCATCCAGCGTAGAGGCGGCGACATTGGCGGTCGCTGCCGTGGTGGCAGGATCTGCATCAGCTTCAGCAGCATGGCTGGGCGAGGCAGCAAGCACGGCTGCGATCAGGACGGCAAGAGAGCTCAGGGCAGGAGTGTGGGCGGCAGGCATGGGGGCTCGTGGGGGTGGGCCGGAGACACGCTTCCATTCAAGGGCCTGTTCACGCGCCGTGACAGACGCAATCGCGTCACCCAGCCGTAACATCCGGCCATCCACATGACTGCTGGTAATGAGGTTAGGCACCCAGCGCGCCAGGGGTCAGATCCCTTCCTGCGGAAGGGATCTGACCCCGGGCTCTACATGCTTCGCAGGCATCACCTCATGCCCGCACACCCCTGCGCGCCGCGCACCACCGCCCGTAGCATCGATCCATGACCAGTCCATCCGCCGATCCCACCGCGCCGCTCGTCGCCATCGTCGCCTGCCACGGCCAGGGGTTGTTCGAGTTCGGCTGTGCGGTCGGCCTGTTCGCACCGGTTCGACCCGAGCTGGGCGTGGCCTGGTACCGCACCCAGCTCTGCGCAGGCGAGCCCGGCGCATTGCGCATGCTGGGTGGCACACAGGTACAACTGCCCTACGCGCTCGATGCCGTCGAAGACGCCGACATCATCGTCATCCCCGGCTGGCGCGAACCCAGCGAGCGTCCGCCACAGGCGCTGCTCGATGCCCTCATCCGTGCCCACGCACGTGGTGCCCGCATTGCTTCGATCTGCTCCGGTGCCTTCGTACTGGCCTGGGCCGGCCTGCTCGATGGCCGCCAGGCCACCACCCACTGGCGCCTCACCGATGCCCTCGCGCGTGACTTTCCGCGCATCGATGTGCGCGAGGATGTGCTGTATGTGGATTCCGGCAGCATCATCACCTCCGCAGGTTCAGCCACCGGCATGGACATGATGCTGCACATGGTGCGCAAGGATTACGGCGCACGCGTGGCCAACCTGGTGGCCGAACGGCTGGTGCTGGCACCGTGGCGTGATGCCGGCCGCAGCCAGCGCGTCAGCCGGGCCATCCCCAATGGTGAACCGACGCGGCTGGCGAAGCTGATGGAGTGGATGCGCCGCAACCTGCGTGAGCCGCACTCGCTGGGCAGCCTCGCCGAGCAGGCGGCCTTGAGCCAGCGCACGCTACAGCGGCAGTTTCTGGAAGCCACCGGCCTGTCGCCCATCGACTGGCTGATCCGCGAGCGCGTGGCCTACGCCCGCGAACTGCTGGAAACCACCGACCGGCCGCTGCAGTGGATCGCCGAGCAGGCCGGCTTCGGTTCGCAGGAATCGTTTCGCCGCCATTTCCGCAGCCAGGCCGCGGCCAGCCCGACCGAATACCGCAGCCAGCATCGCAATGGCATCGGCGCGGACCGGCTGGTGGGCTGCTGAATTCCTGCGCTAGTACCGGCCGCCGGCCGGCAGCGATCAGGAACGGGTGACGCGTCGATGAATCCGCCAGCACTGCGCGGCAAACCCAATCACGAACACGGCCAGACACCCGAGCAGCGTCTGCTGTATCACCGGCGCCAGCGGCGCAGCAGCAACAGGATGGCCCACCGGCAGCCGCGTCAGCGTTTCATTCACGCCCGGCACCAGCGACAGCAGGAAGCTGAAAGACAGCGCGAATGTGGACAGATAGCGCGCCGCACGCCCAAGCCAGCGCAGCCGCGCCAGCACCACACCGCCAAACGCCACCAGCAGCACGATCACCCCGAACGCATGGCCGGGGTTCAACCCGCCCGTACTGGAGACCGTGAACGATGTGGCCACCGACAACAGCAGGCCCCACAGGTAGAGCTTGCCTGAGCGCGTGGCAGGATCGATCGCGCGATGGCGGATGAAGCCGTACACCCCGGCCAGCAAGGGAACCAGGCTGACGGCGGTATGCACAACGCCGAGGGTCGAAAGTGGGTGCGACATGGAAACCTCCATCGAGTGATTGAACCTACTAGTAGGTAGGTATGAAAGGCAAAGAGAAGGCCTGCACTTGGGCAGGCCCCACACACCACTGCTCAGGCAGCCACGGCCACCCGCGCGATCGCCAACCGCGCCAATGCCGCGAACGTTGCCGCATCGCCCAGCCCCCGCGCGGCCAGCATCGCCCCGTGCACTGCGGACATGAACGCCTTGGCCTCATCGGCCGCCGAACCCTGCAACCGCAGTTGGCCGGCCGCCGCGCCCTTCTCCAGGGTGAGCGCCAGCCAGCCGCTCAGGTCCTGGAAATGCCCGCGCACTTCCTCGGCGATTTCCGGCGGAATCATCGGCGCCTCGGCCGCCAGCATCGCGCAGATGCAGAACGACGAAGTGCCACCGGCAATGCAGCTGGACCAGTAGTCCACATAGGCCTGGAGTTCGCGCAGCGGATCGTCCAGCTGCCGATCCAGCAGCGCCAGTCCCTCACGCGCCTCGGCCCGGTACAGCACCACCACCGTGCGCACCAGGTCCGCCTTGCTGGGGAAATGGTGGTGGATGCTGGCCTTGCTGATGTTCACCCGCGCCGACACATCGGCATAGCTGAAACCGTTGTAGCCACCGGCCTCCAGCAGCGAACGGGCATGGGCCAGGATCTCCTGGGCCTTGGGCGAGAGCGACTCTTTCATAGGCCACACCCTACTAGTAGGTAGACTCACAGTCAATACCCCACCCTGCCACCTCCACCGGTAGTGCCGGCCGCTGGCCGGCATCCCAGGAAACCAGGCCGATCCTCCTCCGGGCGCCTCAATGCGAAGACACGTACACCGCATCGGTCGGCGGCGGTGGCAGCGCGAAGCTGCGCCGCATCCGCGCCACTTCGGCAGCTGGCGGCAACCCGAACAAGCGCTTGAACTCGCGGTTGAACTGCGACGCACTGGCATACCCCACCGCCAGCGACGCCGCCTCGGCGGTCATCCCCTGGCGCAGCATCAGCAACCGCGCCTGATGCAGCCGGGTCGATTTGACGTACTGCATCGGCGAGGTACCGGTCATCGCGCGGAAGTGATCGTGGAAGGTCGCCACGCTCATCCCGGCCTCTGCGGCCAGCTGCGCCACATCCAGCGCCGTGGCATACGCCGCATGGATCGTACGCAGCACCCGGCCAATGCTGCCGAAGCGCCCGCGCATGGCCAGCGCCTCGCGCAACGCACCGCCCTGTGCACCGGTCAGCACACGGAAGTAAAGCTCGCGCACCAGCGCCGGGCCCAGTACAGCCGCTTGCAACGGCTCGGCCAGCGCCTCCAGCAGGCGCAGCACCGTGGCCTGCATCGGCGCCTGCATCGGGCTGGACATCATGCTCTGCGCCGGCGTCTCGGTCGTACCCGCCTGCTCGCCCAGTTCGATCAGCAGCTCCGCCGCCATCTGCAGATCCAGGTGCAGGTAGATCGCCAGCAGCGGCGCCTGCGCCGATGCCTCGGTTTCCATCGTGAACGGCACCGGCACCGACACCGCCAGGTAGTGCTGCGCGTCGTACTGGTAGACCTGCCCGCCCAGGTAGCCGCGCTTCACGCCCTGGCAGACGATCACGATGCCCGGGTCATACAGCACCGGTGTGCGCGCCAGGGGACGGTTGGATCGCAGCAGCCGTACCCCGGGCAGCGGCGTGAGCGTATAGCCCTCCTCCACCGCCAGCGTCTGCAGCAGGCCGACCATGCGCGCCTGCACCTGCCGTTGCAGGGAATCGACCACAGGCACCTCAGAGGAATAGGCAAGAATCGGCGAAGCCTAGGCCTGTGGCGGGCCTCGCGCAAGCACTAACGTGCAAGCCCTGCCCTCCACCAACTCCCGATCATGACCACATCCCGCCTCCTCCTCATCACCGGCGCCAGCAGCGGTTTCGGCCGCGCGCTTGCCCAGCAGGCGCTGCTGGCCGGCCATCGCGTGGTCGGCACCGTACGCAACGACACCGCGCGCCAGGCGTTTGAAGCCCTCGCTCCCGGTCGCGCCATGGGTCGCCTGCTGGACGTCACCGATACCGCTGCCATCGATGCGCTCGTCGCCGGGATCGAAGCGAACGTCGGCAACATCGACGTACTGGTCAACAACGCTGGTTACGGCCACGAAGGCATCCTCGAAGAATCCACGCTGGCCGAGCTGCGCCAGCAGTTCGAAGTGAACGTGTTCGGCCCGGCCGCATTGATCAAGGCCGTGCTGCCGCACATGCGTGCGCGCCGCCGCGGCCACATTCTCAACATCACCTCCATGGGCGGCTTCATCACCCTGCCCGGCATCGCCTGGTACTGCGGCAGCAAGTTCGCACTGGAAGGCATCAGCGAAGTGCTAGGCAAGGAAGTCGCGCCGTTCGGCATCCACGTCACCGCCGTCGCGCCGGGCTCGTTCCGCACCGACTGGGCCGGCCGCTCGATGGTGCGGGCGCCGCGCAGCATTGAAGACTACGACGCCTTGTTCGATCCCATCCGCAGTGCGCGCCAGGACAAGAGCGGCCAGCAGCTGGGCGATCCGGTGAAGGCGGCGCAGGCCATGCTGCAGATCATCGACAGCGATGCGCCGCCGAGCCATCTGCTGCTGGGCAGCGACGCACTGCAGCTGGTGCGCGCAAAGCTGGCATCGATGGCCGGCAACATCGACGCGTGGGAACCACTGAGCCGCTCGACCGACAGCACCCCGTAGGCGCTGCCGGTCGATGGCCAGGGTGCGGTAGCGCCGGGCCGTGCCCGGCGAGCCCGGCGGCCCACCCGGCGTGAATTTCCAGCCCTCCCCAGCGCCATCATTGACATGCAGGCATTCACCTGCATATAGTCAGTGCGAAGGACGGCACCTGCCCGCCCATCGCGAGGAACCTGCAATGGTGGATATCGCACATCGGGTCGGCATCAAAGCCCCCGCAAGCCAGGTGTATCAAGCACTGGCCACCCCCGAAGGCGTCGCCGCCTGGTGGGCAGAAGACACCCGCGGCGACCATCAGACCGGCGGCACGGTCAAGGTCCGTTTCACGAACAACGGGCAGGAAATCGGCGCCATGCAGATGAAGCTGGAACAGCTCATTCCCGGCGAACTCGTGCTCTGGCAGTTCCTGGCCGGCCCCACCGAATGGATCGGCACGCATGCGCGTTTCGTGCTGAAACAGGAAGGCGACTACTGCATCGTGCTGTTCACCCACGAGGGCTGGAAGGAACGCGTCGAGTTCACCTCCCACTGCAGCACCAAGTGGGCGGTGTTCCTGCTCAGCCTCAAAGCGCTGCTGGAAACCGGCAAGGGCCAGCCCAACCCGCACGACATCAGGATCGACAACTGGAACTGAAGACGCCCCGCATGAATGCAGACAAGGTGTTCAAGGCACTGGCCGACCCCACGCGCAGAACCCTGCTGGACCTGCTCTGCGCAGACAACGGCCAGACCCTGGGCCAGCTCTGCGAGCACCTGGACATGGCCCGGCAATCGGTCACCCAGCACCTGGGCCTGCTGGAAGACGCCAACCTGATCAGCACCCTGCGCCGTGGCCGCGAGAAGCTGCACTTCATCAACCCGGTGCCGCTGCATGAAGTCTACGAACGCTGGGTACGCAAGTTCGAGCAGCAGCGCCTGAGCCTGCTGCATGACCTGAAACGAGAACTGGAAGGAGAATGATGATGTCCGCAGAGACCACCCGCTTCATCCACGTGATCTACATCGCCTCCACACCGCAGAAGGTGTTCGAGGCCATCACCCGCCCCGAGATCGCCAGCCGCTACTGGGGCCATGAAAACGTCTCGGACTGGAAACCCGGCTCGCGCTGGCAGCATGTGCGCGCCAACGAAACGCGCTCGGTCGAGCTGGTTGGCGAAGTGGTGGAAAGCACCCCGCCCTCGCGGCTGGTCATCACCTGGGCCGCCGCCTCACAGGCTGACAATCCGGCTGCCTACAGCCGCGTCACCTTCGAGATCGTGCCCTACCAGGACATGGTGCGGCTGACCGTTACCCATGACGAGCTGGAACCCGGCAGCGGCATGGATACCGGCATCCGCCAGGGCTGGCCGATTGTGCTGTCGAGCCTGAAGTCGTTGTTGGAGACGGGCAAAGGGTTGGATGTGTTTGCGAAGCCGAGTTGATTCGCTGCGGGACGAAACGCGCTACCTCAACAAGGGATCCGTAACCGGAAGCAGCCCCAGGTCAACCAGGTTCATCTCGACCTGGTTGGCCTGTTTGACGGCATGGGCATCAGCAAGATCGAGAACTTCCGTGGCGAGGATGAGCGTGCCACCACCCCGACGCTCAAGCCTTGCTGCGGCAGGAACCTGTTCTTGGGTCAGCGGGGCGTCTACGTAGCCCATCCAACCGAGGAATTCCCGATGCAGGAAGGGCGCGCGATCAACGCTGTAGAGCAGCAACTCCCCCTCCACGAGCTGCTGAACATTTGTCTTTGCAAATGTGATGGGTAGGCTGTTCAGCAGCACCGAAAGCGAGGACTCAAGAAGACTGACAGGGGAATCGAACACCTTCTCGATGCGGTCCACATGAAGTCGAAGCATCCCGAGCGCGGGCATATAACTCAGCCCAACACCGCCTCGTCTCAGCCAGTCCTTGTCATTCCCAGCATTCGTCAGAACCACGCCACCGCTTCCCGTCGAAGGCTGAACGGGATACTCCTGGGCAAACCTGATGTCATCGTCCTGCACCCGGGCAACAAATGCGTCACCTTCATCGACGGGCACGTAGGCGTCGCGTGGTGATCGTGGGGCGGCCCACCAACTCGCGAAGAGTGGGTCAACGCTTGAGAGACTGGACGTGATTCCAACAATGTCTTCCCACACCTGAAACGGCGTGCGGGCTGCTGAAGGGAAGTGGCAGGCCATCGAGATGTTCAAGGCATTCTTCCAATGATCAAAGGCGTGACGCGTACAGACGCAGGAGGGATTCCGACCATGAGGCCTGCCTTGGAGGCGACCACATCCATGAAATTCCGTCCAGCAGCGACGCCCCCCATCGCAGCGCATCGATCCGGTAAGGTGCTGAAGGAAAAGGGAACGTTATCAGCACGGCCACACAGATCGCCCCGATCAAGTGGTGCTTTACGACACTCAGCACTGCACAATCCGACAGGCTGGACATAAGGACATACCCCAGGACACCCCATGCCCCCTTCTCTGGAACAGCTCGGCACCACCCGTATCCTGCGCATCGAGACGCAGGGCCCCGCACTCGATGCCAACGGCCTGCGTGATCTGGTCGGCGACGCCTTTGGGCATCAGGCCGAGTGGATCGCCATTCCGGTGCAGCGCCTCTCTCCGGACTTCTTCGAGCTGCGCTCCGGCATGGCCGGGCAATGGCTGCAGATGCTGGTGAACTACCGCCTGCGTTTCGCCGTGCTGGGCGATGTCAGCGACTACCGCGCACAGAGCGAATCGCTGGACGCGTGGATCACCGAATGCAACCGTGGTCGCGACGGCTGCTTCGTGGCCGATTGGGATGCCCTGCTCGCCCGCCTGTCGACCCCGGCCAGCGTGGACTGAACGCCAGCGCCACGCTCACCCTCACCGAACCCGGTTCCGACCGCACTCCGACGCCGCCCGCCACAGCATCACCGGCAGGCTCCCCTGGTGACGTTCGATGCGTGCTTCAGACGCAGATTCCCTGCACAGCAAGGTGGCGGCGGTCACCCTTGGTTTCTGGGTGATGAAGATCGCCGCCACCACCCTCGGCGAGACCGCCGGCGACCTGCTGTCGATGACGCTCAACCTGGGTTACGTGGCCAGCTCGGCCATTCTGCTCACGATCTTCGCTGGCCTGTTGGCCCTGCAGCTCTCGGCACGGCGCTTCCATCCGGTGCTGTTCTGGTCGGTGGTGCTGGCCACCAGCACCGCCGGCACCACTATGTCCGACCTGCTCGACCGCACGCTCGGCCTGGGCTACGCCACCGGCGCCAGCCTGCTGGCCGGCTGTCTGGCGCTGGTGCTGCTGGCCTGGCGGATATCGGAAAAGTCGATCTCGGTCAGCAACATCGCATCGCGCCGCGCCGAAGGCTTCTACTGGACCGCCGTGCTGTTCTCCAACACGCTCGGCACCGCGCTGGGTGATTTCCTCGCCGACGATTCCGGGCTCGGTTTCACCGGCGGCGCACTGCTGATCGGCAGCCTCATCGCGCTCACCGCGTTGGCCACCCGCATCAAGGGCATCAACCGGGTCATCCTGTTCTGGATCGCCTTCGTGCTCACACGCCCGTTCGGCGCCACCTTCGGCGACCTGCTCACCAAGCCGCTGGAAAAGGGCGGGCTGGGCTTCGGCACGGTAGGTTCGTCGCTGGTGCTGTTCACCATTCTGGTAACGCTGGTGGCGCTGCCGATGCTGCAGCGGCGCGCGCAACCGGCACACTAGCGCGCCGTCCAGCCCCCATCCACCGGCAGCGCCGTGCCGGTGATCTGCGCTGCCGCGTCCGAGGCCAGGAACACCACCATCTCGCCCAGCTGCTCGGGCGTCACGAACTGCAACGACGGCTGCTTCTCGGCCAGCAGCGCACGCGCCGCGGATTCCTGATCCGTGCCGTCCTTCTCTGCCAACGCGGTGATCTGCTGCTCGACCAGCGCCGTTCGCACCCAGCCCGGGCAGATGGCATTGGCGGTGATGCCGCTGCCCGCATTCTCCAGAGCGGTCACCTTGGTGAAGCCCACCACGCCATGCTTGGCCGCCACATACGCCGATTTGTTCACCGAGCCCACCAGCCCATGCACCGACGCGATGTTGATGATGCGGCCGGCGCCCTGCTGCTTCATGTGCGGCAAGGCCGCGGCTGTTGCATGGAACACCGCCGACAGGTTCAGCGCCAGGATCGCATCCCACTTCTCGACCGGGAATTCCTCGATGGATGCGGTGTGCTGGATGCCCGCGTTGTTCACCAGGATGTCGATGCGCCCCATCTTCGCAACGGCGTTGCCGATCAGTGCGCGCACCGCCTCGCCCTTGGACAGGTCCGCGCCGTCATGCGCCACGCGCACGCCGAACTCGGCTTCCAGTCCGGTGCGAATGCGTTCGATCTCCGCCGCGTCGCCGAAGCCATTCAGCACAACATCGGCGCCCTGCCGGGCCAGCGCCGTGGCAATGCCAAGACCGATACCGCTGGTGGAGCCGGTGACCACCGCAACCTTTCCAGAGAACATGGGCGAGCTTCCATCGGGCATAGGTCACCAGTGTAGCCCTGTGCCTCCACACCACGCGTGGATGCTCCCCCTCGGCATAAATCCACATTCCCCCTATAGTCACCACCATCCACCCAAGGATGGCTCGATGAACCCCTGCAAGGCCCTGCTGCCCGCCGTTGTCGCCGCACTGCTCGCCCCCGCCATCAGCCAGGCCGCCTTGCCCGCGCAGCCAGCCACGCCGCTCACCACCGGCAGCGTGCGGGTGGATATCGCGACCGGCCGCGTGGATGGCGATGTATGCGTATCCAATGCCCCCGCCAACGCCCAAGCCCAGTTCGTGCTCAACGCCGGCCTGAACGTGGCACGGGTCACCGATGGCGAAGGCAACCCGGTCGGATTCGACGGCTGGTACGACCCGGGCGTGGATGGCGAAGCACGCGTCTACACCCTGGCCGAGCCCACCACCACGCTCTGCGTGCAGTACGTCGGCGCGTTCCCGCTGTACCCGAGGCACGATGCCCTGGGCGACTTCAAAGGCATGATGGCCTTCAACGGCGACAGCGCCCGCTTCACCGAGCAGTCCGCGTGGCTGCCGCAGGCGTTCGACCCCAAGGCGCGCGTGCGCAGCAGCCAAAGCCGCTACGACCTGCAGGTGGACTGCGCCGGCTGCCGCTTCCTGTATCTCAACGGCAGCCCGGCCATCGAAGGCGCGCAGGGGCGATTCCGCAGCGACAACGCGCGGCCGATCCTGCTGTTCGGCGGCAGCGGCCCGATCACCCGCACCGCGCAGGTCACCATCCTCAACGAGACCCTGCCGGCGGCCAAGGTCGATGCATTGTCCAGCACGGTGCAGAAAGTAGCCGACGTGCACAGCCGTTACATGCGCGTACCGCTGACCGACCGCCCCACTTTCCTGCGCATGGTCACGCTCAACCAGATCGAGCGCGACCGCGAAGGCAGCGAATGGGGCTTTGCCACCTGGCCGACCATCGCCATGAGCGGCAGCATCGGCAACGTGGCCGATTCACTGCTGGCCGGAGGCGAGAACGCCGACCGCCGGGTGCAGTACATCGCGCACGAAATGGGCCACTACTACTTCGGCACACTGAACCGTCCGCAGGGGCCGTATTTCTGGGTGCTGCTGGAATCCAGCGCTGAGTTCCTGTCGATCAAGGCGCTGCGCGAGATCAGTGGCGATGCGGCGGCTGATCGCTATGTTGCCGGGTTGCAGGCGGCCGTCGACAAGCAGAGCACGCCGCTGCCGGCATTCGATGCCATCGACGGCAGCTCGGACCTGGGTGAGATGTATCGCTACGTCTATGGCCCGTTACTGCTGCTCTCGCTGGAAAAGCAGGTGGGTGAGGCGAAGATGCAGGCCTTCATGCGCGGGCTGCTGGCCGCGCCCTCCCCCACGAACTGGAAGGAGCTGCAGGCCATCGCTCTGAAGGCCGGCATCGATGCCAAGACCTGGGAGCATTGGCGGGCAAGCTGTGTGGCTGGCGGCAGGCAGAGATGCCAGTAGATCCACGCCATGCGTGGATTCACTGCCTCAACGTCCGCATATCTGAATCATCCAGCACTGTGTCCAAGGCAACCCGCCCTCCTAGCCCCTCTATTTGCCAATCAGCGCCGCTGATATCGCCGCACAATCAGAAGAACAGACCCGCTCGCTCAACGGTCGCCAGCGGATTGGCCTTCCGCACCGCCTCCAGGAACAGCAGGAAATCGCGGTTGAACAGCGTCAGGTTGTTGGTGAACGTCACGCACTTTCTGCCCGATGCTTTGCTGAAGCACACCTGCCAGACATAGCGTCCGTAGATCCTGTCGGACGTTCGCGTGACTGAGGTGATCTGCGAAAGCGGAACCGCCGTGGGCACCGGCCCACGCCGCAGGTAGAAGGACTCCGCATCAAAGAAGTAGTGCTCCCGATCCTCTTTCCCATCCACCATCACCAAAGTCATGGATGTACCGGAAATCCGGCGAGGAGGATCCAAACGCAGCCCCGATTTCACGGACGAGCGAGCAGTTGCTGACATTCGCCGAAGGGTAAACCAGAGGATCACCAACGGAAGTGCGGCAAGGACAATGAAACCTACGGACTTCAAAACAGTTTCCAGCGTGCTGGGCACACAGATCTCCGGGATGAACGTTCAGGCACTTGCAAGGCCCGACTAGATCCACGCCACGCGTGGATGCTCTGGCTTCAACGCCCCATCACTTCCAATGATCCGGCCCCAGGAACGGCAGGCTCAACACAAACACCGGAACCGCCACCGGCACCAACGCTGCACCCAGCACCTTTCCGGCCGCCGTCCCAACCCCCGGCTTGTCCGTATCGTCCGGCCGGATTCGCTCAGCCCGCGCGGTAATCGGCTGCGCCAGCTTCGCCTTCGCGGCCAGCGCAGCAGCGTCCGGCAGCTTCACCCGCTCGCCATCACTCTCGAACAGCGCGCTGTAATAGCTGCCACCCTGCCTGGAAAGGTTGCAGTCCGGGTTGGCCGCCAGCTCGTAGCGGCTCCGCGCTTCAAGGATGTACGGCTGGCGCGTCAACGCAGCGATGGCCTTGGCCACCCGCGGGCTGATCTCCAACCGCTCCAGCTTGAACTGCGCCGCCTGTTCCGGCGTCACCTGCTCCGGCCGCAGCAGCAGTGCGTAGCTGCCATGCACCTTTGCCCTATCGGCCGGCACCCGCCAGTCCTCACGGAAGTACAGCTGCGCGCAGACCACGGCCTCGCGCAGCGGGCTGTCCATCAGGGCACGGTAATCACGGAACGGCGCAGCGTCGAAGCGCATCGGCTCGTCATAGACGGGCAGCAGGTACAGCTTGCCGTCGTCGGCCACGAACGCGCCGGTAATCTCGCGATTGGAATGGTGGTAGTCCGGCCCACTGGCACAGCCAGACAGCAGGCCAAGGCACAGCACGGAGAGAATAAAGCGGATGGACGTTCGCATGTCGTATTGAATGGCTTCCCTGGAAAACCAGCCCCGCCCGTTAGGACGAGGCCAGTCCACCATGGTGCCACGGCGAAGCATTCGATGAAAAAACCGGCTTACTTCAACCGCTCAACCAACAACTGCCCCACCTCCAGCGCCGAAGCCGGGTTCTGCCCGGTAATCAGCTCGCGGTCCACCACCACATGCCCGGTCCACGGCGTGGCATTGCTGCTGAACTTCGCACCCGCCCGCTGCAACGCCGTCTGCGGGTAGAACTTCATCTCACCGCCGCCCAGCAGCGGCTTGGCCTGCTCTTCTTCCTGGTTGCTGATCACCGTCATCTGGTAGCCGCTGTAGATCCACTTCGGCGCGGCCGGCATCGCACCGGTTTCCAGCTTCGCCACGAAACCACCCGCATCCGGCAGCGTGGACAGCAGCGCGATCGGCCCGTGGCAGACCAGTGCGGTGGTCTTGTTGCGCTGGTGGAAGTCCGCCAACAACCGGCCCAGCGCCGGGCTCTTCAGCAGGTCCTGCATCGGCGCGTGGCCACCGGGAATGTAGACCGCATCGAAACGCGCGTAGCCCTGCTGCTCGATGCGCGCCAGGCTGACCACCGGCGAGGCGGTCGGCGAGGTCAGCGCCAGTTTCTCCAGCAGCTCCTTGTGCAGCGTCAGCTGCGCGGCATCGTTGCCGAAGTACGCCGGCGTCACCGAGGACGCATCCACCGTCGGCGCCCGCCCCTGCGGCGTGGCGAAGGTCACCTCGTGGCCCGCGTCCAGCAGCAGCTTGACCGGCTGCATCAGTTCGTTGAGATAGAAGCCGGTGGACAGCACCTTGCCGTCCTTCAGGTCCAGGTGGTTTTCGTCGGACAGCACCACCAGCACGTTGGCGGCTTGCGCGCCGCTGGCGGCCAAGGTCAGGGCCAGCGCTGCGGCCAGCCGGGTCATCGGGTTCATGGGGATCTCCTATCGGGGAATGGCCGCCACTTTATTCATCGCCCCAGCGGCGATAAATTGGCCCCATCGCAAAACATCTGTTCCCGGGAGAGCCAAATGAGCCGCAAGTTCGACTACTTGGGCGACGTGGAGGTGTTCCTGGCGGTGGTCGAGCACGGCTCGTTCACGGCCGGCGCGGTGGCGCTATCCACCACGCCCTCGGTGCTGAGCCGTGCGGTCACCCGCCTGGAAGCGCGGCTGGGCCGACAGCTGCTGCAGCGGACCACCCGCCGCGTGGGCCTTACCGACGCCGGGCGGCTCTATCGGGAACAGGTGCGCACCGCCTTCGGCCTGCTGGACGACGCCGAGCGCGACGTACTGGCCCAGGACGATGCGCTGGCCGGCCGCGTGCGCCTGAGCGTGCCCACCACCTATGGCCACTACCGGCTGCCGCCCGTGCTGGCGCGCTTTGCGCAGCAGTACCCGCAGGTGCAGGTGGAACTGAACATCACCAACCGCAACGTGGACCTGGTGGCCGAAGGCTTCGACCTGGCCATCCGCCTGGGCCAGCTGCCGGACAGCGGGCTGGTGGGGCGAAAGCTGGAGGATGCGCCTTTGGTGCTGGTGGCCGCGCCGGATTACCTGCAGCTCCGGGGCACGCCGCAGACGCTGGACGATCTGCAGCAGCACCTGTGCCTGCCGTTCGTGATGCCGCGTACCGGGCGGCTGGCGCCCTGGATCTTCCGCGACGGGGGGCGCGACGTGGACTGGCTGCCACGTTCGTCCATCGAGACCTCCGACGATGTGCTGGGCGTGGTGTCGTTGGCCGAACAGGGCATCGGCATCTGCCAGAGCTATGAATTCATTGTGCGCGAGCGGTTGCAGCGTGGGCAGCTGGTGGAGGTGTTGTCGCAGTTGCGTGGGAGATCGCGGCCGTTCTCGGTGATCTATGCGCCGCATCGGCGGCAGTCGGCTGCGGCAAGGGCGATGATTGAATTGCTGGTGGGCAATTCAGCTGTGGCTTCGGACGTTGCTGGTTGAGGCTGCGCTGTCTGCTGGGGGTGTCGTGTTTGAACCGTTTTTCAGGGCGTGAGGCTGGTCGGGCCCCGTTGCCTGCCGAGCAAGACCAAGAATTGTTGTAAAGAAGGCCGTCGCGCTATTCGCTTGCGGCGCGGGCGATTGCGTCATTCTGAATCGCAATCAACAGAGCAGCTGCGCGAATACGTCTGGCGGTGTCGCGTGCTGCACGAATGGTGCATGCCACAATAGTTCCTCGCTCTCGAATTCCGCTTCCTGTTCGCCATTTTCTATTGGCGTTCGCAGCGGCGGTGTAAACACCATGACGCGCCACCGACAGCGGGTGGCCGGGCGTGCAAACCCGAGACGTAGAGTGAAAACGCTTGCCAGTCGGCACCGTCCTTAGGGCGGTGCCGGCTGGCAATCCGTCGGCCTATATGGCGGACGGTGCGTGGGGGCCTTCGGGCCCGCCGGTCACTTCTCTGCGTCCCGGTTTGCAACCCGCACCGTCCGCCACCCGCTCGCGCGGTGGCGCTGTTAAGCACAGCCAAGGAAACCGACGCCATGAACGAATCCGACATCCTCTCTGCCTACACCGTTGTTGAGCCCATCAACGACGACGCTTCCCTGCCCGACCTGAACTACCTGCTCGGCATCCTCAAGCGCATGCGCGGCTGCGAAGGGGCTGATGGGCACCCTTGGCCGGAAACCGATGTATCGCCCGGCCGACGTGTAAGCCTGGCCAGGAGCGAGCGCGCGATGGTGGGAGCACTGACGGTGCTGGAACTGCTGCATGCGGCAGACCGCTGCCGGGTGGCAGCGGACCCGGAGCGGCATTTGGATGAGGGCGTTGTGGATGGACTGTTTCTCGCTTGCCGGGGGTTGGTTGAGTGGGCTTGTCGGGAGGTACGACCGGAATGAGGCGGCATCCGCTCACAAGGTCCGAAATCAGCCCCAGCAGCGCTCCCGCCTATTCCCTCGAAAACGTCGCCTGAATGGGAATCAAGCATCTTCGTCGAAATAATCGCTATCCACGGATGGGACCCGAAGAATACGCGAGCTCACACCCACCTCATTGTCGATCATGAGACCAACCAAGCGATTTCCATCGACGATCACAATGCCTTCAACAGAGCCAACAAAGTCAACAGCCTGAGGAGTGAAGCCAGACGTGGTTATGAAAACCCCGCGTTTGGCCTTCTGTCCGGCAAGCGCCCCATAGAAGGCCTGAAGCTCGGGCCTACCAACCGTGCTCTTCCAGCGCTTCGCCTGCACATAGACCTTGTCCAGCCCGAGCTTATCCAGCGAGATCACGCCATCGATTCCACCATCTCCAGCTCCTCCGACGCGTAACAAGTCAGAGCGGCTCGCGCCGTACCCCAGTCGATGCAGGATATCGAGAACGATGATTTCAAACCGCCCGGGCGAAACACGCAACAGGCAATCCAGAAGCTCAGCCGCTGTGGCCGATTTCAATTCAGCAAGCGCACCATCAAGTCGATCGTCGGGGCTCAATACCGTTGATCCATGAGCTAGTTCATTGGAGTCTGGCCCATCTAGCACCGCAGCATCCACCGAAGATCGAAGCTTAACCGAGAGGTAGCCATTTGCGATTCTCCCAACCTCCGCATCGTCCAGCGGGAACGGATGATCGCTAACGTAATTTCTGCCAGCCTCCGTCAACTGCCAGACACCGCGTCTCGGGCTGGACGAAAGGCCAGCGCGCTTCAGCCGATCATGCGCCCAAGCCGCTCGATTCTTATAGATCTGCGCACCACTATCCAGCACCCGGAGCTTCAGCTCTTCAGTCAACCCAAGGGAACTAGCAGCGGCATCATATGCCGCAGCAGCGGCAACTCCTCCAGGACTGCCCTCGAGGAAGCGCAACACCGGATCGATGAACTTGTCGTAAGTTGGAATCATCAAATTCGCCTTCGCATCGCGCAGTTTGTGGCAACCATAAACTCATTCCGACACATATAATGACCTCCCAAATTTTCTCAGGTCATGCGTCTAGTGAAGCGGCATGGGCCGCATCTGGAATCATCATCGATGTCTCGCTCGGGAAAAGTAACACCCAAGCAGGAAACGACTGGTTCATTACACTCGGGCCTTGACGGTGCACGGTATCAGACAACGGTCGCGGCTATGGCGATGAGATCAAGATAGACGGCTAAACACGACATTGGCTCTCACAGTGTAAAAACCGAACTCAAGCCCAAGCTCGCAGGCCCGAAGCTGGAAGCCCGGTCGAAGGTGTTAGAGATGAGCGAATCGCGAACGTGGGGCAGCATGGTCCACGGAGCGGATTCGCCCCACACTCAATTTTTCTTCAGTGCGATCTTTCACGTAGGCCATGACGACCCCCAGACTCCAAACTTCCCCCTGTTAATGCAGCGATGGCTCGTTAGGGAGTGATGGCAAACCAATTTCCTTTAGGAACTCGTTGTGCCGCTTGGTGGCTACATGGATCTTCTCTTCGAGCGAAACCAGCCCCGAATTCACCGCAAAGAGGTCAACCTCCTCCTCCGCCTCCACCGTGCTCACGTAGCGCGAGATGTTGAGGTTATAGCCCTCCTCCTCTATACGTTCCATCGAAACGCGCATCGAGTAGCGGTCTTCTTCGCGGCGGTGCTGGTAGGTATCGAGAATCTTGTCGATATGCCCGGACAGCAGTCGATTCTGCCGCTTGCCAGGCTCAAAGTGATTGGCCGCATTAATGAACAGCACGTCATCGGGCTTTTTGCACTTTTTCAGCACGAGAATGCACACAGGAATGCCGGTGGAGAAAAACAAGTTGGCCGGCAGGCCGATCACCGTATCGATACAGCCATCCCTCAGCAGCTTCGTGCGAATGCGCTCCTCTGCACCACCCCGGAAAAGCACGCCATGAGGCAGAATGATGGCCATCACGCCGTCTTGCTTCAGGTAGTGGAAACCATGCAATAAGAAAGCGAAATCAGCAGCAGACTTTGGAGCCAGGCCGTAATTCTTGAAGCGCATATCCTCGCCGAGCGCCTCGGTAGGCTCCCAACGATAGCTAAATGGCGGATTGGCCACCACCGCGTCAAACCTTAGTTGCTTGGCAGGGTTCATTTCCCGCAACGCATCCCAGTCGTTGGTGAGCGTATCGCCGTGGTAGATCTCGAACTCAGAATCCTTCACCCCGTGCAGCAGCATGTTCATGCGCGCCAGGTTATAGGTGGTGATGTTTTTCTCTTGGCCAACGATTCTCCCGATACCATGCGGCCCCATACGGTGGCGCACATTCAGCAGTAGTGAACCAGAACCGCATGCCAAGTCGAATACGCTCTCCAAATGCTTCTTTTGGCCGGTTGCTGGCTCCTGGCTATCAAGTGTGACGATTCCCGACAAGATGCTGGAAATCTCCTGTGGCGTGTAGAACTCACCGGCCTTTTTTCCGCTGCCCGCCGCAAACTGGCCGATCAAGTACTCATAGGCATCGCCCAGCGTGTCCTTGTCGGTCGAGAATTCTTCCAGCCCGTCCGCAATCGCCTTGATCACTGTGCAGAGCTTGGCGTTCTGCGCGGCGTAGCCTTTGCCCAGTTTTTCCGAATTTAGATTGATCTCGGAAAACAAGCCACTGAAAGTGCTGGCAAAGGATTCGTTCTCGATATAATCAAATCCACTTTGCAGCGAGTGCAGCAGCTCGCCGTCTTGCGTACGCGCCATCTCGGCGATGCTGCTCCACAGGTAGGCGGGCTGAATCACGTAATGCACCTTGCGGCGCATCTGTTTTTCAAACTCTTCTGTGTCATTCGGGTTCTGCGCGTACCACACGCTCAGCGCCGAGCGACGGTCGCCCTGACCCAGCTTCGGGTAATCTGATCCCAACTCCTTCTGTGCCGCCGCCTCATAGTTGTCGGACAAATAGCGCAGAAATAGGAAAGAGAGCATGTAATCGCGGAAATCATCCGCATTCATCGCCCCGCGCAAGGAATCGGCAATTCCCCACAGGGTGGTACCCAGTTGCTTTTGATCTTGTTCGGTCATGGTGTCGGTGCTTCCTGAAGTGCTGGCGCGTGTGCCGGTGCTGTGGCCCGGGTCGGAACAGTTCCGGGCAGGGCAAAGTCAAACCGCGCGATGAATTCGCGTAGGATACGTCGGAAAAGTTCCTTGTTGTCCTCGCCCATTTCCGTTGGTTCATGAATGGCATAAGCGCCGTGGCTTAGCAGGTTCAGGGCCCGGTTGAACAGCGCCCGATCTGCCTCGTTGTCCAGTGCCTTCAGGCAGAAGACGATACTCGGGTGCCCAAAGAAGGAGGCCGTCTTCTCCATAACACTGCGCAGAGCGTTGAAGTGAAAGGTGTAGAGCTTTCCCTTCCTCGGATCAGCTGCGCACTGCAATTCGGCGAGCGTCGCCACATGGTGAAAGTAGGGCGTATCTTCCGTTGCCTGAAGCGTGTAGGTCCCATCACCGCTCGGTCGGCGTAGGAAATAGCGTCGATGGTCGACCGAAGGCGCATCATCAATCTTCCGCCCCATTTCATTGCACAAGACGTTGAAGAACAGTGCATGGTGGGAAGAGAAAATCACCTTGATCGGAGCGGACGCGCCGTCAGCACTCTTCCGTGTGGCCGCCCGACGGAGTAGCTTAGCCAGGTCGCAGGCGATTGCAATTGCGTTGTTGTCGTCCAACGACGAGATCGGATCATCGATATAGAGGTACTTCTTCCCCTGATAGGAGTCATGCCCATCCAGCATCCGTTCACAGATAGCCATGAAGATGCACCAAATGAAGATGTTCTGTTCGCCCCGTGATACTTTTATGTTGAGCTCGTCGCCTTTTCGGAAGCTCACGAAATCCGGTTTGGAGATTGTGTCCTTGCCCTGCTGAACGTCCTTGTAGGTGAAGTCGAAATCGAAATCGGCATAGCGGGAAAGGTATCTGGCAATCGTCTCATCCAGCGCGAGTTCTGTCATTGCGTTGAAGAAGGACGACTTCTCGTTCAGCTGCAGACGACGCACGCTGTCGCCTTCAAGGTCGTTTTCCCAGACGAAAAGATCCTCGGTGAAGGCGTTGAAGTAGAGCGTGTCGGGCGTGCCGGTCGGGTTCTTCTTCGTCTTGCGTTTGCCCGCGTCCTTGAATTCCATCGAGAGGCGGGTCTTGCCAGTGCGATTGTAGGCGTAGATCAGGATCAGCGCGGTGGGCTTGGTGGGGTTATTCAGATCGTCACGAAGCCTGACCACTAGCGACTTCAAGCTCTTGTATGTGCTCATGCGGCAGCCTCCCCGACCCGGGGAAAGAGCTGCTGCATCAGGCCCTTCTTGTGGGTCTTGAGCGTGTCGAGCTTTCGGGTCTCAGCGGCGATGAGGTCGTCCAGGGAGGTCAGGCAATCGGCGATGCGCTGTTGTTCTGGAGGCTGTGGAAAGAAAGCCTTTAGATCGAGAATGTCAGGGCGCGATATTCCAGGAATTAGATTGCCCGCCCCCAAGACTTCGAATCGGCGCTTCTTCGTAAGCAGAAACTGAAAAACAAAATGGCGGATTTGACCATCCTTCGCTCGAACAGCCATGAGTTGTCTTCCAAGCGCCACTGCAGGCAACGCGGAAAACCAGACTTCTCCGACACCGCTGCCCTTAACGGTGATCAGAGTGTCGCCATTTCTAGCTACGCTAGCTGTCAAAGCCGTCCATTTCCTTGCATCAGACGATTCATCCGTGAAGTCTGATGGGCCGGAAAAGTACGGAATTTCGCCCGTATCGCTATATTTCTCGGGCGACAAATGCACTCCAGAGATGAGGTCAATAATCGTAGAGAACGGCCTCTCTTCCCATTCACCGCACCCATCAAACTCGGGAAAGCGGAGGCGCGGCAGTGCTTCGCCCTCGGCCGGGAAAAGCTGCTGCATCAACCCCTTCTTTTGGCATTTAAGTGCATCGACCTTCTGCGCTCTCAAGTCAATGAGCACATCAATTGAGGAAAGGCAGTCAGCGATTTTCTGCTGCTCTTCCGGCGTTGATACGGGAACAGGCATGGCCATAAAATCATCAACTGTAATGGCCATCCTGTCGTGCCGAGCACCCGTACTCGATACTTGACGCATATATTGATGCCAGCCGGTAGTCTTAAAATAGTAGGCATAGAAATCATTATTGTTGTTATCAAATCTAAATACGGTGTACAAAGGCGACATAACACCAACCGCAACATTGTTCTTCGAAATTGGGCCTACAGGCGCCGCTGAAGATATTCTCGGGTTGTATACGTAGTCACCCTTCTCCACAACATAGTAATTTTCCAAGCTGCCCTGAGTGGCGATATCCCTATCAAAGTAGTCGCGCTGATCAACCACACCATATTCCGCCGAATTCGTTAAAACTCGCGTTATTGTGCCATTCCGATTCCTCTGGGTGCAGCGTTTTACCCGCTTACTTAGCGGGACGAACTTCCATTCGGCAGCGTTCCAAAACTTAGGAAACCGCAGCTTCGGCACAAGTCCATTTTTCTTATCTGGCTGCATCCGCACACCTTCCTTTTTATTTTTCATACGCACCCAAGCCTGAAATCTCCCGCCCCTGGGCGAGTTTTTTGAGCAGCGGAATCAAGTCTTCCATCAGGGTCAACTCTGCGTTAGTGCGCGCCTTCCAGCCGAGCTCCAACGCGGCGAAAAGCTCGCTTAGTTGATCTCCATCGAACACCATACGGCGCAAGGTGGACTCTACGAACGATTGCAGGGCAGCCGCATCCAACGAGTGCTTGGCCGCAGTTCCAGCCAGAGCTTTCGCGTGCTTCTCGGCCTTAAAGTCGTCAAACCCGGCACGGATGGCCTTCTCGTCCAGCGCCTTGCCTACTTCCAGCGTACTGATGTACTCGGCGATATCGTCACGCTCGTCGATGAACTTGGCATCGGCCTGAATCAGGCCAATCAACTGCTCGCGGCTCATATTCTGCTTGCCCGGTGTCTGGCTGGAGTAGCGCGCAATCAACGCCATAATGTAGTCATAGTCGATGATGCTGCTGGCAAATAGCACAAACTCGAAATCCAGCTCCTGCACCGTCGGATCAGCCTTATCGCCGCCGATGTCCTGATTTTCCTTCAGACGCTGGGCTGTCTCGATGTACACACCCTTGAAGCCCTGCAACTGATCTTTTGGCAGTATATTCTCGATGCTGACCTTGTCGCCTGGCGTCAGGTCGGTGTACTGGTCAAGCTGGGTTTTGAGGCGCTGCACCTCTTTAAAAAGGTTGATAAACTGCGCGCGAGCGGCATCGCCCTTGAGATTGGCCACCGCTTCGGGCTTGTTTTCCAGCCCCTGAGATTGCATGAACGTATCCAAGGCTTGCACGGCAGTTTGCAGCTTTTCGATGACCACTGGAGCCTTATCCACGAGCCAGATTTCCTTGGCGGGCTTGCTAGCTTGGCCGGAGAACAGGCCAATAGCGGTGTCGACTGCATCCTGCTGTTGACGAAAGTCAAGGATGTTGCCGTAGGGCTTAGTGTCGTTCAGCACACGATTGGTACGTGAGAATGCCTGAATCAAACCGTGGAACTTGAGCTTCTTGTCTACGTACAGCGTGTTCAGGTATTTAGAGTCGAAGCCGGTGAGCAGCATATCCACTACGATGGTGATGTCGATCTTGTGGGCGTGCGACAGATCAGCATTGGGCCATTGCTGATCCTTGATGCGCTTTTGCACGTCCTGATAGTAGAGATCGAACTCGCTGAGCTGAAAGTTGCTGTCGTACTGGGTGTTGTAATCGACAATGATGGCTTTCAGTGCAGCTTTCTTTTCATCCGGCGCTTCTTCGTTGTCAGCTTTTTCCTGTGGCAGGTCTTCCTGAATCTGCTGTACATCTCTATTACCCTCGGCGGGCGGGGAAAATACGCAGGCGATGTTCAGGCGCTGGAAGCCTGAGCCTTCTGCCAGCTTCTCAGCCTGCAGAGTCTTGAACAACGCGTGGTACTCGATGGCGTCGTTGATGCTGGCAGTGGCCAGCACAGCATTGAACTTGCGCCCATTAGTAGCGGCATCGTGCTTGGCGAGAATGGCCTCTACAACTGCGCGCTTGGTCAGGGATTCGCCGGGCTTGAGCCCCTTCTTTCCGTCGGGCTTTCTGTCCGGTTTATAGTAGTCCACGTGGAAGCGCAGCACATTGCGGTCTTCGATAGCGTGGGTAATGGTGTAGGCGTGCAGTTGCTGTTGGAAGATGTCCGCCGTCGTCTTGAAGCTGGCCTGCTGCCCATCGATTTGCTGATAACTGGCGTTTTCGTCAAAGATGGGCGTGCCGGTAAAGCCAAACAATTGCGCGTTCGGGAAGAACTCCTTGATAGCTTTGTGGTTTTCGCCAAACTGCGAGCGATGGCATTCATCGAAGATAAAGACCAGACGCAGGTAGCGCAGCGGCTCCAGTCGCTCTTTGTAGCTTCTTTTGTTGCCGCCATCCAGTGCCAGGCCTAGCTTCTGAATAGTGGTGACGATCACCTTGTCGGCGTAATCATCAGAAAGCAGACGACGCACCAGCGTTTCGGTGTTGGTATTCTCTTCGACACACCCCTCTTGAAACTTGTTGAATTCCTCCCGCGTCTGCCGATCGAGGTCTTTACGGTCGACCACGAACAAGCATTTGTCGATGTCCGGGTTGTCTTTCAAAAGCGTGGATGCTTTGAACGACGTTAGCGTCTTGCCGCTGCCCGTGGTGTGCCAGATATAGCCATTGCCACAGCGCTGGCGAATGCACTCGACAATTGCCTTAACTGCATAAATCTGATAGGGGCGCATCATCAACAATTTGTGCTCGCTAGCCACCAGCACCATATAGCGACTGATCATCTGCGCCAGCGTGCATTTGGCGAGAAAAGCGTCGGCAAAACTGTCCAGATGCGTGATTTTGCTATTGTCCTCTGCCGCAAATTGATAGAGCGGCAGGAAGCGCTCATCCGCATTGAAGCTGAAGTGACGGCTGTTGTTGTTGGCGAAATACCAAGTGTCCGAACGGTTGCTGACGATGAACAATTGCAGGAAGCACAGTAATGTCTTCGTATAGCCGTTACCTGGGTCATTCTTGTAGTCGACGATCTGTTGCATTGCCCGGCGAGGGCTGATGGCGAGCGTTTTCAGTTCGATCTGTACGACGGGCACACCGTTGATCAACAGGATCACGTCATAACGGTGGTGACTGTAGTCGGTGCTGATGCGAAGCTGGTTCACCACCTCGAAGCTGTTCTTGCACCAGTCCTTGATGTTCACCAGTGTGTAGTAGAGCGGCGTACCGTCGTCGCGCACGAAGCTGTTGCGCTCGCGTAGGTGCTTGGCAGCAGCAAAGACGTCCGGAGTGACGATGGATTCCAGCAGGCGTGTGAATTCGCTATCGGTCAGACGAACGCGATTGAGCGTCTCGAAGTGCTGGCGAAAGTTCTGTTCCAGCGCAGCGCGGTCGCGGATGTCCGGGCGCGGGACGTATTTGAGATCTTCCAGCTTGGAGATCAGATCCTGCTCGATTTGGTTTTCTGTTGTTGTCATGAGCAAAGCCTCCAAATTGTAAGATAAGCACAGATCTGTCTCTTGCTCGAGTTGGTCTGTGTCATCATGTTTTTTCCTTCGCCGTTTTCGCCGTTGGAGATTGATACCCCGGCGCGAGTTTTGCGTTCTCAACACCGTACAGCGCAAGCGGATCGCTGAGCCACAGGCGATACTGTTCTTCCTTGAGACGATAGTCGGGCGAGCAGTCCACGCTCCATCGCAGCAGCATGTAGCCCGCAACAGCGGCGCGAACACGCATCCGGATCGCGCCGTCGCTCATCCCGTAGTCCATCTTGATAATCTCGGGGCGCTCAAGGCGCGGGTGCGGCACGAAGTCCAGCTCGACGATGCGCATCCACTGGATATCGTTGTCCGGACTCTCGTTCGCCTGTGGCTCCTCATCTAGCAGCGTCGGCGTTTCGATACGCGTGACGACGAAGTCCCGAAACTCGCCACTCTTCCTATCAAATGCCCGGATGTGCCAGCGCAGGCCGGTATCCACCAGCGCAAAGGGCACAATGACCCGCTCTGACTCACCGCTGCTCATCGAGTGGTAGCGGATAGCAACTGCCCGCTTGGCGTAGATCGCTCGGCAGACCGGGGCCAGCACATCCATCCTGGGCTTGCTCAGGGCGGTGGGCGATTCGCACGGCAGCAGCGGCTGCGTTGCGCCGTTCACACCATCGCCGAAGCCTAGAGTCAGCGCTGACAGCACGCGCTGAGATACGTGGTCAAACAGCGGGGCGAACGCCTGCCCGATCCGGTAGATCTTGTTGCTACCGTCGAAGATGATGTTCTGCGGCGCCATTTCCCGGTACAGAGCCAAGTCGCGCGTGGCCCCGGCCGGAGCCACGCCGAATCGCTCAATCAGGTCTGGGCGACCGATCTCACCGAAGAAGTAGAGCCGGAAGTCGATGTAGGCCAGCCGCTCTCGCAGGGCGTGGTTCAAGCTCTCGAAGCCCCGGGGTTGTTTCACCGATGGCCCCATCTGAGACGAGCAATCGAAAGATGGCTGCTAGCTTGAGGGCTATCCATTTTTAGGCCATTAACATCATCAAGATGATGACATTATGCAGCAGAATTCCCTTCAAGCGACTCATTCTCAGCATGCTAGGTGAGTTTGATCTTTGCCACGATGACTCCATGGAAAGCCTGTTTCCAAGAGCCGCATGAGAGCCACGCGAGGGCAAGCCGGATCAAGTTCCAGAAAGCATCAGTCTGTGGGCCCGCACTACCAATTGATAAACCAGCCGCACCCGGGCTTGACACAGCCAGGCGAAATGCACCCCTGGATTCACAGCAAGGCAACAAGGGCGCCTCTCGGCGCCCTCGTTCTTTCAACTCATTCCCACTCAATAGTAGCCGGCGGCTTCCCCGAGATGTCATAGACAACCCTTGAAACCCCCCGCAACTCATTGATGATCCGGTTGCTCACCGTACCCAGGAACTCATACGGCAGATGCGCCCAGTGCGCGGTCATGAAGTCGATGGTTTCCACCGCACGCAGCGCAATCACCCACTCATAAGCGCGCGCGTCACCCACCACGCCCACCGACTTCACCGGCAGGAACACGGCAAACGCCTGGCTGGTCTTGTCGTAAAGGTCCGCCTTGCGCAGCTCATCAATGAAGATGGCATCGGCCTTGGCCAGCAGCTCGGCGTACTCACGCTTCACTTCGCCCAGGATACGCACGCCCAGGCCCGGGCCCGGGAACGGGTGACGGTAGACCATCGTGCGCGGCAGGCCCAGCTCGACGCCCAGGCGGCGCACTTCGTCCTTGAACAGCTCGCGCAGCGGCTCCACCAGGCCCAGCTTCATGTGCTCCGGCAGGCCGCCCACGTTGTGGTGGCTCTTGATCACATGCGCCTTGCCGGTCTTGCTGCCGGCCGACTCGATCACGTCCGGGTAGATGGTGCCCTGCGCCAGCCACTTGGCGTTCTTCAGCTTGTTCGACTCTTCATCGAAGATCTCAACGAACAGGTTGCCGATGATCTTGCGCTTGGCTTCCGGGTCGCTCACGCCTTCCAGCGCGGCGAAGTAACGGTCGGCGGCGTTCACGCGCACCACCTTTACGCCCATGTGCTCGGCAAACATCGCCATCACCTGGTCGCCTTCCTGCCAGCGCAGCAGGCCGGTATCCACGAACACGCAGGTCAGCTTTTCGCCGATGGCCTTGTGCAGCAGCGCGGCCACCACCGACGAATCGACGCCGCCGGACAGGCCCAGGATCACTTCGTCATCGCCCACCTGTTCGCGCACGCGCGCGATCTGGTCGTCGATGATGTTGGCGGCGGTCCACAGGGTCTGGCAACCGCACACGTCCACCACGAAGCGGCGCAGCAGCGCCTGGCCCTGCAGGGTGTGGGTCACTTCCGGGTGGAACTGCACGCCGTACCAGCGCTTTTCTTCGTTGGCCATGGCGGCCACCGGAATGCGGTCGGTGGTGGCGGTGATGGTGAAGCCCGGCGGCGCAACGGAGACGTGGTCGCCGTGGCTCATCCAGACATTCAACTTCGGCTCGCCGCCGTGGTCGCTCAGGCCCTTGAACAGCGCATCGGGGTTGATCACGTTCACTTCGGCATGGCCGAATTCGCGCTGGTCAGCCGCTTCGGTGGCGCCGCCCAGCTGTGCGGCCAGGGTCTGCATGCCGTAGCAGATGCCGAAGATCGGCAGGCCGCTGTCGAACACTTCCTGCGGCGCGGCCGGGGCGCCCGGCAGCGTGGTCGATTCCGGGCCACCGGACAGGATGATGCCCTTGGCGCCAAACGCCGCGATCTCGGCCGGGTTGTGGTCCCAGGCCCAGATTTCGCAGTAGACACCCAGCTCGCGGATGCGGCGGGCGATCAGCTGCGTGTACTGCGCGCCGAAATCGAGGATCAGGATCTTGTCGTTATGGATGTTGGTCATGGCGCCCTGGCAATGCAGTAGGGAAAACGAAACTTCGAATACTTTTTCAACAGCAGATAGAGAAAGAGGAACGGGAATCAGCTTCCTCGTTCCTCTTTGCCCGGCCCGCGTCAGGCGCGGTAGTTCGGCGGTTCCTTGGTGATCGTCACGTCGTGGACGTGGCTCTCACGCTGGCCGGCGCCGCTGATCTTCACGAACTTGGGCTTGCTGCGCATGTCGTCGATGGTGGCGCAGCCCACGTAGCCCATGGTGGCGCGCAGGCCGCCCATCAGCTGGTGGATGATGCCGCCCACCGGGCCGCGGTACGGCACACGGCCTTCGATGCCTTCCGGCACCAGCTTGTCGGCGGTGGCGGCGTCCTGGAAGTAGCGGTCCTTCGACCCCTTCTCCATGGCAGCCAGCGAACCCATGCCGCGGTAGCTCTTGTACGAACGGCCCTGGTACAGCTCGGTCTCGCCCGGCGATTCCTCGGTACCGGCCAGCAGGCCGCCGACCATGATGGTCGAGGCACCGGCGGCCAGCGCCTTGCCGATGTCGCCCGAGTAGCGGATGCCACCGTCGGCGATCAGCGGGATGCGGTCCTGCAGCGCTTCGGCCACCAGGTCGATGGCGGTGACCTGCGGCACGCCCACGCCGGCAACGACGCGGGTGGTGCAGATCGAGCCCGGGCCGATGCCCACCTTCACTGCGTCCGCGCCGCTGTCCAGCAGCGCCAGTGCGGCTTCGCCGGTGCAGATGTTGCCACCGATGACCTGCACGTTCGGGAAGTTCTTCTTGACCCAGCTGACGCGGTCCAGCACGCCCTGCGAGTGGCCGTGCGCGGTATCGACCACGATCACGTCCACGCCGGCGGCGACCAGCGCTTCCACGCGGCGATCGGTATCGCCACCCACGCCGACGGCAGCGCCGACCAGCAGGCGGGTCGACAGATCCTTGGCAGCGTTCGGGAAGTCGGTGTTCTTCTGGATGTCCTTGACGGTGATCAGGCCACGCAGTTCGAACGAGTCATTGACCACCAGCACCTTTTCGATGCGGTTGCGGTGCAGCAGCTGCAGCACTTCATCACTGGCGGCGCCTTCCTTGACCGTGATCAGGCGATCCTTCTTGGTCATGATGTGGCGGACCGGATCATCCAGCTCGGTCTCGAAGCGCATATCGCGGTGGGTCACGATACCGGCCAGCAGGCCGTCGCTGCCCACCACCGGCACGCCGGAGATGTTGTGCGCCTGGGTCAGGGCCAGCACGTCGCGGATGGTGGTTTCCGGGCCGACGGTGATCGGGTCGCGGATGACACCGGCCTCGAACTTCTTGACCTTGGCCACTTCCGCGGCCTGCTGTTCCAGGCTGAGATTCTTGTGGATGATGCCCATGCCGCCGAGCTGGGCCATGGCGATGGCCAGGCGGGCTTCGGTGACGGTATCCATGGCTGCAGACAGGATCGGAAGCTTCAGCTTCAGGTCGCGAGTCAACCGCGTTTCGAGGTTGACGTCCTTGGGCAGGATGGTCGAGTGGGCGGGGACGAGCGAGACGTCGTCGTAAGTGAGTGCTTCAGCCTGGATGCGCAGCATCGGCATACCCGAGATGTGGGGAAGCGCGACATTTTACCCTGTTTTCGCGCCGTGTGGCAGGGGGTAGATGCGACGCAGTGTCGCGCGGGCAACGATCGGTTCAGGCGGGCTTGGAACCGGCTCTCAGGGCCTGGAACCTGCCCTTGGTGGGTGCGGACCGTTGGTCCGCATTACCTTCATATACCTGTGCACCGGCATTGTGCCGACCAACGGTCGGCACCCACCTTGACCTTGAGAGGATCACTCGGGCCAGCCCTGGAGCATCTTTGGTAGGTGCGGACCGTTGGTCCGCACTACCCTTCAGACACCTGTGCCCCAGCATTGTGCCGACCAACGGTCGGCAGCCACCAGCAGCAACTCTCGCGAGCAGACCCAAGGGCCAGATCCAGCCGCTTTAGGTGGGTGCGGACCGTTGGTCCGCACTATCCCTCAGACACCTGAGAACAGCCCCAGGTGAGGTCAGCTCAGCGCTTCCGCCGCTTCCAACGTGTTCTGCATCAACGTGGCCACGGTCATCGGGCCCACGCCACCCGGCACCGGGGTAATCCAGCTGGCCCGCTGGGCAGCCGCCTCAAACCCAACATCGCCCACCAACCGGCCGTCATCCAACCGGTTGATGCCCACGTCAATCACCACCGCGCCCGGCTTCACCCACTCGCCCGGCACGATGCCCGGGCGGCCCACCGCCACCACCAGGATGTCGGCGTTGCGCACGGCCTGTTCCAGCACGTCCTTGGGGGTGAACTTGTGGCAGCTGGTCACGGTGCAACCGGCAATCAGCAGCTCCAGGCCCATCGGCCGGCCGACGTGGTTGCTCACGCCCACGATGGTGGCGTTGCGGCCGCGCACCGGCTGGTCGGTGTGGCCCAGCAGCGTGGTGATGCCGCGCGGGGTGCACGGGCGCAGTCCGAATTCGCGCAGGGCCAGGTGGCCGACGTTTTCCGGGTGGAAGCCGTCCACGTCCTTGCGCGGGTCGATGCGCTGGATCAGCCGGCGCGCGTCGGGAATGCCCGGCAGCGGCAGCTGGATCAGGATGCCGTTGATCTTCGGATCGGCATTGAGCTGGTCGATCAGGTCGAGCAGCTCGGCTTCGGTGGTACCGGCCGGCAGATCGTAGTCATGTGCCTCGATGCCGACCTTCTCGGCGGCACGGCGCTTGTTGCGCACGTACACGGTCGAGGCCGGGTCTCCACCGACCAGCACCACGGCCAGGCCCGGGCGGCTGCCACCGGCGGCCACGCGGGCGTCGACGCGCACCTTCAGGCTGTCGAGCAGGTCCTCGGCGATACGGCGGCCATCAAGGATGCGGGCAGGATGCTGGGGGGCGGAATCGGTCATCGGGGGCAGGCGTGGGGCGGCGGGGACGCTATTGTCCCCGATTCAGGCCCCCTCGCCCACCGCCACGCGTCGGCACCGCGCGCCGGTAGTGCCGGCCGCTGGCCGGCAAGCTCATGACGTCGGAACGTTTCCGTATCTGCCGGCCAGCGGCCGGCACTACCGACGGAGGGTGCGCGGAGGTTGCCGGCCAGCGGCCGGCACTACCGGGCTTTATTCTTCCTCTTCCGGCACATCCTGCGGGTTCAGCGTCTTGCTCGCGCGCTTCGGCGCGGTGAACGGGGTCGGCGTCGGCACGCCCTGCGGGGCGTTGCCATAGATCATCCGCGCGCCGGCATTCAAACCACCACCGGCAATTTCCAGCTCGAAGCGCTCGGCATCGCGGCGACGGATCTCGGCGGCAATCTCCACCGCGTCATCCTCATCCGCGCCCAGCTCCACCAGCGCGGCCTGGCCGAACAGCACCGCCGATTCAAACGTCTCGCGGATCTGGAAATCGACGCCAGCATGGATCAACCGCAGCGAATGCTCACGGTCGAACGAACGCACCATCAGCTTGGCCTGCGGGAATTCGTGCGCTACCAGTTCAACGATGCGGTCAGCCGCCTCAGCCTTGTCCACGCACACCGCAATCGCGCGCGCGGTCGCGGCACCCGAAGCATGCAGCACATCCAACCGCGTGCCGTCGCCGTAGTAGATCTTGAAACCGAACCGCGCTGCGCTCTGGATCATCTCCACATCGTTGTCGATGATGGTCACGTCCACGTCGCGCGCCAGCAGCGACTGGCTGGCGACCTGGCCGAAGCGGCCGAAGCCGATCAGCAGCACGCTGCCGGACAGGCCGTCGGCCTCGTCCACGCCGTCCATGTTCACCGTCGGCTTCGGCGCCACGCGCTTGTAGACCAGCACCACCAGCGGGGTCAGTGCCATCGACAGCACCACCACGGCGGTGAAGTTGGCATTGATCTCCATGTTGATCACGCCGGCCGATGCGGCAGCGGAGAACAGCACGAAAGCGAACTCGCCGCCCTGCGCCATCAGCACGCCGCGATCCAGCGCCTGCGCGTGATCGCTGCCCATGATGCGCGCGACCACGTAGATGCACAGCGCCTTGGCTGCCATCAACGCCAGCACCAGACCGAGGATCAGCTGCCAGTGCGCGGCCACCACGCTCAGGTCCAGCGCCATGCCGACGCTGAGGAAGAACAGGCCGAGCAGGATGCCGCGGAACGGTTCGATGTCCGCTTCAATCTGGTGGCGGAAGGTCGACTCGCTCAACAGCACGCCGGCCAGGAACGCGCCCATCGCCATCGACAGGCCCGACAGCTGCATCAGCAGCGCCGCGCCCAGCACCACCAGCAACGCGGCGGCGGTCATCACTTCGCGCGCCTTCGATTCGGCCAGCACGCGGAACAGCGGGTTGAGCAGGAAGCGGCCGACCAGCACCAGGCCAACGATAGCGCCCACGCCGATCGCCACCGACAACCAGCGCGAGCCCTCGCCATCGGCGCTGCCAGCACTCGGGCCCATCCACGCCACCAGCGCCAGCAACGGCACGATCAAGAGGTCTTCAAACAGCAGGATCGAGACGATCTTCTGCCCCGACGGCAGCGCGATGTCACCGCGCTCGGCCAGCAGCTGCATCACCACCGCAGTGGAAGTGAGCACGAAGCCGGTGGCGCCGATGAAGGCCACCTGCCACGGCAGGCCGAACAGCTTGGCGATGCTGGTCAGCACCAGCGCACAGGCGACAATCTGCAGCGTGCCCAGCCCGAAGATTTCCTTGCGCAGGCTCCACAGGTGCGAGGGCCGCATTTCCAGGCCGATCACGAACAGGAACATCACCACGCCGAGCTCGGCGGTATGCAGGATGGCCTGCGGGTCGGAGAACCAGCCCAGCCCGAACGGTCCGATCGCCAGGCCGGCGGCGAAGTAGCCCAGTACCGAGCCCAGGCCGGCCCGGCGGAACAGGGGCACCATCACCACCGCTGCGCCCAACAGGGCCACGACCTTGACCAGCTCGCTGGTCGCTGCTTCTACCGCCATGCGGTGTTTTCCCCAAGATCCAGAATCGGGTTCAACAATAGAGCAATGCCGATGACGGCAATAGCACGCATGTTGCGCCGGATTGTCTTGGAGGTGGAACGATGCTGGGAGCGACCCCCGCCATCATCCCGAAAGCATGCACATGCTTCGCTGGGCCCGATGACCTGTAGAGCCGAGCCCACGCTCGGCTGCTCTTCGTGCCGAGAGCAGAAGCAGCCGAGCATGGGCTCGGCTCTACAGTAGATCCACGCCATGCGTGGATGAATCCCCGATGCGGCTCACCCGCCCCGGCAGAACGCGGCGTAATCGATATACCCCGGGAACGGCACGCCCGGCGCGCACACCGGGCACTGCGGGTCCGGCCGGATGCCGGTCTCGCGGAAGCGCATGCCCAGCGCATCGAAGCGCAGCAGGCGCCCCACCAGCGGCTCACCGATGCCCAGCAGCAGCTTCAGCACCTCGGTGGCCTGCAGCACGCCGGCCAGGCCAGGCAGCACGCCCAGCACGCCGGCCTCGGAACAGTTCGGCGCGAACTCCGGTGGCGGCGGCTCCGGGAACAGGCAGCGGTAGCAGGGCGCCACGCCGCGCTGGCGGCCGGCGTCAAACACGCTTACCTGGCCATCAAAGCGCTCGATGGCGGCATACACCAATGGCTTTGCGTGCTTGATACAGGCGTCGTTGAGCAGGTAGCGCAGCGGGAAGTTGTCCGAGCCGTCCAGCACCACGTCCACGCCATCCAGCAGCGCATCCACGTTGTCGGAGGTCACCCGCTCCGGCACCGCCTCGACCTCGATGGAGGGGTTCAGCGCCAGCAACCGTTCGCGCGCCGAATCGACCTTGAGCTGGCCGACGCTGGCCTCGGTGTGCACGATCTGCCGGTGCAGGTTGCTGCGCTCGACGCGGTCGTGGTCGGCAAAGCGCAGATGCCCCACCCCGGCCGCGGCCAGATAGAAGCCAGCCGGTGCGCCCAGCCCGCCCGCGCCCAGCACCAGCACGCGTGATTGCTGCAGCCGGCGCTGCCCCGTCTCGCCCACCTGCGGCAACAGCAGGTGGCGCGAGTAACGATCGTAGAAGTCACGGTCGGCGGCGCTGGAAAGCGGCTGCACCAGCGGCAGCGACTGTTCGCGCCAGGCGACGGTGCCGCCAGCAACGGAGCTCACGTTCGTGTAGTCCGCATCCAGCAGCGCCTGCGCCGCATCGGCCGAGCGCTTGCCACTCTGGCAGATCAGCAGGATTTCCTGGTCGCGTCGCGGCAGATGCGCGGCCGCGTCAGCCAGCAACTCGCCCTTGGCCACGCCCCGCGCGCCTTCGGCCATGCCCCCGGCCCGCTCGTGCGCCTCGCGCACATCGATCAGCACGGCGCCATGGGCCAGGCGGTCACGCGCCTGCGCAGGGGAAAGCTCTTGGATGCTCATGGCGGCATTATCGCGCAGACCCTGCGTGCGGGGCCGCCCCGGGGTGTCCGACGGGGTAGTGCCGGCCGCTGGCCGGCAACGCCGTCACCACATCAGACGATGCGAGGTTGCCGGCCAGCGGCCGGCACTACCGCAGATCACTTGCCCTTGACGTGCTTCATCAAGCGCCGCTTGGCCTTCACCTGCCGCTCGGTGAGGACGTTCTTCTTGCCCTCGTACGGGTTGGCACCCTCGCGGAAGATGAAGCTCACCGGCGTGCCGATCAGCTTGAAGCGCTTGCGGAAGAAGTTCTCCAGGTAGCGCTTGTACGATTCCTGCAGCTCCTTCAGGCGGGTACCGTGCACGATGAAGGTCGGCGGGTTGGCGCCGGCCGGATGCACGTAACGCAGCTTGGAGACATGGCCGCGGATGGTCGGCGGCGGGTTGGTCTCGTAGGCCACTTCCAGCGCCTTGTTCACTTCGCTGGTGGTGAAGGTCTTGTTCGCCGATTCGTGCGC
The DNA here is from genome assembly GCF_003028475.1 of Stenotrophomonas sp. Nf1. Taxonomy (NCBI): domain Bacteria; kingdom Pseudomonadati; phylum Pseudomonadota; class Gammaproteobacteria; order Lysobacterales; family Lysobacteraceae; genus Stenotrophomonas; species Stenotrophomonas sp. Nf1. The sequence continues at coordinate 11,490 of NZ_PYTV01000008.1, read as the reverse complement.
GCGATGCACGGCACGGAACAGCTCGCGCAGGCCCGAGCCATGCTTGGCCGAGATGCGCACCGATTCTGCCCACGGCACGAAGCCGAGCTTCAGCGACAGCATGGTTTCAGCCTGCTCGCGCTGGTACTCGGTCAGGCCATCCCACTTGTTGATGGCGATCACCAGCGCGCGGCCGGCGTCGAGCACGGCACCGAGCACGGTGGCGTCCTGGTCGGTCACGCCTTCGGTGGCGTCCAGCATCAGCACCGCCACCTGGCACTGCTCGATCGACTGCATGGTCTTGACCACCGAGAACTTCTCGACGACCTCGTCCACACGCGAACGACGGCGCAGGCCGGCGGTGTCGATCAGGCGGTATTCGCGGCCATCGCGCTCCAGATCCACCGCGATCGAGTCGCGGGTGGTGCCCGGCACATCGGAGGCGATCATGCGCTCCTCGCCGAGGATGCGGTTGACCAGCGTCGACTTGCCCACGTTCGGGCGGCCGACGAAGGCGATGCGGATGCGGTTCGGATCGTTGTCCAGCTCTTCGCCGCTGCCTTCTTCGGGCAGGCGCTGGATCACTTCGTCCAGCAGGTCGTCCAGACCCTGGCGATGGGCGGCCGAGACGGTCAGCATCTCGCCGAAGCCGTAACGGGCGAACTCCGAACGCACGCTGTCCTCGTCGGTGCCGTCGATCTTGTTGATCAGCAGCAGCGTCGGGCGCGACAACTTGCGCAGCCAGGCCAGGATCTCGTCGTCCAGCGCCGAGGTGCCTTCGCGGGCATCGACGACGAACAGGATCAGATCGGCTTCGGCGGCAGCAGCACGCGCCTGGCGCGTGGTGGCACCGGCCAGGCCTTCGTCCTCACCGGCAATACCGCCGGTATCCACGACGAGGAAATGGTTGTCCTCGTCGAGGCGGCAGACGCCGTAGTTGCGGTCACGGGTGACGCCGGGCTGGTCATGGACCAGCGCGTCACGGGTGCGCGTAAGCGCATTGAAAATAGTCGACTTGCCGACATTCGGCCGTCCAACCAGGGCGACCAAAGGCAGCATCGCGATTACTCCAATTTTTAATTTGCCAACCGGAAGGCGGTCAGCTTGCCATCCACGTTCTGCACCAGCAGCACCCCATCCACCACGACCGGCTGGGCCAGCAGGGCATCGCCACCGCTCTTGGCCCGTGCCGCCATGGCACCATCGGAGCTGCGCAGCCAGTGCACGTATCCCTTGTAGTCGCCGACCACCACGTAGTCACCGTGCAGCGCCGGACCGGTCAGCGAACGACGCGCCAGCTCGGTCTGCGACCACATGGCCGCGCCGCTGGCCTTGTCCAGGCCGAACACGCCGCCCTTGTTGTCGGTGACGAACACATTGCCCGACGACACCGCCACGCCACCGGCACCGCCATGGTCGCGCGCCCACAGCGGGCGACCGGTCGGGCCTTCGATGGCCATGGTCTGGTTCTTGAAGCTGCTCACATACAGGGTGTTGCCCTCGAGCACCGGCGCGCCGTCGACGTCGGCCATGCGCTCCAGCTCGGTGCGGCCTTCGCCGTTGCCGAGGTTCTGCTCCCACAGGGTACGCCCATCCTGCTGGGCCAGGGCTGCAACCGAACCCTCGTCCTTGCCGATGAACAGCACGCCCGGGCCGGTCACCACCGGCGCGTTGCCACGCACGGTCAGCGCCGGCAGCTCGCTGGGGTTGAACCACTTCTGGGTGCCGTTGCCGGCATCGAAGGCAGTCACGCGGCCATCGTTGCTGCGCACGTAGACCAGGCCCTGGGCCACCGCCGGTGCGGCAATGACTTCACCCGGAACACGGGCGCGCCACTTCTCGCTGCCGTCGTTGATGTCCAGGGCGATGACCTGGCCGTCCAGGGTGCCGACCACGACCAGGTTCTCACCGACACCCGGGCCGCCGGACAGGCGCAGCTTGGCCTTCTTCTTTTCCTTCTTCGGCTCCCAGGTCCAGGCCTTCTTGCCGGTCTCCAGGTCGATGGCATGCACGCCACCGGTGATCGCCGCAGCGAACACGTGGCCGTTGGCCACCGCCGGGCCCTGGCGCACGCCGATACGGCGCTCGCCCTTGCCCAGGTTGACCGACCAGATCTTGTTGACCTTCACGGTCGGCTCGAACTTGACCAGTTCAGCCGGCTCCTGCGCCTTCTTCGCTGCCGCGTCCTTGCCGGCGAACCAGCCCTTCACGGTGCTGCAGCCGGTCAGGGCCATGCCCATCAGGAGCACGGTGGCGACGCGGGTGATCATGACCTTCTGACTCATCAAACCGACTCCGCAGGGGCGGCGACGGTGCCGCCGGCGTCCATAACCTTGGTTTCCAGCAGGCGCCGCTGCGGCGCTGCCACGTCCAGCGACTTCAGCGCCTTCTCGTACTGTGCACGGGCGTCATCGCGCTTGCCCTGCGCCAGCAGCGCATCGCCATGGATTTCCAGGCTGCTGCTGTCGGTGGCGCTGCCCAGCAGCTTGATCGCCTCATCGCTCTTGCCGGTGGCCACCAGCAGGCGCGCCACGCGCTGGTCGACCACGCGCTGCAGGTCGCCTTCAACCTTCACCGCGCGCAGGGTCGCCAGGGCTTCTTCGTTCTTGCCGGCATCGACCTGGGCCTTGGCCAGCTGCAGCGCCGCGAGGTCGCCGTAGATGCTGGACGGGCCGGCCTCAAGCGCCTTGACCGCCTTGGCGGCATCGTCGAGCTTGTTCTGCTGCAGGCCTTCGAGCGCCTTCTGGTACTCGACGTTGGCCGAGGCCAGCTTGCCGCCCTGATCCTTCTGGTACCACTGCCAGCCGGCAATGGCACCGATGGCGATGACCACGCCACCGAGGATGCTGGCGCCATTCTTCCGCAGCCAGCTGCGGACGCGTTCACTTTGTTCGTGCTCGTCGAGCAGATCGTCGATCGCCATGCGTACTCTCGCCCCGCCCATCGGGAGGGACCATTGGGTTTAATCGAAGGTGGTGAAACCGCGCCTCAGTGCGAAACCGGGACTACGGAGCCTTCAGAGGATACCTGAAAGCGTGCCACGTTGGCTCGCTGGTAGGGGGTCAGATCGACGATAGCGCCATTCTGCTGAACCTGGACCGCCGAGGCGTTGCCCAGGGTCACCCGGGCCACCTGGCCGGGGGTGAAGCTGCGGCTCTCGCCGGACTTGATCAGTGCCTTCTCGACGGTGGCGCCGTCCGGGCCACCGATATCGACCCAGCTGTCGCCGCTGAACTGCATCTCCAGCGTGTTACCGGCCGCCGCCGGGGCCGGCGCAGGACGCGGCACCGGGGCCAGCGAGGCCACGTACGGGGTGGCTGCCGGCTTGCTGGCCGGCGCGCTGCCGGCATCGGCCGGCGCGGCAGGCTCGACACCGGCCGCGGACGGAGCCACTGGCACGGCTGCCGGAATCGCATCCAGCGACGCGGTGCTCGGCGAGGAGCTGGCACTGCCATCGAAATGGCCGCGGGTGGCGAACCACACCGGCACCGCCAGCACCGCGGTGATGCCGACATACAGCACGCGCCGGCCAAGGTTCTCGGCAATGCGGCGCGCGCGCGGGGTATGGGTATGGCTGACCAGCGTCGGCGGCACCACCGGCCCGACCTGGGCCTGCTCGAGCAGCTGGCTGATATCCACGTTCAGCAGGCGCGCATAGCTGCGCAGCTGGCCGCGCACGAACACCGGCGCCCCCAGCTTCTGCCATTGTTCTTCTTCCAGGGACTTCACCACCTGGACGGGCATGCGCAGGCGCGAGCCAACGTCTTCAAGGGTCAGTCCGGCCGCCTCACGGGCCTGGCGAAGGCGGGTGCCACAGCCGGCCGCAGTCTCGAGAGCGCTCACAGTCTGGTCATCAATCACAATGCATCAACCCTGGAGTTAGGAGCCCGCATCCTGCGGAAATTCCTGTCGAATCCGCTGCAGATAGCGATCAGATGCCGCCCGATCGCCCAGCCGCGCTTCGATTTGAGAGGCAAGTTGTAACACGGAACGTGTTGCCGGTGCAGCCGCCATACGGCGCTCGGCGAAGGCGCGAGCCTCCATGTAGCGGCCCTGGCGGAAGCTCAGTTGTGCCATCGCTTCCAGTGCAACCGGGTTGCCGGGCACCGTCGCCAGCGCGGCGCGCAGGTCACGTTCGGCACGCTCGAACTGCCCGGCATCCAGCGCACAGCCCCCGGCGTTGGCCTGGGCTTCGGCCGGTGTGGGATAGCCCGGCGCCTGCAGGGCGCGGTCGAACCACGCCAGCGATTCGGCCGGGCGCCCCTGCTGGCACAGCCAGGCGCCATAGTTGTTGAGCACGTCACCCCGGGTCGGGGCCAGCTCGGCGGCCCGACGGAAGCCCTCGCCGGCCTGCACGGTGCGGCCACGGCGCTCATCGATGCCGGCCAGCAGCACCAGCGCATCCGGCTCGCCCGGGGCCAGCTTCATGGCTTCGCGTGCCTTGCGTTCGGCACCGTCGAGGTTGCCGACCTGCATGTCACGGGCCGCCAGCGTGAGCAGGTCGTTCAGGCGCACCTGGCGGCGCACCCCGTCCGGGTCGCGCACCGAATACACCGGCGCCTCGCTCGGCCCGAGCCTGGCCTTGGGATGGGATTTGCAGCCGCCGACCGCGAGGGCCAGCGTGCCTGCGAACAGGACCAGCCAGAGGCGGTCAGGCCGCGGCATCGCTCCCCTTCCCCGCCTGCAGCGTCTTGTTGAACTCGGCCTGGCGGCGGGTGCGGTCCATCACCTGGCCCTTGAGCTGGCCACAGGCGGCGTCGATGTCGTCGCCACGGGTGCGGCGGACCATGGTCAGCACGTTGCTGTCCAGCAGGATCTTCTGGAAGGCGCGGATATGCGCCTCTTCGGAGCGCTCGTAGCGGGTGCCCGGGAACGGGTTGAACGGAATCAGGTTGACCTTGCCCGAATCCCTGGCCTGCACCGCGTTGTCGAACTGGTGCATCAGCCGGGCCAGCTCGCGGGCATGCTCGGGCTTGTCGTTGATGCCCTTCATCAGGGTGTACTCGAAGGTGACCGATTCGCGGCGCTTGTTGGCGCGCAGGTAACGGGCACACGAGGCCATCAGCTCGGCGATCGGGTACTTCTTGTTCAACGGCACCAGAGTTTCGCGCAGCGCGTCATTCGGCGCATGCAGGGAAACGGCCAGCGACACGTCGCTTTCGGCGGACAGGCGATCGATCTGCGGCACCAGGCCAGAGGTCGACAGGGTCACGCGCTTGTTGGCCAGGCCGTAGCCCAGATCGTCGCGCATCACGCTCATGGCGCGCACGACGTTGTCGAAATTCATCAGCGGCTCGCCCATGCCCATCATCACCACGTTGGTGAGGCGGCGCATCTGGTGCGGCACGTTGCCCAGGTGGCGCGCGGCGACCCACACCTGGCCGATGATCTCGGCGGTGGTCAGGTTGCGGTTGAAGCCCTGGGTGGCGGTGGAGCAGAACGTGCAGTTCAGGCCGCAGCCGACCTGCGAGGACACGCACAGCGTGCCGCGGGTCTTGTCGGGGATGTACACGGTCTCGATGGCGTTCTTGCCATCCACGCCCATCGCCAGCAGCCACTTGTGGGTGCCATCGGCAGAGGGCTTGTCGAACACGATGTTGGGGACAACGACCTCGGCATGGGCCTGCAGCTTGGCGCGCAGGACCTTGCCGAGATCGGTCATTTCATCGAAGTCGGTGACGTAGCGATGGTGGATCCACTTCATCACCTGATGGGCACGGAACTTCTTTTCGCCGAGTTTTTCGACGAAAAACTGTTCCAGGCCCGCGCGATCGAGGTCGAGCAGGTTCTGCTTGCCAGCCGTGGGTGCCGACTTCGGCAGCGGCTGGATGGCGGGGGACTGTACGACCTCGTTCACGGCATTACTCTCAGCGCGAGACGACTTCGGTGGCGGCGAAGAAGTAGGCGATTTCAATCGCTGCATTCTCGACCGAGTCCGAGCCGTGGGCGGCATTGGCATCGATGGATTCGGCGAAGTCGGCGCGGATGGTGCCCGCAGCGGCTTCCTTCGGGTTGGTGGCGCCCAGCAGGTCGCGGTGGGCCAGGACGGCGTTCTCGCCTTCCAGGGCCTGGATCATCACCGGGCCGGAGATCATGAACTCGACCAGCGCGTTGAAGAACGGACGCTCGCGGTGCACGGCGTAGAAGCCTTCGGCTTCACGGCGCGACAGCTGCTTGTACTTGGCGGCCACGACCTTCAGGCCGGCCTTCTCGAAGCGGGCGTAGATTTCGCCGATGACGTTCTTGGCAACGGCGTCCGGCTTGATGATCGAAAGGGTGCGCTCCAGCGCCATGGGATGTCTCCAATGGAATCGGGCCGCTGATGGCCCGAAGGGTAACATGAAAAAAACCCGCGTCGGGACGCGGGCTTAGCCTGATAAACGTAGGCGAATTGTAAAAGATAAAGCGGCGGCATGGTAGTGCCGGCCGCTGGCCGGCAACCCATCACCGCCAGGGGTCGGAGCCCCTGCGGGGATCCGCCCCCACCGCGCCCATTCACCCACCTGAGTGAAATCTGACCGGCCCCGGCAGTTTTGCTGCACTGCAAAATGCCATACGCTACCGTCTGGTTCTAGTATCAAACAATCGTTTGATTAAGGTCCGCCCGCCGATGGCCAAGCCCGCCCACTTCTCGACCAAGGACCGGATCCTCGGTGCCGCCGAGGAGCTGTTCGCCCAGCACGGCTTCGCCGGCACCTCGCTGCGCCAGGTCACCAGCCAGGCCGACGTCAACATCGCGGCAGTCAACTACCACTTCGGCTCGAAGGAAAACCTGGTCAACGAGGTGTTCCGCCGCCGCATGGACGAGATGACCGGCGCCCGCCTGTCACAGCTCGAGCGCGCCCGTGCCGAACACCCCGGGCAGCTGCGTCCGGTGCTGGCCGCCTTCGTCGAGCCGGCGCTGGCACTGGCCCAGGACCGCCAGAACGGCGGCGCCTTCGTGCGCGTGATCGCCCGCGCCTACGCCGAGAAGAACGACAACCTGCGCAAGTTCCTGTCCGACCACTACGGCCATGTGCTGCGTGCGTTCGGCAAGGCCATCGGCGAGTGCATTCCCGACCTGAGCAAGGAAGAGCTGTACTGGCGCCTGGACTTCCTGGCCGGCTCGCTCACCTATGCCATGGCCGACTTCGGGCTGATCAAGCGTCCCGCCGGTGTCACCGAAGCGGCGCATCGTGCCCATGCCGCCCACGAACTGATCCATTTCGCCGAAGCCGGGTTCCGCGCCGCCGCACGCGCCAGCGCCCTGCCCGCTTCCCCGTAATTCCATCGGGTGCGACCCACCCCGTAACTGCTGACCAACAAAGGCCCTACACCATGTCCAATTCCCTGCTAGTCCGCCGCGCCGCCGTGCTGGGTGCCGGCGTCATGGGTGCCCAGATTGCCGCCCACCTCACCAACGCTGGCGTCGACACCGTGCTGTTCGACCTGCCCGCCAAGGAAGGTCCGGCCGATGGCATCGTGCTGAAGGCGATCGCCAACCTGGGCAAGCTGAGCCCGGCGCCGCTGGCCAGCAAGTCGCTGGCCGAAGCCATCACTCCCGGCAATTACGAAACCAGCCTGGAACAGCTGAAGGATTGCGACCTGATCATCGAGGCCATCGCCGAGCGCATGGACTGGAAGCAGGACCTGTACAAGAAGATCGCCCCGTTCGTGGCCGACCACGCGGTGCTGGCCTCCAACACCTCGGGCCTGGGCATCAACAAGCTGGCCGACGTGCTGCCCGAGCAGCTGCGCCACCGCTTCTGCGGCGTGCACTTCTTCAATCCGCCGCGCTACATGCACCTGGCCGAACTGATTCCGGCCACCACCACCGACAAGGCCGTGCTGGAAGGCCTGGAAGCGTTCCTGGTCACCACCCTGGGCAAGGGCGTGGTGTACGCCAAGGACACCCCGAACTTCATCGGCAACCGCATTGGCGTGTTCTCGATCCTGTCCACCATCCACCACACCCAGCAGTTCGGCCTGGGCTTTGATGAAGTGGACGGCCTGACCGGCCCGCTGGTCGGCCGCCCGAAGTCGGCCACCTACCGCACCTCCGACGTGGTCGGCCTGGACACCATGGCCCACGTCATCAAGACCATGGGCGACACCCTGCCGAACGACCCGTGGCATGAATTCTTCAAGTCGCCGAAGTGGCTGGACGCGCTGATCGCCAAGGGCGCGCTGGGCCAGAAGACCGGCGCCGGCATCTTCCGCAAGGTCGGCAAGGACATCGTGGTGCTGGACCTGGAAAAGCAGGACTACCGCGCCGCCGATCGCACTGCTGCCCCGGAAGTGGTCGAGATCCTGAAGATCAAGAACCCGGCCGAAAAGTTCGCCAAGCTGCGCGAGAGCCAGCACCCGCAGGCGCAGTTCCTGTGGGCGACCTTCCGCGACCTGTTCCACTACAGCGCCTACCACCTGGCCGATATCGCCGAGACCGCACGCGACGTCGACCTGGCCATCCGCTGGGGCTACGGCTGGTCGCTGGGCCCGTTCGAAACCTGGCAGGCTGCCGGCTGGAAGCAGGTTGCGCAGTGGATTGCCGACGACATCGTGGCCGGCAAGAGCATGAGCAACGCCCCGCTGCCGGACTGGGTGTTCGATGGCCGCGACGGCGTGCATGCCGCCGAAGGCAGCTACAGCCCGTCGCGCAACGCCAAGCTGCCGCGCTCGTCGCTGCCGGTGTACCAGCGCCAGCGCTTCCCGGATCCGCTGCTGGGCGAAAAATTCGCGCCGGGCGAGACCGTGTTCGAGAACGACGGCCTGCGCATGTGGCATGACGGCGATGGCATCGCCGTGGTCAGCTTCAAGACCAAGATGAACACCGTGTCCGACCAGGTGCTGGACGGCCTGCAGGAATGCGTCAGCCGCGCCGAGAAGGACTTCCAGGGCCTGGTGATCTGGCAGCAGAAGGAACCCTTCTCCGCCGGTGCCGACCTGGCCGGTGCGCTGGGCCTGCTGCAGGCCGGCAAGGTCGACCAGTTCGAAGAAATGGTGCACAACTTCCAGCGCACCAGCCAGCGCATCAAGTACTCGCTGGTGCCGGTGGTGGCGGCGGTGCGTGGCCTGGCCCTGGGTGGCGGCTGCGAATTCCAGATGCACAGCGCCAAGACCGTGGCCTTCCTGGAAAGCTACATCGGCCTGGTCGAGGCCGGCGTCGGCCTGCTGCCGGCCGGTGGTGGCCTGAAGGAACTGGCCGTGCGCGCCTCGCAGGCCGCTGGCCCGGGCGGTGACGTGTTCGCCGAGCTGAAGAAGACCTTCGAGACCGTGGCGATGGCCAAGGTGTCCAACTCGGCGGTCAACGCCCAGGAACTGGGCCTGCTGCGCAGCACCGACAAGGTGGTGTTCAACAGCTACGAGGCGCTGTACATCGCCAAGGCCGAAGCACGCGCGCTGGCCGAAGCCGGTTACCGTCCGCCGCTGCCGGCACGCCGCATCCAGGTGGCCGGTGACGTGGGCATCGCCACCTTCAAGATGATGCTGGTCAACATGCTGGAAGGCCGTTTCATCAGCCCGTACGACTACGAGATTGCCGAGCGCATCGCCACCGTGCTGTGCGGCGGCAAGGTCGACCGCGGCACCCTGGTGGACGAAGAGTGGCTGCTGACCCTGGAGCGCAAGCATTTCGTTGAACTGGCCCAGCAGGAAAAGACCCAGGCCCGCATCGCGCACATGCTGAAGACCGGCAAGCCGCTGCGGAACTGATTACCTGCTTCTGGTAGGTGCCCACCCTGGTGGGCACACCCTCTGCCCCCGGTGGGTGCCGACCGTTGGTCGGCACGCCTCCGCCTCTGGTAGGTGCCCACCTTGGTGGGCACACCGGCAAAACCCATTCATGAGATCACTGCAATGACCAAGCAAATCCAGGACGCCTACATCGTCGCCGCCACCCGTACCCCGGTGGGCAAGGCGCCCAAGGGCATGTCCCGCAACACCCGCCCCGACGACATGCTTGCGCACGTGCTGCGCAGCGTCGTCGCACAGGCGCCGGGCGTGGACGTCAACCGCATCGATGACGCGATCATCGGCTGCGCCATGCCCGAAGCCGAGCAGGGCATGAACGTGGCGCGCATCGGCGTGCTGCTGGCTGGCCTGCCCAACACCATCGCCGCGCAGACCGTGAACCGCTTCTGCTCCTCCGGCCTGCAGGCCGTGGCGCAGGCCGCCGACGCGATCCGCCTGGGCAACGCCGACCTGATGCTGGCCGGCGGCACCGAGTCGATGTCGATGGTGCCGATGATGGGCAACAAGATCGCGATGGCACCGAGCGTGTTCGACAACGACCACGTCGCCATCGCCTACGGCATGGGCATCACCGCCGAGAAGGTGGCCGAAGAGTGGAAGGTCTCGCGCGAAGACCAGGACGCCTTCGCCCTCGCCTCGCACCAGAAGGCCATGGCCGCGATCCAGAACGGCGAGTTCAAGGACGAGATCAGCCCGTACGAGATCGTCTCGCACCTGCCGGACCTGGCCGATGGCCAGCGCATCATCACCCGCAACAAGATCGCCGACACCGACGAAGGCCCGCGTCCGGATTCGTCCGCTGAGGGCCTGGCCAAGCTGCGCCCGGTGTTCCGCAACGGCCAGTTCGGCGGCACCGTCACCGCCGGCAACTCCTCGCAGATGAGCGATGGTGCCGGTGCGGTGCTGCTGGCCTCGGAGCAGGCGATCAAGGACTACAGCCTGACCCCGCTGGCCCGTTTCGTCAGCTTCTCGGTGGCCGGCGTGCGTCCGGAAGTGATGGGCATCGGCCCGATCGCCGCCATTCCGAAGGCCCTGAAGCAGGCCGGCCTGACCCAGGACCAGCTGGACTGGATCGAGCTCAATGAAGCGTTCGCCGCGCAGTCGCTGGCGGTGATCCGCGATTGCGGCCTGGACCCGAGCAAGGTCAACCCGCTGGGCGGCGCGATCGCCCTGGGCCACCCGCTGGGTGCGACCGGCGCGATCCGCACCGCCACCCTGCTGCACGGCCTGCGTCGTCGCCAGCAGAAGTACGGCATGGTGACCATGTGCATCGGCACCGGCATGGGCGCCGCGGGTATTTTCGAGGCGCTGTAAGGTTCAAAGCGTTGCCTCGTTGGGCTTCATGGCGTGGGCCGGGTTGGCAGGGCTGCCCGGGACACGCCGTGAACCCATCCATGGGGGCTCGATGGCGCCATCCATGGCGCCAACGGTCCCAGGCAGCCCTGCCAACCCGGCCCTTCCAGCCTCCCCGCGTCGGAGGGATGAGCAAAGGCAAGAGCAGTAGATCCACGCCATGCGTGGATGCTTTTGGCCCTGCTCTGGAAAACAAAAAAGGCAGCCATAGGCTGCCTTTTTTGCTTGTGCTCCCGCCCCTGATTCCGCCCTTCCCGTCCGCACCCGCACGAAACTGTCGAGAGGCGTGGGCAGTCCGCTGCAGGACCGTTGGCGCCATGGATGGCGCCATCGAGCCCCCATGGGTGAGGGCGCTTTGCTTGCGAAGCACTGCTTCGCAAGCGCCCGAACGCACAGCCGCCAGCGGCTGGGCCGGACCCCGGAGGGGGG